>NZ_CP108039.1:2772321-3080357 GCF_036173045.1 Streptomyces sp. NBC_00299
GCTGGGTGCCGTCGGGCAGGACCGTGTAGCCGGTGGCGGGGCCGCCCATGCCGGTGGTGTCGGGGCCGGTGGTGTCGTCCATGCGACGGCCGCCGCCGGACGCGACATGGAAGAGCCTGCCCTTCAGGCCGGTCCAGGTCGGCATGACCAGCGCGCCGGACCGTGACTGCGGGGAGATCTGCCAGCGCACCAGGATGTAGCCCTGCCCGCTGAGCGTCACCTTCTCGCCGCGGTGCTGCATGACGGCCTTCGCGCCCCAGGTGCTGGTGATACCGGACTCGGGGCGGTGCGGCAGGGCGGCGGGGCGGGCGTTCGGGTCCGGGGCCCGGTCGACGGCGTCGACGACCGTGCCGTAGACGTCGGCCTTCCGCGATGGTGACGGAGACGGCGAGGGTGAGGGGGACGGTGAGAGCGTGGCCGTCGGTGACACGGTCGGGGCCGTCGCCGGCGGGCGGGCCGTGCTCGCCGCGGTGGGGGCGGCGGCGCGGGGCGGGGCGTCCGGGGTCTGGGTGACGACGTACGCGCCGCCCGCGACGAGTGTCACCCCGGCCGTCACCGCGACGGCGGGCTGGGTGATCGCGGCCATCACCTTCGCGGACCAGCCGACGGAGGTCGCCGTGGCCGTCGCCGTTGCCGCGACCGCCGTCTTGCCGCTGAGGGCGAGCGACAGGGTGAGGCCGACCGGGATCGGGACGAGCGCGATGCCGACGAGAAGGCGTTCCGCCGGTACGACGGCCTCGCGGGTGTCGCCGCAGTATCCGCAGCCCCTGATGTGCCGGGCCAGCCGCTTGCGCCAGACGGAGTCCGGGCGCCCGTTCCAACGGGCGGTCAGTTCGCGCAGGTCGGGGCAGGCGCCGTCGAGTGCGCGGACGATGCCGCGCGCGGTCTCCAGCCGCTCCTTCACCCGCTGGACGCGCACCGCGGCGTGCTGCCGGCTGATCCCGGCCGCGGCGGCCAGTTCGCGCCGGGTCAGCTCGCCGGCGACTTCCAGCCACCACAGCGACAGCAACTGCCGGTCCTCGGTGTCCAGCCAGCGCACCGCCTCCGCGACCTCCCGCCGCTGCCCCTCCAACTGGAGCCGCAGCACGGTGAGTTCGGCGAAGTCGGTGGCCTCGCGCGCCGCCGACTCCTCAAGCGGCGCCGACTGCTTGCGGCGGGCCCGGTCCCGGATCTGCCGCATGGCGATCGCGACGAGCCAGGAGCGGAAGCTGTCCGGGTCCCGCAGCGAGCCGAGGTTGTCGACGGCACGCAGCATCGTCTCCTGGACGACGTCGTCGACATCGGCATGGCCGTTCAGGGCACGTCCGACGACGTTGTAGACCAGCGGCAGCCAGCCCTCCACCAGTTCGTCCAGCGCCTGCCGGTCACCGGCCTGCGCCGCCGCGATGGTGGAGCGCCACTGCCTGCCGGCTCCCTCGTCCACGTACGTCCTCTCCCGGGTCATGCGCTGCCCGTACGCACCTTCTCAGCCTGACCAGCACTGTCGGCTATATCGCAGATCACATTCCGCCAGTGGAGACGCGGTGAAGGGGTCGGCGATAACACTTTTTCGCCGACCGGCGCCCCCGTAGGGGCGATCCCCCACAACTCCCTTGCTCTGCACGGCATTTGCTCCGGGCTCCCCCAGGGTCGCAGCCCCTCCTCACCGACGATCCGCCGCGGGACCGTACGGCCCGACGATGATCACGGACATCCCACCGACCCGACTCCAGGAGCAGCAGATGCCCGTACGCCCGCTTCCCGTACTCCTCACCTCAGCGCTCGCCCTGACCCTGGCCGCACTGCCGCTCGCCGGGACGGCCTCCGCGCGGCCCGCGCCGTCCTCGTCCTGTTCCGCGCACGCGATCGAGACGGCCCCGAAGAGCGGCCCCGACGTCAAGGCCCTGTGCGCCGCGCTCGCGGGGCTGCCCGACAAGGACGCCACGGCCGCGCTGATCCGCGTAGGCGGCAAGGGGAGCTGGCACGGGGCGGCCGGCGTGCGGGACATGGGAACCGGGGCGCCGGCGCTGGAGAACGCCCGCTTCCGCGCCGGTTCGACGACGAAGATCGTGACCTCGGCGATCGTGCTGCAACTCGCCGCCGAGGGCCGGATCTCCCTCGACGGGACGGTCCAGCAGTATCTGCCCGGCCTGCTCACCGAGGACTTCGCGCCCATCACCGTACGGCAGTTGCTGAACTTCACCAGCGGCCTGCAGCCGGGGGCGTCCCTCGGCGAGGGCGTCGACGACGGTTACGAGCACCGCTTCGAGACGCTGACCCCCGAGGAGGTGGTGGCCACGTCGGTCGCCAAGGGCCCCGACCCCTATCACGCGCCCGGCGAGTACCAGCGGTACGGCAACATCCACTACACGGTGCTGGGCATGCTGATCGAGAAGGTCACCGGCGACTCGTACGCCCACCAAGCGTCCGTACGGATCTTCCGCCCGCTCGGTATGCGGCACACGTCCTTCCCCGACGGCCCGGACCCCCGCGTCCACGGACCGCACAACCGCGGCTACGACTGGATCGACGGCAAGCTGGTCGACGTGACCGAGTGGAATATGTCCGACCGGTTCGCGGCCGGCGACATGATCTCGACGACGGCGGACCTGGAACGGCTGTTGTTCGCCCTGTTCCGCGGTCGGGTCGTGCCCGAGCCGCAGCTGAAGGAGATGTTCGCGGTCCCGGACATCGAGGGAGCCACCATGGGTGCCTCGCTGGAGCGTTTCGAGCTGAACGGCAAGGAGATCTGGGGCAAGACGGGTTCCCGCCCCGGCTATCACACCGTCGTCGCGGCCACCCGCAATCTGTCCCGGACGGTCGTCTACTCCGTCAACTCGACCGATGCGAAGGGCGACGGCCTGTCCATAGTCCAGCGCTTCGCCTTCCCGGCGTTCAACCGCTGACGACGGCGGCGGCGGCGGCCGGAGGTGCTGACGGTGTCGTCAGCGCCTCCAGCCGCTTGATCCTCTTCCGCACGACGTACAGCGGGATGATCCCGAAGACGCCGAACGACATGTCGATCACCGACCACCACAAGGGGATGCCGCGGATCGGCCCGCAGATCAGGGCGAGCGGAATGATGCCCGCGCAGGCGATCATCCCGAACTCGACGACCCAGATGTTGCGGCCCGGGTCGCGGTAGGGGCCGTAGAAGGCGACCGCGATGACGAGATGGGCGAAGGCGAGCCAGTCCGTGCCGTAGAGCAGGAAGGGGTAGTCGGCGTCGGCGGTGTCGAGACCACGCCGGACGCGCTCGATCCAGTCCATGAGGCCGGGGAGGTGCTCCGGCACGGACAGGGCGCGCAACAGGTCCTCGGTCCAGCGCAGTTCGTGGACGAGGGGGAAGGCGGTGGCGCCGCTGAGCACCAGGCAGACGACGAAGAGGGCCAGCCAGACGCGGATGCCCTTGAGCAGGGCGGCTCTGTCGCTCATGGGCGCAGCGTACGCCTGGAGTTGAACACGTTCAAAGCCGGGCTCCGTCGCGGCGCCCGAACCGACGGGCCGCCATGCGGCCCGCACCGGGCCGGCCCTACGATGTCCGCCGACGAGGGAGGACGCATGGGCCTGGACCTGAGCGAACGGGCTTACCGGGGGCAACGTTGGGCGGCACGGGCTTCACTGGCCGCAGCGGGGCTCGCAGTGCTCGTGCCGCTCGCCTACGGCGGGGTCGGCGGAGTGCTGCTCCTGGTGGCCGGTGTGGCGGGCCTGGGGATCGGCGCCGTCGCCGTGTGGTGGACGCTGACGCTGCGCGGACCTCTGCGCTGGCTGGCGGGCGTGGTGGCCCTGGCCGTACCGGCCGCCGTGATCACGTTGTTCGCCGCCACCCTATTCTGGTCGCTGCTGGCGTCCGTGGCGCTGTGGACGGTGGCCGTGTGGAGCGGCCGGTACGCGCTGCGGGGCACGGGGAGCTCACGGGTGCGGGTGATGCGGGGGCGCAAGGCGGCGCCACCGCGGCGGGCGATCCTGATCATGAACCCCCGCTCGGGCGGCGGGAAGGTGGAGCGCTTCGCGCTCAAGGAGAAGGCGGAACGGCTCGGCGCCGAGGTCGTCCTCCTCGACCCCGATGAGCATCAGGACGTCACCGCCCTGGCCCGCAAGGCCGTTTCGGACGGCGCGGATCTGCTCGGTGTGGCAGGCGGGGACGGCACCCAGGCACTGGTCGCGGCCATCGCCGCCGCGTACGACATCCCGTTCCTGGTGATCAGCGCCGGGACCCGCAACCACTTCGCCATGGACCTGGGCCTCGACCGCGAGGATCCCGCCGCCTGCCTCGACGCGCTCGTCGACGGCGTGGAGCTGCGCGTCGACCTCGGCTTCGCAAGCGGCCGGCCCTTCGTCAACAACGCCTCCTTCGGCGCGTACGCGGCCATCGTGCAGAGCCCCGGGTACCGCGACGACAAGATCGGCACCAGCCTGGAGCTGCTGCCCGATCTGCTCACCCGCCAGCAGGGCCCGCTGCTGACCGTCCGGGCGGGGGGCACGACCCTCCACGCCCCGCATGCCGTGCTGGTCAGCAACAACCCCTACCGCACGGACGATCCCTTCGGACTCGGCCGCCGCGACCGCCTCGACGCCGCCGTTCTCGGCGTCCTCGGCATCAGGGTGGACAGCGCGGCCGAGGCCGCCGCACTGCTCCTCGACCCCGCGCCGCCCGGCCTCAGCATCCTCACCGCAACCGAGGTGGTCATCGAGGCCGACCGTGAGGAGATCGAGGCCGGCATCGACGGCGAGGCCCTTGTCCTGCCGGCCCCGGTCCACTGCCGCATCACTCCGGGCGCCCTACGCGTCCGCGTCCCCCGCAAACGCCCCGGCGTCCCCCAGCGCGGCCCACGCCTGGACTGGCGCCGACTGCGCAAACTGGCGGCGACGGTGGGGCGCACGGCGGTGCACCGGCAGGGTCACTGGTAGGGGGAACAGGGGCCGTAGGGCCGCCTACAACCCCGCGATCGCGTTCCACCGCTTCGCGAACCCCACCCGCTCCTCCGACGTGATGTCCCGAGCGATCGCGAGACGCCGACGCATGGCCGCGTCCGGGAAGATCAGCGGATCCTCGGCCAGCGCCGCCGTCTCCTGGTCCTTGGCGGAGGCGAGGACGTCCTGGGCGGCCGGGACGGGGCAGACGTAGTTGACCCATGCGGCAAGGTCGGCGGCGACCTCAGGGTCGTAGTAGTAGTCGATCAGCCGCTCGGCGTTGGCTTTGTGGCGGGCCAGGTTGGGGACCATCAGGGACTCCGACCAGAGCTCGGCGCCCTCCTCCGGGACGACGAAGCGGATGTCGGGGTCGTCGGCCTGGAGCTGGATGACGTCGCCCGAGTAGGCCTGGCAGGCCAGGACGTCGCCGCTCGACAGGTCCTTGATGTAGTCGTTGCCGGTGAAGCGGCGGATCTGGCCCTTGCGGACCTGCTTGTCGACCTGGTCGCAGACGGTGTGGAAGTCGTCCGCGGTCCACCGGGTGATGTCGACGCCGTTGCCCTGCATGAGCAGCGCGAAGGCCTCGTCCAGACCGGAGAGCAGGGTCACCCGGCCCTTCAGGTCGCTCGCCCACAGCTCGGAGACACTGTGTATGTCGCGGCCCAGCCGACGGCGGTTGTACGCGATGCCGGTGATGCCGGACTGCCACGGCACGGTGTACTTCCGTCCGGGGTCGAACGCCGGTGAACGCAGCAGCGGGTCCAGGTACTTCGTCACGTTCGGCTGGCGCGCCCGGTCCATCTCCTGCACCCAGCCCAGACGTACGAACCGGGCGCACATCCAGTCGCTGATGACGACGAGATCGCGGCCCGTGCCCTGATGGTTCATCAGGGAGGGGCTGATCTTGCCGAAGAACTCGTCGTTGTCGTTGATCTCCTCGACGTAGTCGACGGAGATCCCTGCGCTCTTCTCGAACGCCTCCAGGGTGGGCCTGCGCCTCGCGTCCTCGTCGTCCGTGTCGATGTACAGCGGCCAGTTCGCCCAGGTGAGCCGCTTGTCGGTCGCGGAGACATCGGTGGCGGCCCGGTCGCCGGGCGACACATAGGCGGGCCGCACACCGCAGCCGGCGAGCCCACCGAGCGCAGCGCCCGCACCGAGGGTGCGCAGCAAAGTCCGGCGGGACAGCGGGGAGTTCATCGAGGGGAGGGCCATTGCCGCAGCATGCCGCTGCTGACCGCGGCCGATCAATCGACGCCATGTCGAGCAGCAGCCCCGAACGGTACTCACTCCGTCCGGGGCTGCGACGCCGCGAAGGGGCGCGGGGAACTGCGCGACCGGCCACATCGAACCCGCAGCCGTGAGACGGCCACGACCCCCGCGGCGCCTAGCGCAGCGTCACGCGTCCAGGGACGTCATCACGTGCTTGATCCGCGTGTAGTCGTCGAACCCGTACGCCGACAGGTCCTTGCCGTACCCGGACTTCTTGAACCCGCCGTGCGGCATCTCCGCAACCAGCGGAATGTGCGTGTTGATCCACACGCACCCGAAGTCCAGCGCCTTGGACATCCGCATCGCCCGCCCGTGGTCCTTGGTCCACACGGACGACGCGAGCGCGTACTCGACGCCGTTGGCCCACTCGACGGCCTGCGCCTCGTCCGAGAAGGACTGCACGGTGATGACGGGGCCGAAGACCTCCTGCTGGACGATCTCGTCGTCCTGCTTCAGCCCGGACACCACGGTCGGCGCGTAGAAGTACCCCTTGTCACCGACCTGGTGACCGCCGGCCTCGACCTTGGCGTGGGCGGGCAGCCGCTCGATGAACCCGGAGACCTGCTTGAGCTGGTTCGGGTTGTTGAGCGGGCCGAACAGCACGTCCTCGTCGTCCGGCTGCCCGGTCTTGGTGTCGGCGGCGGCCTTCGCGAGCGCCTGCACGAACTCGTCGTGGATGGCCTCGTGGACGAGGACGCGCGTGGCGGCCGTACAGTCCTGCCCGGCGTTGAAGAAGCCCGCGACGGAGATGTCCTCCACGGCCTTGGCGATGTCGGTGTCGGCGAACACGACGACCGGGGCCTTGCCGCCCAGCTCCAGGTGGACCCGCTTGAGGTCCTTGGACGCGGACTCGGCGACCGACATGCCGGCCCGTACCGAACCGGTGATGGAGGCCATCGCCGGAGTCGGGTGCTCGACCATCAGCCGCCCGGTGTCACGGTCGCCGGTGATGACGTTGAAGACACCCTTGGGCAGGATGCCCCCGATGATCTCGGCGATCAGGACGGTCGACGCCGGGGTGGTGTCCGACGGCTTCAGGACGACCGTGTTGCCCGCCGCGAGGGCCGGCGCGAACTTCCATACGGCCATCATCATCGGGTAGTTCCAGGGCGCGACCTGCGCGCAGACGCCGATCGGCTCACGGCGCACGATGGAGGTCAGGCCCTCCATGTACTCACCGGCCGAGCGGCCCTCCAGCATCCGCGCCGCGCCCGCGAAGAAGCGGATCTGGTCGACCATCGGCGGGATCTCCTCGGACCGCGTGAGTCCGATCGGCTTGCCCGTGTTCTCCACCTCGGCCGCGATGAGCTCTTCGGCCCGCTCCTCGAACGCGTCGGCGATCTTCAGCAGGGCCTTCTGTCGCTCGGCGGGGGTCGCGTCACGCCACGCGGGGAAGGCACGCGCGGCGGCCTCCATCGCGGCGTCGACGTCCGCCTGCCCGGACAGCGGCGCGGTCGCGTACGCCTCGCCCGTCGCGGGGTTGACCACCTCGGTGGTCCGTCCGTCGGCGGCGTCCCGGAACTCACCGTCGATGTAGTTGCGCAGACGACGCAGCTCGGTGCTCACTGCCGGCCTCCTGTCAGGTAGAGCTGTCCATTCTCTGAGACACCCACCCTAATCGGCTGACCCACGTTTTCAACACCCCCACTGGGCGCCTCTTCTGCGAAATCCGCAGGTCTCAGTCACACAAACAACGAATTTCATCGCCTCGGCCTTGCGGAACTGTCGAGACGTCGTGCACAGTGACGTCGTGGCCAGTCGAAGCGCAGAGCACAGGGACTCCCGCGAGTCCAGGAACGGCGGTCCCCAGCTGGACGCCGTCTCCCTCGCCATCATCGAACAACTTCAAGAGGACGGCCGCCGGCCGTACGCCGCCATCGGCAAGGCCGTCGGTCTGTCCGAGGCGGCCGTGCGCCAGCGCGTACAGAAGCTGCTCGACCAGGGCGTCATGCAGATCGTCGCTGTCACGGACCCGCTCACCGTGGGTTTCCGCCGGCAGGCGATGGTCGGCGTGCACGTCGAGGGCGACGTGGAGTCCGTGGCCGACGCACTGACCGCCATGGCCGAATGCGAGTACGTGGTGATGACCGCCGGGTCCTTCGACCTGATGGTGGAGATCGTCTGCGAGGACGACGACCACCTCCTGGACGTCATCAACCGACGTATCCGCGCCCTCCCCGGAGTGCGCTCGACGGAGAGCTTCGTCTACCTCAAGCTCAAGAAGCAGACCTACATGTGGGGAACCCGATAACCGTGAGGACCCGATAACCGTGAGCACCAACAGCCCTCAGGACCTCAGCAGGACCGCGTACGACCACTTGTGGATGCACTTCACGCGTATGTCCTCGTACGAGCAGGCCCCCGTCCCGACGATCGTCCGGGGCGAGGGCACCTACATCTACGACGACAAGGGCAGGCGCTACCTCGACGGGCTCGCCGGCCTGTTCGTGGTGCAGGCCGGGCACGGTCGCGTCGAGCTTGCCGAGACCGCCTTCAAGCAGGCGCAGGAGCTGGCGTTCTTCCCGATCTGGTCCTACGCCCACCCGAAGGCCGTGGAGCTGGCCGAGCGCATCGCGGACCACGCGCCGGGCGATCTCAACAAGGTCTTCTTCACCACCGGCGGCGGCGAGGCGGTGGAGACCGCCTGGAAGCTGGCCAAGCAGTACTTCAAGCTGACCGGCAAGCCCACCAAGCACAAGGTCATCTCGCGCGCGGTCGCGTACCACGGCACCCCGCAGGGCGCCCTGTCCATCACGGGTCTGCCGGCCCTGAAGGCCCCCTTCGAGCCGCTGGTCCCCGGCGCGCACAAGGTGCCGAACACCAACATCTACCGCGCCCCGATCTTCGGTGACGACCCGGAGGCCTTCGGCCGCTGGGCCGCCGACCAGATCGAGCAGCAGATCCTCTTCGAGGGCCCGGAGACCGTCGCCGCGGTCTTCCTGGAGCCCGTCCAGAACGCGGGCGGCTGCTTCCCGCCCCCGCCCGGCTACTTCCAGCGGGTGCGCGAGATCTGCGACCAGTACGACGTCCTGCTGGTGTCGGACGAGGTCATCTGCGCCTTCGGCCGCCTCGGCACGATGTTCGCCTGCGACAAGTTCGGTTACGTCCCGGACATGATCACCTGCGCCAAGGGCATGACCTCGGGCTACTCCCCGATCGGCGCCTGCATCATCTCCGACCGCCTGGCCGAGCCGTTCTACAAGGGCGACAACACCTTCCTGCACGGCTACACCTTCGGCGGCCACCCGGTGTCGGCCGCGGTGGGCATCGCCAACCTCGACCTGTTCGAGCGCGAGAACCTCAACCAGCACGTCCTCGACAACGAGGCCGCGTTCCGCGCGACGCTGGAGAAGCTGTACGACCTTCCGATCGTCGGCGACGTCCGCGGCAACGGCTTCTTCTACGGCATCGAGCTCGTCAAGGACAAGGCGACAAAGGAGTCGTTCAACGAGGAGGAGACCGAGAGGGTTCTGTACGGATTCCTCTCCAAGGCCCTGTTCGACAACGGTCTGTACTGCCGTGCCGACGACCGCGGCGACCCGGTCGTCCAGCTCGCGCCGCCGCTGATCTCCAACCAGGAGACGTTCGATGAGATCGAGCAGATCCTGCGCGCGACGCTGACGGAGGCGTGGACCAAGCTCTAACCGCACGTGGTTCGTTCGACGGCGGGGGTGCACCCGTAGGAGTGAGAAGGGTGCACCCCCGCCGCGTGCTGTCCGTCGTTGCGCCCCCGGATCCTTAGCGTGCCTGGTAACCGATCGGCCCTGTCTTCGTTCCCCCGCACGGGGGAACGGCCCGGGAACTACGGATCTGACGAGGTGTACGCCCATGGAGGCTCCGCCGGACAACGACGTGCTCTGGGCACGCGCGCTGCACTTCACGCACGGCGACGGCTCCCCCGCGCTCGGCGGGGTCTCGCTGGGTGTGCGTGAGGGGGAGATCCTCGCCGTCACCGGTCCCCGCGGCAGCGGCAAGACGGCTCTCCTGCAGTGTCTGTCCGGCCTGTCCCCCGCCCGCAGCGGCGAGGTCTGGTTCAACAGCGTGCCGGTGCACACCATGACGCCGATGGCGCGCGAACGGCTCCGCCGGGACCGCTTCACCTGGATCGACCCGGCCCCGTCACTCGTCCCCGAGCTGAACGTCTGGGAGAACGCCGCGCTCCCCCTGATGCTGCGCGGCACCAGCCGCCGCCGCGCCAAGACGACCGCGCTGGAGTGGCTGAACCGCCTGGACGTCGGCGAGGCGGCCCGCAAGCGCCCGCACCAGCTCGTCCAGGCCGAACGCCAGCGCGTCTGCATCGCCCGTGCCCTGGCCCCCTCCCCCACGGTCCTGTTCGCCGACGAGCCGACGGCCCCGCTGCACCGCGCCGACCGCGCGCACGTCCTGCGCACCCTGACGACAGCGGCCCGCTCGCACGGCATCACGGTCGTGCTGGCCACCCACGACGCGGAGAACGCGGCGTTCGCCGACCGCACCCTCGCCCTGCTCGACGGACGGCGCGTGAACACGGTGCACCTGCCCCCGGTCACCGCGACGGAAGGCCGGGCCGCGTGCTCGCTCTCCGTCTGAGCCGCAGCGCCCAGCCCGCCGTACAGCTGCGCCGTCTGCTCCTGGCGGCGGCGTCGGCCGGCACGGGCTTCCTGCTGCTGTGCGTCCTGGGCTACGCCATGTCCCACACCGACACGTCCGCGGCGGTCCTCCGCCTTGCCTGGTGCGTGCCCCCGCTGGCCGCGACGATCCACTTCGCGGTCGCGGTGGCGCGCACGGACCCCGGCACCAAGCCCCGCTCCGGCCTCTCGGCGATCGGACTGGGCCCGGCCCGTCTGATGCTGGTCTCGGCCACCACCACGGCCCTGTCCTGCGCCCTCGGCTCGATGCTCGCCCTGCTCGTCTTCCTCCACCTCCGGGGCGACCTGACCGGCATGCCCTTCGACGGCGCCGCAGCGCAGTTCCTGGCAGCGAACGCCCCCCTCCCCCTGCCGGCCGCCCTGACGCTGCTGTCCCTGACGCCGGCCGTCGCGTCGACGGCGGTGGCACTGGTGCTGCGCCCGAAGGAGCCCGGACCCACCGGGGCACGAGGCGCGAGGCGGGCGTACAGCGGCATCGGGGGGTACGGCAGGTCGATGGCCCGGGAGACCTTCGGTGCGTACGGCAGGTTCGGGGCCCGTCTGAGGCGGGGCCGCACGGCCGCGCCCGGCGCCGCGGAGGACGGCGAGGGCGTGGCCGCGCCGTCCGCGGACAGTCGTACCGCTGAAGTGGCGCCCGCCCCGGAGTCCGACGGCACCCCACCCGCGCCGGACCCCGCGGCCGACCCCGCGGCTGACGACGCCGGCCCGGCACTGGACCACCTGACCCACCTGCCGGCTCCCGCCAAGCCCCCCGCCGGCCTGCCCTGGGGCGTCGCGGTCCTCGCCGCGGGCATCGCCGTGGAGGCCTACGCGGGCCGCACCGCCACCCCCACCCCCCTCACGCTTCCCGCCGCCCTCCCCACCGGCCCCGCGGCAGTCCTGGTCGGCTGGCTCCTGACGGCCCTCGGGCTGGCCCTGGCGGCCCCCGGCCTCACCCACCTCTGCGGCCGCGTCCTGCAGGCCGTACGCCCGGGCGCGGTACGCCTCCTCGCGGGTCGTGTCCTGATGGCCGAAGCCGCCCGCATCGGGCGCCCCCTCGGCGTCGTCTGCGCCGTGGCCTCCGCGGCGTACGCCATGGCGCCCCTGTCCGCCCCCGTGGCCAGGGACGCCATCGGCCCCCTCACCGCCGTCGGCGCCACCGTCGTCACCGGCTGTGCCGTGGCCACCCTCCTCACGGCCGCCGTGGAGGCCAAGCAGGCCCGCGCGGAGACAACGGCCGCACTGCTCCGCCTCGGCGCCCCCACGGCGATGCTCCGCAGCGCGGCAGCCCTGCGCGCAGGCGCGCTGCTGGTCTTCTTCTGCCCGCTCACCCTGGTCGTGGCCGAACTGGCCGCGGCGCCCCTGGCCCGCTGAAAAACTCGTACGAAAAAAATCTCCGCGCGGCGATGACTTCCGCTCGGACCCCCGGTCTATCCCACCGAACAGCAGCGACAGCAGCAGCCACCTGAGGGAGAGACCACGATGACCGCCCCCGCCTACCAGCAGATGATCTTCCTGAACCTGCCCGTGAACGACCTCGGCGCCTCGAAGAAGTTCTTCACGGAGCTCGGTTACTCGATCAACGAGCAGTTCAGCGACGACACGACCGCCTCGGTCGTGATCAGCGAGACCATCGTCGCGATGGTGCACACCCACGAGAAGTACGCCCAGTTCACGAAGAAGCAGATCGCGGACGCGACGAAGACCAGCGAGGTGCTGATCGCGCTGAGCTCCGAGAGCCGCGAGAAGGTCGACGAGCTGGTCGAGAAGGCGGTCGCCGCGGGCGGCTCCGTCACCGGCGAGACCCAGGACCACGGCTTCATGTACGGCCGCGCCTTCGACGACCTCGACGGCCACACCTGGGAGGTCGTGTGGATGGACCCGTCGGCCATCGAGGGCTGATCCCCGCCGTCCCGTGGCCGGTGCCTAGCATGGGCGGGTGCAGACGATGCCCGCCCATGCGGCCCACCACAACGACCGTGAGATCGAGACGCTGGAGGAGTTCGACGCGACCGTCTCGGCGCGCGGCTCCCTCGCCGGATTCCGTATCCAGGCCGTCGACCTGACGGACCGTACGCGCGAGTTGCTCACCGCGGACACGGCGGGCGCCGTCTTCCTGGGCTGCCCCATGCGCGAGGAGGCGGCGGCGAAGATCCGCACGGACGGCGCCCTGGTCTTCCCGCCGGTCCCCGACCTGCCCTTCGACCCGTACCGGGGCATGGTCTACTCGCCCGACGATCTCTTCGCGTCACTGGCGGACGGCTACGAGAACACGCCCGACGCCCACGCGTACGCCTGGTTCCAGCGGACCAAGGCCGACCGCGACATCCACGCCTCCATGCTCCGCGCGATCCACGACGACTCCATATCGGACGCGCTCGACGAACTCCTGTCCGGCGCCCGGGTGGTGGGCGTCATGGGCGGCCACGCGATGCGGCGCGGCACGCAGGCGTACGAGGGGGCCGCGCGGCTCGGCCGGGAACTGGCCCGCGCCGGTTTCACGGTCGCCACCGGCGGCGGCCCGGGCGCGATGGAGGCGGCGAACCTCGGCGCGTACGCCGCCCCGCACGACGACGAGATGCTGGGCGACGCCCTCCGACTCCTGGCGAAGGAGCCCCAGTTCACGCCCTCGATCACCGAGTGGGCGACGGCCGCCTTCGAGGTGCGCAGCCGCTGGCCGCAGGGCGGCCGCTCCGTCGGCATCCCGACCTGGTTCTACGGCCACGAGCCGCCGAACCCCTTCGCCTCCCACATCGCGAAGTACTTCGCCAACGCCACCCGCGAGGACGGCCTCCTGGCCCGCTCGAACGCGGGCGTCGTCTTCCTGCCGGGCGCCGCCGGCACCGTGCAGGAGATCTTCGACAACGCGACGCCTAACTACTACGAGTCGCGCGGCGAGCCCACCCCCATGGTGCTCGTGAACAAGGCCCACTGGACTCAGAAGCTGCCGACCTGGCCGCTGTTGCAGGCCCTCGCCCGGGATCGGTCGATGGAGTCCCGTATCGCCCTCGTCGACCGGATCGAGCAGGCTCCGCAGGCGCTGAAACGCATCAGCGAGCAATAAGAGGGCAAAGCCAACGCGTGCGGAGGGCATATGCGTTGACACTGCTTATGCCACGCTTATAAACCTGTGAGACTCCTGGGGACGGTGATGTGTCCCATCGCCGCCTCGTTCAACCCCCCTCAGTGGTGCAACTCGTAAGGACAAACGTGTCCATAAACCGCCGTACTGTTGCGCGCTCCGTGCGCGCTCTTGGTGTTGCGTCCGCCTCCGCCGCCCTCGCGCTCGGCCTCGCGGGCAACGCCCTCGCCTGCAACATCAGTGAATTCTCCGCCGAAGCCAAGTGCGACGGCGACAAGGGCGTCATCACGGTCACCGACGTGGACCCCAGCGGCATCCCCGCGACCATCAGCGTCTACCTGCAGAACAACGGCGCCGACCTGAAGAAGGTCGGCGAGCAGGTGGTCAAGGGCTCCCGCGAGGGTGTCACCATCACCTTCGCCGAGAACTGGAAGCCGGACGCCGAGTACCGCGTCCACGTCAAGGCCGCGGGCTACGTCGACGAGGACATCAAGCCGAACCTCACGACCCCGTCGACGGCCTGCAAGAAGGAAGAGGAGGAGCCGGCGGCTCCGTCGGACACTCCGACCCCGTCGGACTCCGCCTCGACCCCGGCCGAGGAGACCCCCGCTCCGACGCCCCCGGAGAGCGAGAGCACCGCTCCCGCGGACACGGGCAGCGCCCCGTCCCCGGCGACCGATGACTCCAACCTCGCCGAGACCGGTGCGAACTCCAACACCGGCCTGATCGCCGGCATCGCGGTCGGCCTGGTGGCCATCGGTGGCGGCGCGGTCTTCTTCGGACTGCGGCGCCGCGGGGCGAGCAGCGACCGCTGACGCGCCCGCAGAGCGACACCGCTGTGGCCCGTCCCCTTCCCCGGGGGCGGGCCACACGCCTGTCAGCCGAACGTCGCCCGCTCCAGCCAGAACTCCAGCAGCTCCCGCTCGCCGAGGACCTCCAACTCCGGGCTGTCCAGCGGCAGTCGACGGTAGAAGGCGAGCAGTACGGCGGTGAGCGGGCCGCGGAGCGCGACGGTCGCCTTCTCGTGGCCGCGCCACCAGGCGACGACGTCGTGGTCGAGTTCGATGAACCATTCGGCGTTCAGCTCGGGGGTGCTGTCCGTGGCGTGCAGATGGATGCTGCTCCCGGGCCGGCGCAGCTCCCGCGCCGGATCGTCCGGCAGGGTCCGCTGCGCCCATTCGACGATCTCCAGCCACTCGTCGATCGCGTCGGCGGCGATGTCGGGCGCGACCTCGTAGGGCAGGCCGGCGGCGAGGGTCGCGTCCGCGCGGTGGATCGTGATCTCGTGGGTCACACGCCTGGCCCAGAATCCGGCGTTCAGTACGCCGGCCCAGCCCCACACCTTGGCGTCGGGACCGGCCTCCCGCAGCGTGCCGACGATCATCTCGCCGGTCTGCGCGAGCCAGGCGTCGAGCGCGGCGGCGTCACCCTCACCCTCCGGGCCGGCGAACCCCGGCACCTGCTCCTCCGGGATCTCCTCCTCGGCCCGGGTCCGCACGGTCAGCTCCACCCAGCGCAGGGCGCCGCCCGTGTGCCGCACGAGCTGCTCCAGCGACCAGTCCGGGCAGGTGGGCACGGTGGCCGACAGGTCGGCGCCCGAGGTCACGACGGCCCTCAACAGGCCGATCTGATGGGCGATTTCGTCGCAGTATCGATCATGCGGGAGTGACGTCATGCCCCGCACCCTATGTGCGGGGTGATCAGCCCAGCAGCACAATTTCCGCCGCGTCGAACTCCGCGCCGACGGCGTCCCCGACCTCGGGCGCCTCCCGCAGCGCACACGCCGCCTCCAGGCGCGGCGCGCCCTCCGGCTGGAGGTGCACGGCGACATGCGTGCCCCTGAACGTGCGCGCCGTGACCGTGCAGCGCAGCCCCGAGTCCGGGGACACGAGCCGCACCCCGGCCGGCCGTACGAGCAGCGTCCGGGTGCCCTGTGCGGCGTCCTCGCCCACGGGAAGCTTGCCCCAGGGGGTGTCCGCGGCCTCTCCGGCGACCGTTCCCTCGACGACGTTGTCGAAGCCGAGGAAGCGGGCCACGAACTCGTCCACCGGACGCTGCCACACCTCAAGAGGCGTACCGGTCTGGGCGATCCGCCCGTCCCGCATCACCACGACCCGGTCGGCGAGCGCGAAGGCCTCGCCCTGGTCATGCGTCACGGCCAGCACCGTGGTGCCCAACCGGCCGAACAGTTCCCGCAGTTCGACCACGAGCCGCTCCCGCAGCGAGCGGTCGAGCTGGCCCAGCGGCTCGTCCAGCATCAGCAACCGCGGCCGGGGCGCGAGCGCACGGGCCAGCGCCACGCGCTGCTGCTCACCGCCGGACAGGGAGGCGACGGCACGGCGGGCGGCGCCCGGCAGTCCGACCAGGTCGAGCAACTCCCTTACCCGATCGGCCTGTTCGGAGTTCGAGGAGCCGTGCATCCGTGCCCCGAACGCCACGTTGCCGCCGACGTCCCGCTGCGGGAAGAGCTGATGGTCCTGGAACATCAGGCCGACGCCCCGCTTGTGCGCGGGCACCCCCGCCTGGTCCCGCCCGTCGAGCAACACCCGGCCCTGGTCCAGTGGCTGGAGCCCGGCCACCACCCGCAGCAGCGTCGACTTGCCGCTGCCGCTCGGCCCCAGCACGCACACGATCTCGTGCTCGGCGACGTCGAGGCCGACCCCGTCCAGCACGGCCCGCCCGTCGAACCGGACCGTCGCGTCCGCAAGGCTCAGCAGCATCTAGAACTCCCCCGTCCGGTCGGTGCGCAGCCGCTCCAGCACCAGCAGCGCCACCGCGCACACGATCATCAGAATCGTCGAAAGGGCCATAGCCTGGCCGTAGTTGAGATCGCCGGCCCGCCCGAGGAGCTTCGCCACGGCCACCGGCAGGGTCGGGTTGTCAGGCCGCGCGACGAACACGGTCGCCCCGAACTCGCCCAGCGACACCGCGAAGGCGAACCCGGCCGCGATCAGCAGCGCCCGCCGTACCATCGGCAGGTCCACCTCACGCCAGACCCGCCACGGCGACGCCCCCAGCACCGAAGCCGCCTCGCGCAGCCGCTGGTCCACGGCGCGCAGCACGGGCAGCATGGTCCGTACGACGAACGGCACGCCGACCAGCGCCTGGGCGAGCGGGACGAGGATCCACGTACTTCTGAGGTCCAGCGGCGGCTCGTCCAGTGCGATCAGGAACCCGAACCCCACCGTCACCGCGGACACCCCGAGCGGCAGCATCAGCAGCGCGTCGAAACCGCGCACGAACCGGCCCGCGTCCCGCCGGGTCAGCGCGGCCGCGGCCAGACCGCCGATCAGCACGGCGATGAAGGTGGCGACGACGGCGTACTGCAGGGAATTGCCGATCGCCTCGATGGGCGGGACGAGGAAGACCCCGCCGTCGGCACTGGTCAGCGCCCGGTAGTAGCCGAAGTCGGGCACGTCCAGCGACCGCTGCACCAGCACGGCCAGCGGCAGCACCAGGAGTACGGCGACGACGACCAGGACACCGGCCAGCAGCGACCACTGCCCGGCGCCGCGCGGCCGCCGCGCTGTCACCGACGCGTCCACCAGGCGCAGGGCGCTCTCCCGTCGCCGTACCGTCCAGGCGTGCACGGCGAGGACCGCGCCGACGGCGAGGAACTGGACGATCGTCAGAACGGCGGCCGTGGACAGGTCGAAGATCTCGGACGTCTGCCGGTAGATCTCGACTTCGAGCGTCGAGAACGTCGGGCCGCCGAGGATCTGCACCACACCGAAGGAGGTGAAGGTGAACAGGAAGACCATCAGCGCGGCGGCGGCCACGGCGGGGCCCAGGGCCGGGAGGGTGACGGTCCGCCAGGCGGTGAGGCGTGACGCGCCCAGCATCCGCGCGGCCTCCTCCTGCCGCGGGTCGAGCTGCGACCAGAGCCCGCCGACCGTCCGTACGACGACGGCGTAGTTGAAGAAGACATGCGCGAGCAGGATGGCCCACACGGTGGTGTCGAGCCGTACGCCCCACAGCTCGTCCAGGAGTCCGCCGCGGCCGACGAGCGCGAGGAACGCCGTACCCACGACGACGGTCGGCAGCACGAAGGGGACGGTCACCACGGCCCGCAGGATCTGTTTGCCGGGGAAGTCGAAACGGGCGAAGACGTAGGCGCCCGGCAGCGCGATCAGCAGGGTCAGCGCGGTGGAGGCGAGCGCCTGCCAGGTGGTGAACCACAGGACGTGCCGGATGTCGGACTGCCCGAGCACGTCCAGGAGACGCCCGAACCGCCAGACCCCGTCGACCTTCAGGCCGCGCGCGACGATCGCGGCGACGGGAAGGGCGAAGAAGACCGCGAAGAACGCGACGGGCACGGCGATGAGGCCGAGCCGCACCGCCGCGCTCCGCGCGCGTCCCTCGCGGAAGGCGCCCTTGCGAGGGCCTACTTCAGTACGAGCGAGGTCCACGACTTGACCCAGTCGTCACGGTTGTCGGCGATCTTCGCCGGGTCCAGGGTCTCGGGGTTCTTGGCCTGCGGGCCGTACTTCGTGAATTCCGGCGGTACCTGGGCAGCCTCGCGCACCGGGTAGACGAACATGTTCAGCGGCATGTCGTCCTGGAACGTCTTGGTCAGCATGAAGTCGAGCAGCGCCTTGCCGCCCTCGGCGTTCTCGGCATTGCTGAGCAGACCCGCGTACTCGACCTGCCGGAAGCAGGTGCCGGTCGCGACGCCCGTCGGCGCGGTCGTCGGCTTCGGATCGGCGTAGATCACCTCGGCGGGCGGCGAGGAGGCGTACGACACGACGAGCGGACGGTCGCCCTTGGCCTTCTTGCCGCCGGCGGACCCGGAGAACTCTTCGTTGTACGCCTGCTCCCAGCCGTCGACGACCTTCACGCCGTTGGCCTTGAGCTTCTTCCAGTAGTCCTGCCAGCCGTCATCCCCGTACTCGGCGGCGGTGCCGAGCAGGAAGCCGAGGCCGGGCGAGGAGGCGGAGGCGTTCTCGGTGACGAGGAGGTTCTTGTACTCGGGCTTGATCAGGTCGTCGAAGGAGCTCGGCGGGGTCAGCTTGTGCTTGCTGAAGTACGCCTTGTCGTAGTTGACGCAGATGTCGCCGGTGTCGATCGGGGTGACCCGGTGCTTGTCCCGGTCGACCCGGTACTCGGGCAGGACCAGGTCGGAGCCCTTGGCCTCGTACGACTGGAACAGCCCGTTGTCGAGCGCCCGCGAGAGCAGGGTGTTGTCGACGCCGAAGAAGACGTCGCCCTGCGGGTTGTCCTTGGTGAGGATGGCCTTGTTGACGGCCTGCCCGGCGTCGCCGTCCTCCAGGACCCTGACCTTGTAGCCGGACTGCTTCTCGAAGGCGGCGAGGACGCTCTTCGAGACGGCCCACGAGTCATGGCTGACGAGCGTGACGGTCTTGGACCCGCCGCTGCCGCTGCCGCTGTCGGCGTCGGACGACCCGCACGCGGACAGCGCGGGCAGCGCGACGAGGCCCAGCCCGACGGCCAGGGCCACGGACTTCACCGTGGACTTCTTGGTGATGCTCACTAATTCCTCCTGGGGGTGACCAGGAAGAGACGCGGCCCTGCCCGCAGCCCTTGGGAGGGCTCCGGGCAGGGCGCAACAGCTCGAGTGGTGACCGATCTCCCTACCCAGAATGACCTGGGCCAGGTTCGGAGGGTCTGCGGCCGATGCCGCACTCTCAGCGCTGTGGCGCTCCCCTGTCGGAATATGAAGATGTATTTACGCCATATGAAAATGTACCTACGGCGATCAGACTACCGTTCGGTCGCGGCGAGCTGCCCGCACGCCCCGTCGATCTCCTGACCACGGGTGTCCCGAACCGTCACCGGCACACCATGCGCGGCGATGGCCTCGACGAACGCCTTCTCGTCCTCGGGGCGCGACGCGGTCCACTTGGAGCCCGGAGTCGGGTTCAGCGGGATCAGGTTCACATGCACCGGCCTGCCCTTGAGCAGCCGCCCGAGCCGGTCACCACGCCAGGCCTGGTCGTTGATGTCGCGGATGAGCGCGTACTCGATGGACAGCCTGCGGCCCGACTTGGCGGAGTACTCGAAGCCGGCGTCGAGCACCTCGCGCACCTTCCACCGCGTGTTCACGGGTACGAGGGTGTCGCGCAGCTCGTCGTCGGGCGCGTGCAGCGAGATCGCGAGCCGGCACTTGAAGCCCTCGTCGGCGAACCGGTGGATGGCCGGGACGAGACCGACGGTCGAGACGGTGATCCCGCGCTGGGACAGCCCGAGCCCGTCCGGCTCCGGATCGGTCAGCCGCCGAATGGAGCCCACGACCCGGTTGTAGTTGGCGAGCGGCTCACCCATCCCCATGAAGACGATGTTGGAAAGCCGGGCAGGCCCACCGGGTACGTCCCCGTCCCGGAGCGCACGCATCCCGTCCACGATCTGATGCACGATCTCGGCGGTCGACAGATTCCGGTCCAGCCCCGCCTGCCCCGTGGCACAGAACGGGCAGTTCATCCCGCACCCCGCCTGGGAGCTGATGCACATGGTCACCCGGTCCGGATAACGCATCAGCACCGACTCGACGAGCGTCCCGTCGAACAGCCGCCACAGCGTCTTGCGCGTGGTGCCCTGGTCGGTCGACAGATGCCGCACCACCGTCATCAGCTCCGGGAACAGCTCCTCCCGCAGCTTGGCGCGCGCCCCGGCCGGGATGTCGGTCCACTGCTCCGGCTCGTGCGCGTACCGCGCGAAGTAGTGCTGCGAGAGCTGCTTGGCACGAAACGGCTTCTCGCCGATCGCAGCGACGACGTCCTTGCGCTCGGCAGGAGTGAGGTCGGCAAGGTGCCGCGGCGGCTTCTTGGCTCCGCGGGGGGCGACGAAAGTGAGTTCTCCGGGTGCAGGCATAACTCCCCCAGTGTCGCAGATCAACCGAGTGCGATTCGTCCGCTCCATGTTCACGTCAACGACTCGGATCAGAGCGCAGGGGAGCTCGACTCCCTCACCTGGCTACCACCGGAGCCGCAGCGTTCGGCGAGCAGGCGCTTGCGATGGTCTCTGCGGCGGAAGGCGGTGACGAGGACGATGACGGCGCCGATGCTGATTCCGAGCATCGGGAGAAGGATGGCCAGTGCCAGCCACCCTCCAAATGTGACAAGGCCTCCGGGGTCCCCGATGGCGTACCGGGACGGCCCTAGGGAGGTGCAGGTGACCTGGTAGTCGCCTGCCCGCGGCACGTCGATGGTGTAGAGCGGGTTCCAGGTCTCGTCGCGGGTGAGGAACACGTCGATTGCCGGATCGGTGAGACGGGGGTCGCCCGGACCGGTGATGCCGCACGCCTGGTCGGATGACGGGCCTCGCTCCTTGATCCAGATCGCCTTCTCGCGTCCCGGCTCGAGCCGCAGAGTGACGGTGTCGCCGTTGGCGAACTGGTTGACCGTGTCCACCGCGTCGATCGCGCTTTTGAACCGGTACACACCGATGGCCACACCCAGCACGATCAGCACGACGGTGATCGCGGCCGCCGCTGCATACCAGTGACGGCCGGGCCGGAGTTCGTTCGCCGGTATCTGCGGCGACGGCAAGGGCTGCATCGACACACCCTAGATCACCGGCGCTGCCCATCACCCGCCCCGTTATCGCAGCCCACCACTCGCCCCGGCTCCCTGTCCGTCTGCCCCATTCGGCCGGCACTCGCAAGCGGCGCCTGCTCCATCCCGGAGTCGTAGCGCCCCACCGGAGGCACCTCCTTGAAGGGGCCGCGGCGGTTGCTGCTCGCCTTGTGGCCGTGGCCCTGTCCATGTGGGCGGGCGTCGGCGCAGCCGGGGCGGAGTGGGCCGAACGCGGCGCCCCGAGCGGAGTCGGGGAGCCCGCCCGGCGAAGCCGGAGGGCCCCGCTCGGTCAGAGCGGAGGCCCCCAGGTACGTACATGTACGGACGTCAACCCGAGCCCACGAACAGCACCATCAGCAGCCACACCACCGGCGCCGTCGGCAGCAGGGAGTCCAGTCGGTCCATGATCCCGCCGTGGCCCGGCAGCAGCGTGCCCATGTCCTTGATGCCCAGGTCCCGCTTGATCATCGACTCGCCGAGGTCACCGAGCGTGGCGGTGGCCGCGACCGCGAGGCCCAGGAGCAGGCCCTGCCACCAGGTGCCGTCGTCGATGAGGAACTGCATGCACAGCGCGCCCGCCACCATCGCGAAGCTCACCGCGCCGAGCAGGCCCTCGCGGGTCTTGCCGGGGCTGATGCGCGGGGCGAGCTTGTGCGTGCCGAAGCGCCAGCCGACGGCATACGCGCCGGTGTCGCTGACGACCGTCAGGAGCAGGAACGTCAGGACCCGCCAGGGTCCGTCGTCGGCGGTCAGCATCATCGCGACGAACGTCGCCAGGAACGGCACGTAGAACGCCGCGAAGACGCCCGCGGTGACGTCCTTGAGATAACCCTCCGGCGGCTCCGTCATCCGCCAGACCAGCACGGCCAGCGAAGTCAGCGCCATCGCCGCCCAGGCGCCCTCGGCACCCCGGGCGTACCCGGCGACCACCATGGCCGCACCGCCGAGCGCGAGGGGGACGAGGGGCGCCTTGATGCCCTTGCGCTCCTCCAGCCGCTTGGTCAGTTCCCACAGGCCCACGACCACGGCGACCGCGACCACACCGACGAACACGGCCTTGACGACGAACAGCGACGCGACGATCACCACGCCGAGCCCGACAGCGACCCCTATGGCCGCACCCAGGTCGCGCCCCGCGCTCTTCTTCTGCGGCGGGGGCGCCGGCTGCGGGGAGTCGTGCATGGGCTCCGGATTCTGCTGCGCCGCCTCGGAGGGCCGCGCCTGCGACGTGTCGTACGGCCGCGTACGGGGCGGCTGTTCGCGGAACAAGGGGCCGCTCAGCCGAGCGGCCCCCCGATCGTCATCCTGGTCTCCGCCATACGCGGGTACGTCGGGCACGATGGGCATGGGGCGAGTCTGCTGCGCCTCAGGCGCATCGTACGCGGGACCCGCCGGGGCAGCCCCCTGGACAGGTCCACGCGCGGTGGTCCCCCAGTACCCGGCATGACCGGCCTGCCCGGCTTGTGGCGGCGCCCCCCAGGAAGAGTCGTTCATCAGACCTCGAGCAGCTCGGCTTCCTTGTGCTTGAGGAGCTCGTCCACCTGAGCAACGTACTTGTGCGTGGTGTCGTCGAGCTCCTTCTCCGCGCGGCGGCCCTCGTCCTCGCCGATCTCGCCGTCCTTGATCAGCTTGTCGATGGCGTCCTTGGCCTTGCGGCGGACGGAGCGGATGGACACCTTGGCGTCCTCGCCCTTGCCCTTGGCGACCTTGATGTAGTCGCGGCGACGCTCCTCGGTGAGCTCGGGGAACACCACTCGGATGATGTTGCCGTCGTTGCTCGGGTTGACTCCGAGGTCGGAGTCGCGGATCGCCTGCTCGATGTTGCGCAGCGCGCTCTTGTCGAACGGGGTCACGACGGCCATGCGCGGCTCCGGCACGGAGAACGAAGCCAGCTGGTTGATCGGCGTCGGCGCACCGTAGTAGTCGGCCACGATCTTGTTGAACATCGCCGGGTGCGCACGGCCGGTGCGGATCGCGGCGAAGTCCTCCTTGGCGACCACGACGGCCTTCTCCATCTTCTCCTCGGCCTCGAGGAGGGTCTCTTCGATCACCACTTGCTCCTGCGTGTCTTGAGTAAGGCCCGGCTGCGGTTCCTCGGTGGGGCGGCGGCCGGCTGCGTCGCGTCTTCTTCCTGCACGGTTCCCGACCGGCAGGACATTGTCCATCCCCCGGTCAGGGTCCGTCCCGTCCGTCCCCCGGACGGGCTTGTTGTCGGAGCGTCAGCCCCGACCGCCCTGCTCACCCACAAGCGTGCCGATCTTCTCACCCTTGACGGCGCGCGCGATATTGCCCTCCGCCAGAAGCTCGAAGACGAGGATCGGGAGCTTGTTGTCGCGGCACAGCGTGACGGCGGTCGCGTCGGCCACCTTGAGGTCGCGGGTGATGACCTCGCCGTAGCCGAGGGAGTCGAACTTGACGGCGTCCGGGTTCGTCTTCGGGTCGGAGTCGTAGACCCCGTCGACGCCGTTCTTACCCATCAGCAGCGCCTCGGCGTCGATCTCCAGGGCGCGCTGCGCGGCGGTGGTGTCGGTGGAGAAGTACGGCATGCCCATACCGGCGCCGAAGATGACCACGCGGCCCTTCTCCAGGTGCCGTACGGCGCGCAGCGGGATGTACGGCTCGGCGACCTGGCCCATGGTGATGGCGGTCTGGACCCGGCTGTCGATGCCCTCCTTCTCCAGGAAGTCCTGGAGGGCGAGGCAGTTCATCACGGTGCCGAGCATGCCCATGTAGTCGGAGCGGGCCCGGTCCATGCCGCGCTGCTGGAGTTCGGCGCCGCGGAAGAAGTTGCCGCCGCCGATGACGACCGCGACCTGCGCACCGTCGCGCACGACGGCCGCGATCTCGCGGGCGATCTTGTGCACCACGTCGGGGTCGACGCCGAGGCCCCCGCCGCCGGAGAAGGCCTCTCCGGACAGCTTCAGCAGGTACCGGCCGCGTACTTTGCCGTCGTCGCTCTTCTGGGCCTTGGTGGTCATCGAGATCCCGCCTTTGTTACGTGGTGCACATACGAAGAAGGCCACTGCCGGTTGGGGTGTGTTTCGCATCCCATGCGCGGCAATGGCCTCCTCGTCAGATCTGCTGTCGTCCGTCACGCGCGCGTGCGTGGTGACGGCGTCCGCGGACGACTGCCCTCGACCTTATCGGGGTCGGGCGCCGATCGCGGTACGGACTCAGATGCCGACCTTGATGCGCGTGAAGCGCTTCAGGGTGACACCGGCCTCGTCCAGAACCTTCTGGACGGACTTCTTGTTGTCGAGCGCGTACGGCTGACCGAGCAGCGTGGCGTCCTTGAAGAAGCCGTTGAGGCGACCCTCGACGATCTTCGGCAGGGCGGCCTCGGGCTTGCCCTCGGCGCGGGTGGTCTCCTCGGCGACACGACGCTCCGACTCGACGACCTCGGCCGGCACGTCCTCCTTGGCGAGGTACTTCGGCGCGAAGGCGGCGATGTGCTGGGCGATGCCCTTGGCGACCTCGGCGTTCGGCTTGTCCAGCTCGACGAGGACACCGATCTGCGGGGGCAGGTCGGGCATCGTGCGGTGCATGTACGCGAGCACGAAGCCGTCGCCGTACTGCGCGAAACGGTCCAGGACGATCTTCTCGCCCAGGTTCGCGTTGGCCTCGTCCACGAACGCCTGGACGGTCTTGCCGGCCTCGATCTCGGAGGCGAGCAGGGCCTCGATGTCGGCCGGGGAGGTCTTCGCGACGTGCTCGGCGATCGCGGTGGCGACGGCCTGGAACTTGTCACCCTTGGCGACGAAGTCCGTCTCGCACTTCAGCTCGACGAGGACACCGGAGGAGTTGTCGTCGGCGATGATCGAGACCACGGCGCCGTTCTCGGCGGAGCGGCCCTCGCGCTTGGCGACGCCCTTCTGGCCCTTGATACGGAGCGCCTCGACGGCCTTCTCGACGTTGCCCTCGGCCTCGTCCAGCGCCTTCTTGCAGTCCATCATGCCGGCGCCGGTGAGCTCACGGAGCTTCTTGACGTCAGCGGCGGTGTAGTTCGCCATGAGTCTGTGAATCTTTCTCGAAGTCTGGAAGATCGAAGATCTACGGGGTCTGCGGCCCCCATGTAGGCGGAAGCCGCTGACCTTTCGCCGACCTACGGGTGAACGGCGGGAGCGGACTTCACCGCGCCAAAGGCGCAAGTGGGTGCAGTACCGCTCCCGCCGTCAACCCTGACGCTGACGGTGTCAGGCCTGCTCGCCCTCGGCGGCCGGGGCCTCGGTGGCGGGGGCGTCGGCAGCCGGAGCCTCGGCAGCCGGAGCCTCGGCGGCCGGGGCCTCGGCAGCGGGGGCCTCGGCGGCAGGGGCCTCGGCGGCAGGGGCCTCGGCGGCAGCCGGAGCCTCGTCGGCCTTCTTCTCGCCCTCGAGCAGGTCGCGCTCCCACTCGGCGAGCGGCTCGCCCGCGGCCTTCTCACCCTTGTCGCCGGTGGCGACGCCGGAGCGGGCGATGAGGCCCTCGGCGACGGCGTCGGCGATCACGCGGGTGAGCAGGGTGACGGAGCGGATCGCGTCGTCGTTGCCCGGGATCTTGTAGTCGACCTCGTCGGGGTCGCAGTTGGTGTCGAGGATCGCGACGACCGGAATGTTGAGCTTCCGGGCCTCACCAACGGCGATGTGCTCCTTCTTGGTGTCCACGATCCAGACGGCGCTGGGCACCTTCTGCATCTCACGGATACCACCGAGGGTCTTCTCCAGCTTGGCCTTCTCGCGGGAGAGGACGAGCAGCTCCTTCTTGGTGAGGCCGGAGGCGGCCACGTCCTCGAAGTCGATCTGCTCGAGCTCCTTCAGGCGCTGCAGGCGCTTGTAGACGGTCGAGAAGTTGGTGAGCATGCCGCCCAGCCAGCGCTGGTTGACGTAGGGCATGCCGACGCGGGTGGCCTGCTCGGCGATGGCCTCCTGCGCCTGCTTCTTCGTGCCGACGAACATGACCGTGCCACCGTGGGCGACGGTCTCCTTGACGAACTCGTAGGCGCGGTCGATGTACGACAGCGACTGGAGCAGGTCGATGATGTAGATGCCGTTGCGCTCCGTGAAGATGAAGCGCTTCATCTTCGGGTTCCAACGACGGGTCTGGTGACCGAAGTGGACGCCGCTTTCCAGCAGCTCCCGCATCGTGACGACGGCCATGGCCGTTCTCCTTGAATTTCTCGGTTGTGCCGCGGGTGCCGGACGGCTCCCGCGCCTGACGCCCACATGCGCCGTGCCACAAAGGACCGAGAGGCGCTGATACGGACCGTCTCCGGTTGTCGTATCGGGGCGTGCGAAGTCGACCCGGTGACCCGGATCGCCAGAAGAAGTGTACGGGACCCGCGAGGTACCGGGTGACGCCGCTGTCCACAACCCGGGAGTTATCCACAGATCCCGGCCGTGATCGGCGGGGTTGGGGGACGGTTCTCGCATGCGAGCGAAGCAATGTGCGAGGGCGGCGGGTGCCGCGAGGGCGGCGATGACGGCGATGACGGCGATGACGGCCAGGAACGCCAGGACGGCCAGGACATTCGGACGGCTGGTGGTGCTGTTGCTCCTGACGGCGGCCGTGCTGCTGTCCCCGGCACCACGACTGACCCCGACCGCCGCGAGCGCCGGCGCCGCGTCGGCCCCGGACCCGACCGTGCCGACGGTCGGCCGGGCATGGCCCGTGGGGTCTCGCCCGCCGATCCTCCGCGCCTGGGAACCCCCGGCGACACCGTACGGGCGCGGCCACCGGGGCGTGGACCTCGGCACCCCGGCCGGGACACCGGTGCGGGCGGTGGCGCCGGGGCGGATCTCCTTCGCGGGCCGGGTGGCGGGCAAGGGGGTCGTGTCGGTGGAGCTGACGGGGACCGGGGATCCGCCGCTGCGGACGACGTACGAGCCGGTGCGGGCGGTACTGAAGAAGGGCGCCGAGGTGGCGGCGGGGGAGGTCGTGGGGACGGTGGAGCCGACGGGCTCGCACTGCACGGGAACGTGCGTGCACTGGGGTCTGCGCCGAGGCGACGCCTACCTGGACCCGTTGTCACTCCTGCCACCGGGGCTGCTACGCAGGGGACCGTCGCGGCTGCTGCCGGTGCTGGGGGTGCCGTTGCCGACGTAGCCGACCCGACCGGCCTAGCGGACCTGGCCGGGGCAGTCGACCCGACCGACATAGCCGACCCGACGGCGCAGTCAACCCGGCCCAGCGCCGTCCGACGCACAACCCCGCACACGGTCCCGCACAGACCTTGGCCCGCCGCAGCCTCCAGGTCGGCAACTGCGCCGACCTGCCGGAAGGCCGCCGGCCGCCGGGGCCCGCGGACGCTCTTGCCGCCGAGGCATCGGCGCCTCAGCGGCGCCCGGCAGACCGACTCGCGCAACTGCGGGCAGTCGTGCCGATGGGGCTGCGCTCAGCCCAGTGAGGCGGGGCGTCGCCGGTATCAGGCCACGCCCGACCCCGGCCTACTCCCAGCCCACAAAGGCGGCACGCACCGACATCGAACCGCGCCAACCTCGACCCAGCCCCGACTCACAGAGGCGGCACCCGCCGACATCGAACCCCACCCAACCCCGACCTCGCCCCCCACGCCGGCCGCCCCCTCCGACACCAGGCAGCGGCCACCTGCGCACCCCGCCGCACTCAGCCCCGAACGCCCCTCAGGGCCATCGAGACAGCCGCCTCCGTAATCGCCGAAGGCTCCTCCGCCGCCCCCAGCTCGATCCGTCGCACGGCCGCATCCACCACGCCCTGCAGCAGCATCGCCGCCAAACGGGGCTCGGCGTGTCCCATCTCCGCCAGCGCCTCGACGATCATCGCGACCAGCCCGCCGTGCGCCGCCCGGATCTTCTCCCGGGCCCCCGCGTCCAGCTCGCTCGCGGAGATCGCCACCACGGCCCGGTGCCGCCGGTCCCCGACGAGGGCGAGCTGCTGCCGGACATACGCCTCGACCTTGCCCTCGGCCGTGGCCTCACGTTCCATCGCCGCCGAGACATCCGCGGCCCACACGGGAAAGTCGACCTCGCACAGCTCCTCGACCACGGCGGCCCGCGACCGGAAGTACTCGTACACGGACGACCGCGCGAGCCCGGTCCGCTCCGCGAGGGCGGGGAAGGTCAGCGCCTCCGTCCCGCCCTCGGACAACAGGGATCGAGCCGCATCCAGCAGGGCGGCTCGCTGCATCGACCGGTGCTCGGCCACGGAGGCCGCTCGAATCCTTGGCACATGAACCACTTTACGGACGCACCCGCGCCGACGGGAGTCTCTCCGCCCAACCCGACAGACGTACCGCCAGGTCAACGACCGAAGCCGGCCAGCTTCGCCCGCAGCTGCAGCACGGACTTGGTGTGGATCTGGCTCACCCGGCTCTCGGTCACGCCCAGCACGTTCCCGATCTCCGCCAGCGTGAGCCCCTCGTAGTAGTACAGCGTCACCACGGTCTTCTCCCGCTCGGGCAACGTGTTGATCGCCCGCGCCAGAAACCGTCGCAGCTCCCGGTCCTCGGCGACCTCCACCGGGTTGTCCGCGGCGGTGTCCTCCAGCGTGTCCATGACGCTGAGCCCGTCGCCGCCCTCGCCGCCGACGTGCAGCAGCTCCTCCAGCGCCACCACGTTGGCCAGCGACAACTGACTGAAGACCGAGTGGAGTTCGTCCACCGCGATGCCCATCTCGACGGCCACCTCCGCCTCCGTGGGCGTGCGCCGAAGCCGCGCTTCCAGCGTCGCGTAGGCCCGCTCGACGTTGCGTGCCTTCTGCCGCACCGACCGTGGAATCCAGTCCAGCGCTCTGAGCTCGTCGATCATCGCGCCCCGGATCCGCGTGATCGCGTACGTCTCGAACTTGATCTCTCGGTCGATGTCGAACTTCTCGATCGCGTCGATCAGCCCGAACACCCCCGACGACACGAAGTCCGCCTGCTCCACATTGGGCGGCAGGCCGACGCTGACGCGGCCCGCCACGTACTTGACGAGCGGCGAGTAGTGCAGGATCAGCTGCTCGCGCAGCCGCTCGTCCCCCGTCGCCTTGTACGACCGCCACAGCTCGTCGAGTGTCGAGGGAGCGGGCGGCCGCACGCTGCCACCGTCACGGGCGGCTGGGGGGATCGCCGCCCGGTCGGACCCGGAGGTGTGCTGGGGCATTCGTTGCCTTGTGCCGTTCTGCCGTGAAGTGGGGGTGCCTGGGGGAGCAACCGGTCGGATGTCGTTCTGCTGCCGTTCTGGGGTCGAGATGCCGGTCTGCGCCGGAATCCACGTGAGCGTAGCGTGACTGAAGTGTCGCGGTGCGCGAAGGGCGGGGCGCACGCCGTACGCAGATACGTTCCGCTCGACGCCCAGCAGGGTCAGGACGGTCGCTCTACGTGATCACACGAACACCCCAACTGGGGGAATTCTGAAGGGCGTCCGTGTTCCCCCGTACGGCCGAACACGCTCGGTCAGCATCGACTCCGACCGGCGTGAACGGACATCGTCGCCTGGCGTGTCAACTTCCAGCTGTCGCCGTGTCGTTCGACGTAACCAAGTGAGCGGAGTTCGTACAGTCTCGCGATCGCGTCGTCCTCGGTGGTCTGCGCACCGCGCGCGACCTCGTCCGCTCTCGCCGCGCGCCGACCGGGCAGCGCCGCCAGGACTCTGCGCGCCCCGGGCTCCAGCAGATCGCGGGGCAGGACGGGCCCGCGCCGCTCGGGCGCGAGCTCTCCCATGTCGCCGACCAGTTCGACGACCTCCGCGGCGTCGGTGACCAGGACAGCGTCCCCGCGCAGCAGTTCGTGCACGCCCGCCGAGAGGCCGCTGGTGGCCGGGCCCGGGATCCCCATCGTGTGGCGTCCCAACCGCTGGGCTGCCCGTGCCGTGACCAGTGAGCCGCTGCGATGGGCGGCCTCGACGACGACCGTGCCCCGCGTCAGGGCCGCGATCACCCGGTTCCGCACGATGAACCTGCTGGGCGTCGGATGGTCCCCCGGCGGCAGCTCGCCGATCACGAGTCCCTGTTCCGCGATCCTGTTGATCAGCTGGGTGTGCCCGCGCGGGTAGGGCCGGTCGACGCCGCAGGCGAGCACGGCGACGGTGGCTCCGCCGGAGCCGAGGGCACCGCGATGAGCGGCACCGTCGACCCCGTAGGCGCCGCCGGACACGACCACCCAGCCCCGCTCGGCGAGCCCGCCGGCGAGGGTGGCCGCCATGTGTGCGCCGTACTCGGTGCAGGCGCGGGCCCCGACTACGGCCACAGAGCGCAACGCCCACAACCGCAGACTGGCCCGCCCGCGCACCCACAGCCCGAGGGGCCGGGCGTCCCCAAGGTCGTCGAGCTGCCCCGGCCACTCGATGTCCCCGGGGCACAGAAACCGCACGCCGGCCTCCTGGGCGACGGCGAGGTCCCTGCCGGGCTCGGCCGCCAGCCCCCGGGCCCGCAGCCCGTCCCACCGCTTGTAACCGACCCCCGGCAAGGCCTCCGCCCCCTCCCGCAGGCGCCGCACCACCTCCCCCACGCCGTACTCCCGCACCCACCGTCCGGCGACCTCGTCCCCGGGCTCGACGACCCGGCTGAGAAAGACCCGGCCGAGCAGTTCGTCGTCCGGATCCCCGGTGCCGTTCACGTCAGCGCCCCGATGGCCATGGGCACGCCGCGCGGCACGCCGGTGCGCAGTTGCAGTGCCAGGGCGACGTCCGTCGCGTCGGGCCGGTCGTGGCCGACCAGGTCGGCGACGGTCCACGCGACCCGCAGCACACGGTCGAGTCCTCGTGCGGTCAGTACGCCGCGTTCCAGGTTCCGTTCCGCCTCGTCCATGGCGCCGACCGCCGCGTACCAACGGCTGCGCAGCTCCCGGCCGGGGATCTCGCTGTTGGTCCGCCACGGGGTACCGGCGAGCCGGTCCGACGCCCGCTCACGCGCTGCACGGACCCGGTCGGCGACCGTGGACGTGGACTCGCCCCGGGCCCCGCGCTCGGTCAGCTGGGCGCGCGTGACTCGGTCCACCTCGACCCGGAGGTCGACCCGGTCGAGCAGCGGCCCCGACAGCCGTGCCTGATAGCGGCGGATCGCCGAGGGCGGGCACTCGCACAGGTCGCCGGTCCGGGAGAAGCGGCCGCAGGGGCAGGGGTTGGCCGCGAGGACCATCAGGAACTTCGCCGGGAAGCGCACCACGCCCGCGCTGCGTGCGATCACGACGTGCCCCGCTTCCAGCGGCTGCCGCAGGGCGTCGAGGGCATGGCTGTTGAACTCCGGCGTCTCGTCCAGGAAGAGGACCCCTCGGTGGGAGAGCGACACCGCGCCGGGCCGGGCGATGCCGGCGCCGCCGCCGACGAGGGCCTGCATGGTTGCCGAGTGATGCGGTGCGCAGTAGGGAGCCACGTCGATCAGGGGCTTGCCCGGGGGGAGCAGCCCCGCCACCGAGTGGACTGCCGTGACCTCCAGCGACTCCTGCCTGCTGAGCCGGGGCAGGATGGCCGGCAGCCGCTCCGCGAGCATCGTCTTGCCCGCGCCGGGCGGTCCTTCGAGGAACAGGTGATGCCCGCCCGCCGCGGCGACCTCCACGGCCGTCCGCGCCGAGATCTGGCCCACCACGTCGGCGAGGTCGTGCCCGTGGTCGGGCTCGGTGGCACCCATGCTGTGCATGCCCGTGGCCGCGCCCGTGCCCGGCATTCGCAGACCGGCGAGCAGCGGATCCGGGCGGCCCTGTTCCTCCGGTGCCTCGTCGGGCACGGGTTCGTCCGCGAGGACGGCGATCAGCTGGCGCAGACTGCGCACACCGAGTACGGACACGCCCGGCACCAGCGAGGCCTCGGCCGCGGCGCACTCGGGGACGACGACCTGCTCGTAGCCGGCGTCAGCCGCGGCCAGCACCGCGGGCAGGATGCCCCGCACGGGACGCACTCGTCCGTCCAGGCCCAGCTCACCGATCATCACGATGTCGGCGAGGACCCGTGGATCGATCCTCTCGGCGGCGCCGAGGACGGCGCATGCGACGGCCAGGTCGAAGCCGCTGCCCGCCTTGGGCACCGAGGCCGGGCTGAGCCCGACGGTGAGCTTCTTCTGCGGCCACTCCCCGCCCGAGTTCACGACGGCCGCCCGTACCCGGTCGCGGCTCTCCGAGAGGCTCTTGTCGGGCAGTCCCACCAGGGTGAACGCCGCCACCCCCGGCTCCAGATCCGCCTGGACCTCGACCACAACGCCCTCGACGCCCACCAGAGCGACCGAGCACGTACGCGCGAACCCCATCTCAGGCCACCCCTCGCGCGTGCTCGACCACGGGCGCGCCGCGGTCGGGCAGGACCACGCCGACGAGGTCGATGCGGACGCCTCCGGGTGGAGCCCCGCCATGGGCGTGGATCCAGTGTTCCGCGAGGCCGCGCAGACGCTGCGTCTTCTCGGGGGTGACCGCAGCCATCGGATGCTCGTAGCCACTGGTCCTGCGGGTCTTCACCTCACAGATGACCAGCACGTCGCCATCCCGGGCGACGATGTCGATCTCTCCGGTCCTGCCACAGCGCCAGTTGCGCTCCAGAACCGTCATCCCGGCCTCGACCAGCCGCCGTGCGGCCAGCGTCTCGCCGTACCTGCCCAGTGCGCTGCGTGCGCTTCCCTTGCTCGTGCTCATGTCGGCACCACCTCCGGCGCCAACGATGAGGGCAGCTCAGCGAGCTATTGGATCTTGGTGGACAAGTCCGTGACTGTGGACAACTCGCTCACCCCTGCGGGTGAACCTCACCCGCTCGGAAGCTCGAGATCACTCTTGTTGAGCTCCTCGATGTTCACGTCCTTGAATGTGAGGACCCGAACCTGCTTCACGAACCGGGCCGGCCGGTACATGTCCCACACCCAGGCATCCGCCATGGACACCTCGAAGAACACCTCACCCTGGACCGAGTGCACCTGCATCTCGTAGTCATTGGTCAGGTAGAAACGCCGCTCGGTCTCGATCACGTACTTGAACAGACCGACGACATCGCGGTACTCCCGATAGAGCTTGAGCTCCATCTCGGTCTCGTACTTTTCGAGGTCCTCGGCGCTCATGGCATGTTCCCCTTCAGCCGTGCGATCCCACCATTGTGCGCCAGTCCCGTCCGCACCTAGACAATTTCGGAGTCAAGGGTCACGGGCCCGGCGGGGGGACCTTCGTCGAGCAGTGTGCGCAGTAGCTCGGCGAGTCTGGTCGGATACACCGTCTCATGTGCCTGGGCAAGTTCCCGACACGTCCACCAGCGTGCTCCGGCGACGCTGCGCCGCTCCAGTTCGGTGAGGCCCATGGCCCGGGTCGCCGTCTGCGTCGTACGGGCCAGGTAGTACCACTCGTCCTGGTCCCAGCGACGGCCGGCGAACGGGAACGAGCACATCCGGTGCCACAGCACGGGGCCGAGTTCGACCTCGGTGATGCCGGTCTCCTCGGCGAGTTCCCGCAGTGCGGCCTGAGCACGGCTCTCGTCGCCCTCGACGCCGCCTCCCGGGGTGAACCACCAGTCGTCGGACGGATCCTCCGGCTCATGGCCGTGCAGCAGCAGAATGCGGTCCTGCGGGTCGAGGAGGACGACTCGGGCGACCTTGCGCAGTCCGCCGTCGTACGAGTCGCCGTACGGCCCGTTCCCGAGGCCTGTCCCGCCGTACGGCCCGTTCCCCGCACCCGTCGCCTCAGCGGGCACCCGCGGGCTCCGTACGGGTCTGGGAGCGCTTGCTCATGCGTTTCGCGATCGGGCCATAGGCGCCGCCGGCCAGGACGAGCACGCCTCCGCCGACGATCAGCACGACCATCGTCCGCAACGGCCCCGGCGACGACAGCGCACCGAGCTGCTCGAAGCTCGTGGCGGGCTCCAGCATGCCGTCCACGGGCCAGACCACGGCGTCCACACGGGCCGACACGGCGCTGCGAGCCACGGTGCCCTTGGCGGCGTCCGTAAGGTGGGCCGTGGAGTCCAGGGAGCCGCTGCGCTCGTCGCCGAGCAGGAAGAGCCTGTCCTTCGGCACCGTCACCGTCGGGAAGTTCTGGAGCTCGGCCAGGCCGTCCTCGGCCAGGTAGGGCTCGTCGATCTGCTTGCCGTTGACGGTCAGCTTGCCGTCGGTGCAGCAGGCGACCGTGTCGCCGCCGACGGCGACGACGCGCTTGACGACGGGTGCGTTGCTCACCCAGGTCTTGTCGGTGAAGACGACGACGTCACCACGGCGTACCTCACCGCCGTCGACGCGCTGGGCCAGCACCCGATCGCCCGCGCCGATCGTCGGCGCCATCGAACTGGTGGGCACGGTGTACGGCCGGTAGACCACCACTCCCCAGGCGAACCCGCCCAGGAACAGCACCAGGCCCAGCGCCACGGCCAGTCCGGACAACCGCTCTCCGGTCCGGCTGCCCGCCGGGCCACTGCTCGCGCCACCGCCACGCGGCGCCGTACGTATCGTGCTCTCGCCACCCATGGGTCCGCACCCTACCCGGCGGTACCGACAGCGGGCAGCCCCTCCTGAGCGCCCGGGGCCACCGGCTCGGCAAAGCTTTCCCAAGCTCTCCGCAGCGGGGGCCTCGTCCCAGGAAGGGCGTCAGGCGGTCAGTGGGTCTGCGTCGCCTTGATCCGCTGCCGGCGCCACAGCACCAGCGGCACCGCACCGGCGAGCGCAAGGCCCTGCGGGGCGACCGTGAGAGCGGCGGACGGGGCGCTCAGGTTCTGCTCGAAGGTGTCCGGGACCGGCAGGTTGTCCCAGCGGTTGATCGGCCAGGCGATCACGATGGCGCGGCCGACGACCTCGTCGACGGGGACCATGCCGTGGTTCTTGTCGGACTGGTTGTAACGCGAGTCCCGGGAGTTCTGCCGGTGGTCGCCCATGACCCAGATCTTGCCCTCGGGGACCTTGACCTTGAACTGGCCGCCCTGGTCGTCCTGGCTGCAGGGGGTGTTGCCCGGGTAGACGTACGGCTCGTTCAGCGCCTTGCCGTTGACCAGCAGCGGGCCGGTGCCCTCGCACTGGATCGTGTCGCCGCCGACGCCGACGACACGCTTGATGAGGTCCTTCTCCTCGGCGGACGGCATCAGGCCGATCCAGCTGAGGAAGGTCTGCAGCGCATTGGGGTCGGGAGTGGGCTCACCCGCCAGCCACTGGTCGGGGTCGTGGAAGACGACGACCTCGCCGCGCTCGGGCTCAGAGCCGAACCAGGGGGTGAGCTTGTCGACCAGGACGCGGTCACCCTGCTGGAGGGTGTTCTGCATCGAGTCGGAGGGGATCGAGAACGCCTGCACCAGGAACGTCTTGATCAGCAGCGCGAGGACGAGCGCGATACCGATCAGGATGGGCAGCTCCTTCCAGAAGGAGCGCTGCTTCTTCGACTGGGGGGAGGCCCCGCCCGACCCCTGACCGTCGGTCGGCGGCTGCCCGCCGGACCCTTCGCCGCCGCCGGCCGCTCCGGGGTCATTCCCGGAGGTCACGGCGCCGTCCGCGGCCGGGTCGGCTGCTCCCACGGGGCGTCCGCGGTGCTCCTCGCCGTCGTGCCCGGATCGTGCGCCAACCGCCACATCCCCCACGCCAACTCCTCACTCTGTGCCGCTGCCTGACCGAGAGACGGTGCAGGCCCACTACTCCCATAACGAGCGGGAGTTCCGCAGGGCTCGGGAGCTGAATCGTTCCGATCGATTCGTCGGAAGCAACCCTATGCGACTGCTGGGCGGCCGCGGTCGACCCGGTCGCCGCGTCGGACACCGATGCGTAAGTTTTAGGTTCCTCGAGTGAGTTCCAGTGACCGAAGGGCCAGGCGATGACCATGGCCCGTCCCACGACCTCGGCCTCGGAGACCGTGCCGCTGTAGCCCTGGTTCTGGTGCACACGGGAGTCCGCGGAGTTGGCGCGGTGGTCGCCCATCACCCACAGCCGGCCCTGCGGGACGGTGATGTCGAACTTCGAGTCGGAGGGGGCGTTGCCGGGGTAGAGATAGTCCTCGTTCAGGGGAACGCCGTTGACGGTGACTCGCCCCTGCGTGTCACAGCACTTGACGCGGTCGCCGCCGACCCCGACGACACGCTTGATGAGGTCCTTCTCGTCCTCGGACGGCAGCAGGCCGATGAAGGTGAGCGCCTCCTTGACCTGCTTGATGACGACGGGGTCCTCCTTCTTCACCGTCGTCTGCTCGTCCCGCAGCCAGCCGCCGGGGTCCTTGAAGACGACGACGTCCCCGCGCTGCGGCTCGGAGCCGAACCAGGGGGTGAGCTTGTCGACCAGGACGCGGTCGCCGATCTGGATCGTCTGCTCCATCGAGCCGGACGGGATCACGAAGGCCTGGACGAGGAAGGTCTTCAGGACCAGCGCTATGAGGACCGCGACGCCGACGAGGAGGGGTATCTCCTTGATCGCGGAGCGCCTGCGGCGGCGCTTGACCTTGCGCTGGAGCTTGCGCCGCTCCGCGCGCGTACGTCCGCCTGCGGGGCTGGCTGCGCGCCGGGAACCGGTGGGCAGCAGATTTTCGGCGGGGCTGCTCGGGACGCCGCGCGGTTTGCCTCGGTTACCCATGCGCGCCCTCCGCTGCGGGCACGCGCGCGTAGGCGTCCGGACGGTCCAGGCGGGTCCAGTGGGCGGTCGGCCATACGATCCAGTCGACGCGGCCGATGACGTCGTCGAGCGGGATCATGCCGCCGCCGGGCGAGCCGAGATGGTCGCGGGAGTCGCTGGACTCGCTGCGGTGGTCGCCGAGAACGAACAAGGTGCCGTCGGGCACGACGACGTCGAAGGGCACCGTGGACGGGCTGTCGCCGGGGTACAGGTACGTCGACTCGTCGACCGACCGGCCGTTCACCTGGATCCTCCCCTCCTTGTCGCAGCAGACCACGTGGTCTCCCCCCACACCCACAACGCGCTTGACGTAGTCCGCATCCCCGAAGTACCCAGTTCCGTCGAACACGACAACATCGCCGCGTCGCGGCTCGGCACCGAAACGGTACGCCAACTTATTTACGAGAACGCGGTCGCCGACCCTCAATCCGGACTCCATGGATCCGCTGGGAATCTCGAACGGCCGTAGCACGAACGTGTTGAGCAGCAGCAGAAAGACCAGGAAGACCAGCAGGGTCAGGCTGATCCGCCCGCCCGGGACCCACTCGGTGATCCGCGACACCAACGCGAAGCGCGACCGGCCCTCCTGTCCCTCGGTGTCCGAGATCGCCTCGGAGTCGGAAGGGCGGGAGGAGCGGTCGCGCTCCGTCGGCTGTGCTTCGGTGTCCATCGGGGCCAGATGTTATCCGGCCCCGCTGAGGACCCCGCGGGGGCGAGCCCCCGAAAGCGCTCAGTTCTCGCGCTTCTCCTTGATCTTCGCCGCCTTGCCGCGCAGGTCACGCAGGTAGTACAGCTTGGCGCGACGCACGTCACCGCGGGTCACGAGCTCGATCTTCTCGACGATCGGAGTGTGCACCGGGAAGGTGCGCTCGACGCCGACGGAGAAGGAGACCTTGCGGACCGTGAAGGTCTCGCGAACGCCGGCGCCCTGGCGGCGGATCACAACGCCCTTGAACTGCTGCACTCGGGAGCGGTTGCCCTCGATGACGCGGACGTGGACGTTGACGGTGTCGCCCGGGCGGAAGGCCGGGACGTCGCTGCGCAGCGACGCGGAGTCGACGGAGTCGAGCAGGTGAGACATTTCGTCTGCTTTCTTCACCCATGCCACAGGTCATAGGCGGGAGATAGGTTCTTCGTGAGGTTGCTGTTCGCGTCGGGGCGGGCGTCGTGTCCCCCTGTGGCAGGGGCGCATGCCGGACGGCGCACAACAGCGGCCTATTCTTCCACGCCCTCGGTCCTGCGCCAAAATCGGCCGAACCGCTCCCCCTCCGGGTCGGGCATCCAGCCCAGGATGGAGAGCATCTCGCGGTCCTTCTTGTCGAAGGCCTTGGGGTCGCAACGCTCGATCAGGTCGGGCCGGTTGGCCGTCGTACGTCTGAGCGCCTCGTCACGCCGCCAGCGGGCGATCTTGCCGTGGTGGCCGCTGAGCAGCACGTCGGGGATGTCCCGGCCGCGCCACTCGGGCGGCTTGGTGTAGACGGGGCCCTCCAGGAGGCTCGCCATCGCGCCGGGCGCGAAGGAGTCGTCCCGGTGGGACTCGGCGTTGCCCAGGACGCCGGGCAGCAGGCGTGCCACGGCTTCGGTGATGACCAGTACGGCCGCCTCGCCGCCGGCGAGGACGTAGTCCCCGATGGACACCTCGTGCACCGGCATACGGGTCGCGTACTCGTCGATCACCCGGCGGTCGATGCCCTCGTAGCGCGCCGGTGTGAAGATCAGCCAGGGCCGCTCGGAGAGTTCGACGGCGAGTTCCTGGGTGAAGGGGCGGCCGCTGGGGGTGGGGACGATCAGAGTGGGGCCGCCGGAGCCCGTCTCGTAGCCGTCGGCCAGGACGGAGTCCAGGGCGTCACCCCAGGGGTCGGTCTTCATGACCATGCCGGGGCCGCCGCCGTACGGGGTGTCGTCGACCGTGTTGTGGCGGTCGTACGTCCAGCTACGCAGGTCGTGCACCTGGACGTTCAGCTGCCCACGCGCGCGTGCCTTGCCGACGAGGGAGACGTTCAGGGGCTCCAGGTACTCGGGGAAGATCGTGACGACGTCGAGCCGCATCAGCCCTCGGCCTCCGCATCGCGGGCCGAGGCGATCTCCGCGTTGTCGTCGATCAGACCCGGGGGCGGGGTGATGACGGCGCGCTGCTCCTCCAGGTCGATCTCGGTGACGATCGCCTCGACGAAGGGGATCATCACCTCGCTCCCGTCGGGCCGCTCCACGATGAAGAGGTCCTGGGACGGCAGGTGCGAGATCTCGGTGATACGACCGACCTCGATGCCGTCCGCGGTCACCACGTCCAGGTCCATGAGCTGGTGGTCGTAGTACTCGTCCTCCTCCTCGGGCAGCTCGTCCGGGTCGACCTCGGCGATGAGGAGGGTGTTGCGCAGCGCCTCGGCGGCGGTGCGGTCCTTGACCCCCTCGAAGCGCAGGAGGAGGCGGCCGCTGTGGACGCGGCCGGTCTCGATGGTGAGCGGCCCGGTGGCGGCCGGGTCGGTGGCCAGGACGGCGCCGGGGGCGAGCCGCAGTTCCGGCTCGTCGGTGCGAACCTCGACGGTGACCTCGCCCTTGATGCCGTGGGCGCGGCCGATCCGTGCGACTACCAGCTGCACTGTGCTTGCTCTCCTGTCATGCGACTGGCCGTACGACGCGTACGACGGCCATGAACCGCCCGTACGACTACGGGCCGGGGACGGCCCAGAGGCCCTCCCCGGCCCGAGCCGGTGCTGCGTTCGGCGTCAGCGGACGTGGTCCACGTCGACGAGGTCGACACGGACACCGCGGCCGCCGATAGCGCCCACGACGGTGCGCAGAGCGCGTGCGGTGCGGCCATTGCGGCCGATCACCTTACCGAGGTCGTCGGGGTGGACCCGGACCTCCAGCACACGCCCGCGACGCAGGTTGCGCGAGGCGACCTGCACATCGTCCGGGTTGTCGACGATGCCCTTCACGAGGTGCTCGAGAGCCTCCTCGAGCATGCTCAGGCCTCGGCCGACGCGGACTCGGCGGCAGCCTCGTCCTTCTTCTCCGCCTTCTTCTTCTGGGTGATCGCCTCACCCTTGCCCTCGTCCTCGCCGCTGAGGGCCTCGAACGTCGGGCGCGCCTTCTTCGGCTCGGCGACGAGCAGCGGAGCCGGGGCGGGCTCGCCCTTGAACTTCTGCCAGTCGCCGGTCTTCTTCAGAATGGCGAGGACGGGCTCGGTCGGCTGGGCGCCGACACCGAGCCAGTACGCCACGCGCTCGGCGTCGACCTCCATCACCGACGGGTTGTACGTCGGGTGGTACTTGCCGATCTCCTCGATCGCACGGCCGTCACGGCGGGTGCGGGAGTCGGCGACGACGATGCGGTAGTGAGGCGAACGGATCTTGCCCAGACGCTTCAGCTTGATCTTGACTGCCACGGGAGTGGGTTCTCCTGGATTTGACGTGGTTGGGCACGGCGAGATTGCCGCGTGGGGTTGCGGTACCCGAGTGCCCGATGGACGCGTCAGCCGGAGGCGAGAGGGTTCCTGTGCGGCTGTCGAGTACAGCTAGCCATTGTGCCACACCCTGCGGGGCGCTTTTGAGCCGAGGGGCGGGGCGGGTGCCCGGGCATGCCTGAAAGACACCCGGCGAAAGGGACTCCGTCGGGCGGGGGCGCGCAGCCCGGCGCTTTCGGGGTGCCGTCGACGCGACTGCGCAACGGCACCCCGGCGGACGACGCCTCGTACTGAACCGGCAGCCACGAGATGCCGGTGTCCGACGAGACGTCGTTACGCCGCTCCGACCACCTCGGGGATCCGGAACGGCTTCCCGCAGCCGCCGCACACGATCGGCGCCTGCGCCAGCACCGAAGGGACGACCCGGACGTTACGGCCGCAGTCGCAGACCGCCTTGACGCGGACGCCGCCCCCGGAGGAGCCGTGGCGCGCGGCCGGGCCCCGGAAGGTCCTGCTCGTGTCGGCGGAGGTGGCCATCGTGTGGGCCTTCAGGGCGCGCTGGAGGCGTTCGATGGTCGGGCGGTAGCGGCGCTTGGCCTCGGGGTTGAGCGTGACCAGCGAGAAACCGCTGCTCGGGTGCGGCTCCTCGGGGTGATCCAGGCCCAGCTCCTCGGCGACGGCGAGGAATCTGCGGTTGTGGTAGCGGCCGGCACGGGAGGTGTCGCGGACGCCGCGCGCGGCGGCGATGCCATGGACTGCCTCGTGAAGCAGTCGCTCGAAGGAGAGCTCGTGACCGCAAGCGGACGACGACTCCCCGATCAGGGACTCTGGCGCGGCGAGATCCGGCAGCTCGGGGTGGTACCGCTGAATGTCGGCCCACGCCTGCGCCAGCTCTGCGGCGAGTACAGGTGGTGTCTGTGTCGTGCTCACGTAATGACAACGAGCCGGAGTGCCACTGTGTTCCGATTCCGGGGCATCCCAAATAATTTGCACGTACCCGTCAGTTGCGAATGATGCGCCCGGACGAGGGCGGGTGCGCTGATCTGCGGAGAAGCCTCACAGCTCATACCAAGCCGGTGCGTAGTCTGACGTACGCCCCGGCGCGTACGCCCCGTCCACGCGCCGGTGCGGCTGTGGTCCGCGAATGCGCAAGAGGCGTTTCGGCCGCTCTCGTTCCACACGGCGTCGGCTCAGTATGCGCGCGCCACGACGGCGACGTTACCGGGTGCCTCATCGGCGTCCGGCACCGACCCGTCCTCGGCGACCAGACACCGTACGGTCACCGCGTGCTCGGCCAGCCTGGCCTCGCCCTCTTCGCCGAGTGCCGCCCAGGGGATGCGCGCCCAGCCGCCGGCGACGGCCGCCTCGACGGCCTCCCCGATCGTCGTCACGTCGGTGGTGCGGGACTCGCGGCGCTCGCGGGCCTGGGTCAGCAGCAGCGCCTGGTCCTCGTCGAGGACGGCGGGGAGCAGTCGTACGAGATCGTCGAGCGCGATCGGCGTCTTGCCGCCGGGGATGCGGCGGGCCAGCATCGCGGTGCCGTTCTCCAGGTCACGGGGTCCGACCTCGATGCGGACGGGCACGCCCTTGAGCTCCCAGTCGACCGCGCGACGGCCGAAGGGGGTGTCGGTTCGGTCGTCGACGTGGACGCGGATGCCGGCCGCCGTCAGCCGGCCGCCGATCTCGCGGACCTTGGCCAGAACCGCCTCGTCGCCCTTGATGGCGAGGACGACGGCCTGGATCTGCGCGAGGCGCGGCGGGACCCGCAGGCCGTTGTCGTCGCCGTGCATCATGACCAGGGCGCCGATCATGCGGGTGGTCGAGCCCCAGGAGGTCTGCCAGACCAGTTCCTGGGTGCCGTCCTGCGACAGATACGAGGTGTTGAAGGCCTTCGCGAAGTTCTGCCCCAGCTCATGGCTGGTGGCCATCTGCAGGGCCTTGCCGTCGCCCATCATGCCTTCGAGCGTGAGGGTGTTGACGGCGCCGGCGAAGCGCTCCTTGACGGTCTTGCGGCCGGGGACGACGTCCATCGCGAGGACGTTCACCATGAAGTCCTCGTAGACCGCGCGGTGGATGTGCGCGGCGAAGTCGCGGGCGTCCTCGTAGGTGGCGTGCGCGGTGTGGCCCTCCTGCCACAGGAACTCGGTCGTGCGCAGGAAGAGGCGCGGCCTGAGTTCCCAACGGACCACGTTCGCCCACTGGTTGATCAGCAGGGGCAGGTCGCGGTAGCTCTGCACCCACTTCGAGAAGTAGTCGTTGATGATCATCTCGGAGGTGGGGCGGACGACCGCCGGCTCCTCCAGCTCCTTGCCGCCGCCGTGCGTGACGACCGCGAGCTCCGGCGCGAAGCCCTCGACGTGGTCCGCCTCGCGCGTGAGATACGACTGCGGGATGAGGAGGGGGAAGTACGCGTTCTGCGTGCCCGTCGCCTTGATCCGGGAGTCCATTTCGGCCTGCATCCGCTCCCACAGCCCGTACCCGTACGGGCGGATGACCATCGTGCCGCGCACCGGGCCGTTGTCGGCCAGCTCCGCCTTGGCGATCAGATCCTGGTACCAGCGCGGGAAGTCGTCCGCCCGTGGCGTGAGTACGGGTGCCTTTGCCATGGCGTGATGGTACGGGTCCACGTTGCCGGAATGTGAATTTTGGCCACGAACGCTGGGATCTCGCAAGCCGGGCTCCGCGACCCCTGGACGGAGCGTCGGGTGCGGAGTTTCCTGGCATACGGGGGGATGTGAGCGCATGTCACGGGGGCCACGAAATCAGGTACAGCGGCAACTCTCGTCGGATTGGGGCGCTTTAGATGACACCTACGCTCGTGCGGCAGCACCCACCTCATGCGGGCGCGACGCCCCGTGTGAACCCGAGTGCACGCGCGCGTGACTGGTCCGAGATCCAGGAGCGGATGCTGGTTCCGCTCTACGAGGCCGTCTACGAGCGAGTGGAAGTGGGCGCAAGGACCCGGCTGCTGGGCCTCGGCTGCGGCAGCGGGCTCGCCCTGCTGATGGCGGCGTCCAGAGGCGCGGCAGTCACCGGTGTCGAGTCCTCCTCCCACGAACGGCTGGCCCTCGCGCGGCAGCGGCTGCTGCCCGAGGCGTGGGGCACGAGCGCGCGTGGCGAGGCCCGGCTCGTGGACGGCTCGCCCGGGGACCTGGCCGACGCGGCCGACGCGCACACGCCCGCGTACACGCTGGTGACCGCGTTCGAGCCCATCGGGTGCCTGGCGGGTGACTCGGAGGGGCTCGGCGAGGCGCTCGCGGCGGTGACGCCGCTCGCCGAGCGGGGGGCGCCCGTGGTGCTCGCCGGCTGGGGCCCACCGGAGCGCTGCGCCACGTCGTCCGTGCTGCGGGTGGCCACCAAGCTGGCCGATCCCCTGCGCAGTGCGGGCAGTTGGCGCCCCGCCCGGCGCGACGACCTGGAGGAGGTCGCACAGCGCGCGGGCCTCAGGCCCGACGGTTCCGGGCGGGTGGCCTGCCCGTTCGGGTACGCGGACGTCGACAGTGCCGTACGGGGACTGCTGTCGACTGGGCTGTTCGACGCGGCGGTCGCGGCGACCGACCAGGCCCAGGTGGACAAGGAGGTGACGGAGGCGCTGCATCCGCACCTGCGGCAGGACGGCACGGTTTGGATGCCGAACGTGTTCCGGTACCTGATCGCCCGCGTGCCGTGAGCCCTACTGGGCGTCGTCCTTCTTCAGCCGCGTGATCCCCGCGATCCGGTACGCGGCGGCCTCCTCCAGCGTCTCGTTCTCCAGCAGCGCCTCGGCCAGGGCGTTCAACTGCCCGCGATGGTCCCGGAGTTTGCGGCAGGCCTCCTCGTAGCACTCGTCGACGATCCGGCGCATCTCGGAGTCGATCACGTCGAGGGTCTGCGGGGCTGCCGCGAGCCCGTACGCCTGCTGGGCGTCGCTGGGCAGGGCGGACAGCCGGCCCACGCGCTCGCTCATGCCCCAGCGGGCGACCATGGCGCGCGCGATGTTGCTGACCTGTTCGAGGTCGTTCTCCGCGCCCGTGGTGACGACCCCGTAGACCACCTGCTCCGCCGCCATGCCGCCCAGGGCGCCGATGATCCGCCCGCGCAGATAGCCCTCCGAGTGCGCGTACCGCTCCACTTCGGGGGTCGACATCGTCACCCCCAGCGCCCGCCCTCGGGGCACGATGGTGATCTTGCGTACGGGGTCGGCGCCCGGCTGCAGCATGCCGAGGAGGGCGTGTCCGCTCTCGTGGTACGCGGTGCGCCGGCGGTCCTCCTCGGGCATCACCAGGGTGCGCTCGGCGCCGAGCTGCACCTTCTCCAGGGCCTCGGACAGGTCCGGCTGGGTCACCTGGTCCTGCTTGCGCTTGACGGCGAGGAGCGCGGCCTCGTTGGCGAGGTTGGCCAGATCCGCGCCTGTCATGCCCGGGGTGGTGCGGGCCAGCTGGGTCAGGTCCACGTCCTCGGCGAGCGGGATCTCGCGGGTGTGGATGCGCAGGATGGCCTCGCGCCCGCCACGGTCCGGCGGCGCGACGTTGACCACCCGGTCGAAGCGGCCGGGCCGGGTCAGCGCGGGGTCCAGGATGTCGGCGCGGTTCGTCGCCGCGATGACGATCACGCCCTCGGAGCCGGAGAAGCCGTCCATCTCCGTGAGGATCTGGTTCAGCGTCTGCTCGCGCTCGTCGTGGCCGCTCACCGAGGCGCCGCCGCCCCGCATCCGTCCGATGGTGTCGATCTCGTCGATGAAGATGATCGACGGTGCCACCTTGCGGGCTTCGGCGAACAGTTCCCGGACGCGGGACGCGCCGACGCCGACGATCATCTCGATGAACTCGGACGCGGAGGCGGAGAAGAACGGCACGTCCGCCTCGCCCGCCACCGCGCGCGCCAGCAGGGTCTTGCCGGTGCCGGGCGGGCCCGCGAGCAGCACGCCGCGCGGCATCTTCGCGCCCATCCTGCGGTAGGCGTCGGGGTGCTCAAGGAAGTCGACGACGTCGTCCAGCTCGCCCTTGACCTCGTCGATGCCGGCCACATCGGCGAAGGTCGTGCGCTCCTTGCCGGGCTGGAGCTCCACCGGTTTCGGCGGCGCCTTGCGGCCGAGCATGCCGCCCGCGCCGCCCAGGCCGGCGCCCATCCGCCGGGCGACGAAGATCCAGACCGCGAGCAGCAGCGCGATCGGGATCAAGGAGAACAGCAGGTTGGACAGGACGCCGCGCTCCCGCACGACCGGCTCGGCGGTCACCGTCACGTCGCGGCTGCTCAGGTCCTGCCAGAGGTCGTCGTCCGCGAAGGCAGGGCGCTGCGTCTTGAACTTGGTGTAGTCGCCGTCGCCGTCGGGGTTGTCCCGGGCGCTCTTGAGCTCGCCCTGGATCGCGTCGCCCTTGGAGTAGATCTTGGAGACGTTGCCGGCGTCGACCTGCCTGCTGAACTCCGTGTACGAGATGGTCGGCTCGTTGCCCCGGTCGAGATAGGTCAGTCCCACATAGGCGAGCAGGAAGACGATCACCGCGGTGAGGAGCAGGCCCCACCAGCGACCGCGCATCCGTCGGCCGCGGGGCCGCCCGGGCGGCTCGTCCGGCGTGCCCTCGGTGCGCCACGGCTGGTCAGGAGCCTTGCGCGGCGGCGCGGCATTGCTCATATCTGGACGTTACGGCAGATACCGGGTCGTGGCATGCGCTGGGGGCGCCCCCCAGAGCGAGGGGCGCCCCCAGTGACGCAGGAGACGGCGATGGCCGTACGGGACGAGTAAGCCGTACGAAACGAACCGTCAGCCCATGAACTTCTTGAACTCGTCCGGCAGCTCGAAGTCCTGCCCGGCCTGCTGGCCCGGCAGCCCGAAGGCGCCGCCCTCAGCTGCGGCGGCCCGGCGGGCGGCCTCCTCCTGCTCCTGCTGCTTGCGCTTCATCGGGTTGCCGGAGCGCTGCTTGCCCTTGGCCTTCTTCGGCGCCTTCTTGGTGCGGCCGGGGCCGCCACCCATGCCCGGCATCCCCGGCATCCCGGGCATGCCGCCGCCCTGAGCCATGCGGGACATCATCTTGCGGGCCTCGAAGAACCGCTCGACGAGGTTCTTGACCGCGCTGACCTCGACACCGGAACCGCGGGCGATACGGGCGCGCCGCGAGCCGTTGATGATCGTCGGCTCCTGGCGCTCGCCCGGCGTCATCGACTTGATGATCGCGGCCGTGCGGTCGACGTCCCGCTCGTCGAGGTTGTTGATCTGGTCCTTGATCTGGCCCATGCCCGGGAGCATGCCGAGCAGCTTGGAGATGGAGCCCATCTTCCTGACCTGCTCCATCTGGGCCAGGAAGTCGTCGAGGGTGAAGTCCTGGCCCTTCTTGGAGGCCAGCTTCTCGGCCATCTTCTGGGCTTCGGCCTGGTCGAAGGTCTTCTCCGCCTGCTCGATCAGGGTGAGCAGGTCACCCATGTCGAGGATGCGGGAGGCCATCCGGTCCGGGTGGAAGGCGTCGAACTCGTCGAGCTTCTCGCCGTTCGACGCGAACATGATCGGCTTGCCGGTGATCTGCCGGATCGACAGGGCCGCACCACCGCGGGCGTCACCGTCGAGCTTGGAGAGCACCACGCCGTCGAAGCCGACGCCGTCGCGGAAGGCCTCCGCGGTGTTGACCGCGTCCTGACCGATCATCGCGTCGACGACGAAGAGGATCTCGTCCGGCGAGACCGCGTCCCGGATGTCGGCGGCCTGCTGCATCATCTCCTGGTCGATGCCCAGGCGGCCGGCGGTGTCCACGATCACGATGTCGTGGACCTTGGTCTTCGCGTGCTCGATGGAGTCCTTGGCGACCTTGACCGGGTCACCCACGCCGTTGCCGGGCTCGGGCGCGTAGACCGCGACGCCGGCGCGCTCGGCGACGACGCTCAGCTGGTTCACGGCGTTCGGGCGCTGAAGGTCACAGGCCACCAGCAGCGGCGAGTGGCCCTGCTCCTTCAGCCAGCGGCCGAGCTTGCCCGCAAGGGTGGTCTTACCGGCACCCTGCAGACCGGCCAGCATGATCACGGTGGGCGGCTGCTTCGCGAACCGCAGGCGACGGGTCTCCCCGCCCAGGATCGTGACGAGCTCGTCGTTGACGATCTTCAGAACCTGCTGGGCCGGGTTCAGCGCCTTGGAGACCTCGACGCCGAGCGCACGCTCCTTGACGTTCTTGATGAACGTGCGGACGACGGGCAGCGCCACGTCCGCTTCGAGGAGGGCGATGCGGATCTCGCGCGCGGTCGCGTCGATGTCCGCCTCGGAGAGCCGTCCCTTGCCGCGCAGGTTCTTGAAAGTCGCTGAGAGGCGATCGGAAAGAGTATCGAACACGGCGCTCGCGGTCCTCGGGGTCGGTGGCGGCTGGCAATCGCCCTCCAGGGTATCCCGGCGACGCAGGTTGCCGGGATACCCGTTCAGCCCCGCAACGTCTCCTCCAGCTTGCGGGCCACGGAGGCCGCCTCTTCCCTGGGCAGCGGCGCTCCCTCGGGCCCTGTGACATAGAACGCGTCGACGGCGTTGGCACCAAGGGTGCTGACATGGGCACTGCGCACCCGCACGCTCGCGTCCTCCAGTGCCCGGCCGATCCGGAACAGCAGCCCGGGGGCGTCCTGGGCCCGTACCTCGATCACCGTGGCCAGCCGGGAGGCGGCCGGGTGGACGGACACCCTCGGTGGCGGCGCCACCACGCCCCGGCGGCGCGGGTACGCCGCGTCCCGCTCGGCGAGACGGCCCGCGATGTCCAGTGAGCCGTCCAGGGCGCGTACGAGGTCGGCGCGCAGCCGGGTGGCCTGCGGCAGGGAGCCGTACTCGGCGGCGACCCGCCAGTTCAGCAGCAGGACGGAGCCCTCGACGCCGTCCGGGAGATCCAGGGCACGCAGTTCCGCGGTGCGGACGGTCAGCCGGTGCATCGCCAGGACACCGGCCACCGCGGGCAGCACGCCCGGCTGGTCCGGTACGGCGATCAGGAGCTCCACACCGAGCGGCTCGGGATCACCGGCAGGCTGCCCCTCGGTCGGCGGCTCGGTCTGGGCGCGCAGCGCCAGCACCGGGCTGCCGGTGGCGATCGCCTCCAGGGCGAGCCGCTCCTGCTCCGCGGTCGGCGCGGCGGCCTCGGGCTCGGAGGGGTCGTCCCCGGCGAGTACGGCCGCGACCCGTTTCACCAGGTCGGCGACGAGGGATCCGCGCCACGACGACCAGGCCGCCGGACCGGTGGCCAGGGCGTCCGCCTCGGTCAGGGCGTGCAGCAGCTCCAGCGTGCCCTGCGAACCCACCGCCTCGGCGACCGAGCGCACGGTGGCCGGGTCCTCCAGGTCGCGCCGGGTGGCCGTGTCGACGAGGAGCAGGTGATGGCGTACGAGGGTGGAGAGCACGCTCACGTCGTCGCGGTCGAAGCCGATGCGCCCGGCCACGTCCTTGGCGATGATCTCGCCGGCCACCGAGTGGTCGCCGGGCCACCCCTTGCCGATGTCGTGCAGCAGCGCGGCGACCAGGAGGAGGTCGGGGCGGTGGACGCGGCGGGTGAACTCGGAGGCGCGCACCGCGGTCTCGATCAGATGACGGTCGACGGTCCAGATGTGCACGGCGTTGCGCTGCGGGCGGCAGCGGACCCGCTCCCAGTCGGGCAGCAGGCGGGTGATCAGCCCCTCGGCCTCCAGCGCCTCCCAGACGTCGACGGTGGGGCTCCCGGAGCCGAGCAGGGTGACCAGTTGCTCGCGCGCCTCGGCGGGCCAGGGTGTGGGCAGCGGGCGGACGGCGGCCGCCATGCGGCGTACGGCATGCAGGGAGAGCGGGAGTCCGGCCTGCGCGGCGGCGGCCGCGGCGCGCAGCGGGAGCACGGGGTCGCGTTCGGGGCGGGCGGCGCGGGCGAGCACCACCTCGCCGTCCTGCTCGACCACGCCTTCGGCCAGCGGGGAGCGCTCGATGGTCGGCTTCCCGCCACCCAGCATGGCGCGCAGACGCGGCCGCACGGCGCGCGACCGCAAAACGCGCCCCACTTCACGCCAAGTGACATCACTCGCATACGAGATGACCCGCGCCGCCTCGTACACCTGCCGCAGCAGCGTGTCGGCGTCGAGCAGTCCGAGTTCGGCGGCGACCTGGTCCTGCTCCTGCAGGGCGAGCCGGTCGGTCGCGCGCCCGGTGGTCAGGTGCAGGGCGTCCCGCACGTCGAGCAGCCGGCGCCGGGCGTCGTCGAGGCCCTCGCGCGGGGCGTCGGCCAGCCAGGAGGCGGCGACGGCGCGCAGGATGGTGGCGTCCCGCAGGCCGCCGCGGGCTTCCTTGAGGTCGGGTTCCAGGAGGTACTGCAACTCGCCCTGGCGCTCGGCGCGTTCGGCGGAGAGCTCCTGGAGTTCGGGCAGCCGCTTGGGCGCCTGGTTGCGCCAGTCGGCCAGGACCGCCGTCCGCAGTCCGGCCGTGAGGCCCAGGTCGCCCGCGATGTGCCGGGCGTCCAGCAGGCCCAGCTGGACCTTGAGGTCCTCGCCGGCCGTCCTGCGTGCCTCGGCCGGCGTGCGCACCGAGTGGTCGAGGGCCAGGCCGAGGTCCCAGACGGGGTACCAGATGCGGTCGGCCAGGGCGGCCACCGCCTTGCTGTCGCCGTCGTCGTGCAGCAGGAGCAGGTCCAGGTCGCTGCGCGGGGACAGCTCGCCGCGGCCGTATCCGCCGACGGCGATCAGGGAGACACCGCGCATCCCCTCGGCGCCGGCGGCGAACAGGCCGGTCAGCCAGTCGTCGGTCAGTTCCGCGAGGGCGGTACGGCGCGGCGGCCCGGACCGCGCCCCCTCGGTGAGGAGGCGCAGCCGGGCCGCCGCGTAGCCGCTGGGTCCCGAGTCCTCTGCATCCTTGCGAACGTCCGTGCCCGTCACCCAGCGACTCCTGTTCTGTTTCCCTTGCTTCAGAGCGCGTCCGGGCCGCGCTCACCGGTGCGGACCCGTACGGCCGTCTCGACCGGGAGGGACCAGACCTTGCCGTCACCGATCTTGCCGGTACGGGCGGCCTTGACGATGACGTCGATCAGTTGCTCGGCGTCGTCGTCCTCGGCCAGGACCTCGATGCGGATCTTCGGGACCAGGTCGACGGTGTACTCGGCACCGCGGTAGACCTCGGTGTGGCCCCGCTGACGACCGTAGCCGCTCGCCTCGGTGACCGTCAGGCCGTGCACGCCGAAGGCCTGGAGGGCTTCCTTGATCTCGTCGAGCCGGTGGGGCTTGACGACGGCGGTGATGAGCTTCATGCGTCCACCTTCTTGCTCGCTGCTGCCGCGACCGGGGCCGGGGAGGCGGTACGGGCGGCACCGCCGCCGGCGCCGCTGAAGTCGTATGCGGTCTCGGCGTGCTCGGCCTGGTCGATGCCGGCGACCTCGTCGTCCTCGGGGACCCGCATTCCGATGGTCTTGTCGAGGATGAAGGCGAGGATCGCGGAGACGACCAGCGAGTAGGCCAGGACCGCGAAGACACCGGCGCACTGCTTCCAGAACTGGTCGAGGCCGCCGCCGTAGAAGAGACCCTTGACCTCGGACTGGCCCTTGCCGCTGGCGAAGAAGCCGATCAGCAGGGAGCCGACGACTCCGCCGACCAGGTGGACGCCGACCACGTCGAGCGAGTCGTCGTAGCCGAGCTTGTACTTCAGGCCCACGGCCATGGCGCACAGCAGACCGGCGATGGCGCCGACGGCGATCGCGCCGAGCGGGCTGACCGCGCCGCCGGCGGGAGTGATGGCGACCAGACCGGCGACCGCGCCGGAGGCGGCGCCCAGCGTGGTGAACGCGCCGTGGCGGATCTTCTCGTAGATCAGCCAGGCCAGCATGGCCGCGGCGGTGGCGACCTGCGTGTTGACGAACATCAGCGCGCCGACGCCGTCGTCGTTGCCGAGCCACGAGCCGGCGTTGAAGCCGAACCAGCCGAACCACAGCAGACCGGCGCCGAGCATGACCAGCGGAAGGCTGTGCGGACGCATCGGGTCCTTCTTGAAGCCGACGCGCTTGCCGATGACGAGGATCACGCCGAGTGCCGCGGCACCCGCGTTGATGTGGACCGCCGTACCACCGGCGAAGTCGATCACGCCCAGTTCGAAGGCCCAGCCGCCGGCGCCCCAGACCCAGTGCGCGACCGGGAAGTAGACGACCGTGGCCCACAGGGCGATGAACAGCGCCCACGCGGTGAACTTCACGCGGTCGGCCAGCGCACCGCTGATCAGGGCCGGAGTGATGATCGCGAACATCAGCTGGAAGACCAGGAAGACGAAGATCGGGATGGTGTACCCGTCCCACAGCTGCGTCAGGCCGATGTTGCTGAGGCCGACCCAGTCCGAATTCCAGCCGATGAGGCTGCCGGAGTCGGTGCCGAACGCCATGGAGAAGCCGTACAGCACCCACAGGATGGTGACGATCCCCAGGCTGATGAAGCTCATCATCAGCATGTTCAGGGTGCTCTTGACGCGGACCATGCCTCCGTAGAAGAAGGCCAGGCCGGGGGTCATGAGCATCACCAGGGCGGAACAGATGAGCATGAAGCCTGTGTTGGCGGACGACAGCGTGGGTGCGTCCGCCGCAAGCGTGATGGCGGCTGATGCCATCGGCGTCTCCTCGTCGATTGGTACGGCCCCGTGCGGGCGAAGCCTGAGCGGAATGAGGGGTGGGCCGGTTATGCGCCATGAGATTGGCGCAGCGCCGTTTCGGTGGAAGCCCCTCGTTGTTTCGCCGCCGTGACGAAGGCGCCTTGCGTGTTACGCGTCGATGAACTGCCGGATCTCCGGCTGCCGGATCGTTATCGTGGCGCAACCTTCACTGAAGGAAGAAAAAGCCGGCCGCGGGCGGCCTTCCGATGACCTGGCATGGGGGAGCCGAGTCGGGCAGTTCGGGAGGGCCGGCCGCGGCCGGGGTTCTGGGGTTTGTGCGGGATCGCCCGCGGTCGTCAGACCGCCTCCGCGGTCTCCGGCAGCTCGACTGCGAGCTTGTCCGTCAGGTCCACGACCTCGGCGAGATCCCCGAAGTCGCGTACGGCCGTGTAGACCGTCTTTCGAATACGAGTGTTGACGCGTTCGGAGCGAACCTTCTTGGCGACCTGCATGGCGTGCTCGGCGTAGACCGTGCTCTGCTCGGGCTCGCGCCGGAGCAGATGCACCGTGGCCATGCCGATCAGGTTCAGCGCGTACGACCGCTGGTGCTCGCCGTCCTTCGCGAACAGGTCCACGGCCTGCTGCATGACCGGCTCGGCCAGCGAGGCGTACGTCGGGCTGCGGCCGGCGACGTAGGCGAGGTCGCGGTAGGAGTGGGAGTTCTCGCCGTACAACTCGGCCTCGGAGAAGAAGCGGATCCAGTCGGGGTCCGGCTCGTCCCACTCGTCGGCCTCGGAGAAGGTGTCCTCGGCCATCCGGACCGCCCGCTTGCACTTGCCGGGCTGCCCCATGTTGGCGTAGGCGCGGGCCTCCATCGCATACAGCATCGACTGGGTGCGCGGACTGGCGCAGTCCCGGCTGCCGTACTGCGCGAGGTGGACCAGCTCCAGGGCGTCGTCGGGCCGGCCGAGGTGGATCATCTGGCGGCTCATGCTGGAGAGGATGTACGAGCCGAGCGGCCGGTCGCCGGCCTCCTTGGCGGCGTGCAGCGCGAGCACGAAGTACTTCTGCGCGGTGGGCTGGAGCCCCACGTCGTACGACATCCAGCCGGCCAGCTCCGCCAGCTCGGCGGCGACCTTGAACAGCTTCCTGGTGGTGGACTCCGGCTGGGGCTCCTGGAGCAGGTCGGTCACCTCGTGCAGCTGCCCCACGACTGCCTTGCGGCGCAGGCCGCCGCCGCACTGGGCGTCCCACTGCCGGAACATCACGGTGGTGGACTCCAGCAGGTCCAGCTCGGGCTTGGACAGCCGGCCACGCGCGCGTGAGGACGGAACGGGCCGGGACTCCTGGTGCGCGGCGGACGGCGCGGGGACCAGCCAGCGCTGCATCGGCTCGATGAGCGCCGGGCCCGCAGCCAGGGCCAGCGAGCTCCCGAGGAAGCCGCGCCGCGCCAGCATCAGGTCGCTGCGCGAGAACTCGCTGAGCAGGGCCACCGTCTGCGGACCCGTCCAGGGCAGGTCGACACCGGACACGGAGGGTGACTGGCGGGCGGCGCGCAGACCGAGGTCCTCGACGGAGACGACGCAGCCGAACCGCTCGGAGAACAGCTCGGACAGGATCCGCGGGATCGGCTCGCGGGGGTTCTCACCGTCGAGCCAGCGGCGTACACGCGAGGTGTCGGTCGAGATGTGGTTGGCACCCAACTGGCGTGCGCGGCGGTTCACTTGGCGGGCCAGTTCGCCCTTCGACCAGCCGCTGCGCACGAACCAGGACGCGAGCAGCTCGTTCGGGCGCTTGTCAGCGTGCGCTGCGCCACCGGCGCTCGTACCGCTTCCGCTGTTGCCGCTCACTGGAACGCCCCCATCCCTTGGACCACTTGTCACCGAGTGCGCCAAGCCCTATCAGAATGCCGGTAAATACGGTCTCCCGTCCGGCAGTTGTCACCCTTCGAACGGAAAGCCGACTTGCCCCCGGCATACCCACGAGTGCATGTGCCCCGAGGGTCCGTGCACACACGGTAATCCTACGATCACGCCTCCAGCCATGGCGATCCGGGAAACGCCACCATTCGCCACCCCTTCGAATGAACTAACGGACGCCTCCACGCGATTCACTTGACATAGGACGGCCGGAAGTGGGCGGAGCGAAGCACTGTGAGGCGCGCGTCGCTGAGTCCACAACCCTGAGTGCTTCCAAGCGCCGCGTGAGCCGAACGGCGCCGGAGGGTAACCGGCCTCCGAGGAGCACACAGGGTCACGTTCCGGTTCCGTGCCGTAACCACCGGCGCACTGGACCCGTTGGAGGGGGCATGGGCTTCACGATCGGCGGCATCCGGGAGATCCGGTCCGGCACGCGTCGACGCGGCCGCGCCTCGGAGTGCACCGCCGTCGCCGAGTTCACCGGGCTGTGGGGCTGGGACGTGGCGCCCGGCGCGCGAGCCGCCGCGGGCGCCTGCTCGTGCGGCCGGTCCGACTGCGACGCGCCCGGCGCACACCCCCTGGACTTCGCGCCGCAGATCCCGGCCGGGGCCACGCTCGACGAGGTCGCCAAGGCGTGGTCGGAGTTCCCGGGTGCCTCGGTGATGCTGCCGGTCGGGCGGGCGTTCGACGTGATCGAGGTGGCCGAGCCGGCCGGACGTCGTGCGCTGGCACGGCTCGAGCGGATGGGTCTCCCCCTCGGCCCGGTCACCGCCACGCCCGAGGGCCGCGCGCAGTTCCTCGTCTCCCCCGGCGCCGCCGCCGAGCTCCCCGAGCTCCTCTACCGCATGGGCTGGGACGACCCGACCCACCTCGACCTGCGCGGCCTCGGCCCCGGCACGTCCATCACGGCCCCGCCGTCCGACCGGGGCGGGCTGGGGCCGGTGCGCTGGCTGCGGGCGCCGCAGCTGGACACGGCCACGAAGCCGCCGGCCGCGCGACTGCTGCTCGGGACGCTGGCCTACGTGGCTCATCGGTCGCGGGCGTAGCGCGCACCACCGGGCACAGCCGTCACAGCCGTACACAGAGAAGCGCCCGTCCCCCAACTGCACCTTGGGGGCGGGCGCTTCTCGGCTTCGAGCAGGTACGAATTTCGTAGGTCACTCTCCGATAAGCGCATCCACGAACGCCTCCGGCTCGAACGGCGCCAGGTCGTCGGCGCCCTCGCCGAGTCCGACCAGCTTCACCGGCACGCCCAGTTCACGCTGGACCGCGATCACGATGCCGCCCTTGGCCGTGCCGTCCAGCTTGGTGAGCACGATGCCGGTGATGTCGACGACCTCGGCGAAGACACGAGCCTGGACCAGGCCGTTCTGCCCCGTCGTCGCGTCCAGCACGAGCAGCACCTCGTCCAGCGGCGCGTGCTTCTCGACGACCCGCTTGACCTTGCCGAGCTCGTCCATGAGGCCGGTCTTGGTGTGCAGGCGCCCGGCGGTGTCGATGAGGACGACGTCCGACCCCATCTCCTTGCCCTCCTTCACCGCGTCGAAGGCGACGGAGGCGGGGTCGCCGCCCTCCGGCCCGCGCACGGTGTAGGCGCCGACCCGCTCGCCCCAGGTCTGCAGCTGGTCGGCGGCGGCGGCACGGAACGTGTCGGCGGCGCCCAGCACGACGCTGCGGCCGTCGGCCACGAGGACGCGGGCGAGCTTGCCGGTGGTGGTGGTCTTGCCGGTGCCGTTGACGCCGACGACCATCACGATGCCGGGCTTGCTGGCCTCCGGCTCGGTCTTGACCACGCGGTCCATGTCGGTGCCGACCAGCTTCAGCAGTTCCTCGCGCAGCAGGGTGCGCAGCTCGACCGGCGTGCGGGTGCCGAGGACCTTCACGCGCTCGCGCAGCCCCTCGACCAGCTCCTGGGTGGGCTGCACGCCGACGTCGGCGGTGAGCAGCGTGTCCTCGATCTCCTCCCAGGTGTCCTCGTCGAGGTGCTCGCGCGACAGGAGCGTGAGCAGTCCCTTGCCGAGGGCGGTCTGGGAGCGGGAGAGCCGCGCGCGCAGTCGGATCAGGCGGCCCGCGGTGGGCTCCGGGACCTCGATCTCGATCGGCGGGGGCTCTTCGACGACGGGCGGTTCCTCGACGGCGACTCCGGTCGAGCCGTCGGGAAGATCCACCTCCTCTATGGTCCGGCGCGGTTCGTCGCGCGGCGTCTCGGCCTCGTCGCCGACGTGCGGCTCGGCCGGAGGGGCGGTGATGTCGGGGGCGGCGGGCGGCGGCGGGGGCAGCGGCTTCTTGCGCCGGCTGCCGATGATGAGCCCGCCGAGCGCGCCGAGCACGACCACGGCGATGACTACAGCAAGGATGACGATGTCCATAACCCGTCCAGTATCGGCCATGGAGCCCGGCGACACCGCTCTGGATGTCTGACACACCGTCAGCTAACGTCCGCCTTCACACCCGCCCGGTGAAGGGGGACCCCCATGCCCGTCACGGTCGTACGCTTCAACCTCGTCGAGCCCGACGCGACCCCCGCCTCACTCGCCGCCCGCTACCGGGCGGCCCTGGAGATGGCCGCGTACGCCGACGAGCACGGCATCACCACCGTGCAGACCGAGGAGCACCACGGCGCCGACAACAACTGGCTGCCGTCGCCGTTCGCCTTCGCGGCCGCGGTCTTCGGCGCGACGCGCCGCATCGCCGTCACGGTCTCGGCGATCATCGGGCCACTGCACGACCCGCTGCGGCTGGCCGAGGAGATCGCCGTACTGGACCTGCTGAGCGGCGGCCGGCTGGTGACGGTCGCCGGGATCGGGTACCGGCCCGAGGAGTACGCCCTGTTCGACGTGGACTGGAAGCGGCGCGGAAGACTCCAGGACGAGCTGCTGGAGACGCTGCTGAAGGCCTGGACCGGCGAGCCCTTCGAGTACCGGGGCCGTACGGTACGGGTCACTCCGCGCCCGTACACCGATCCGCACCCGCTCCTGCTGGTCGGCGGCTCCTCGAAGGCCGCCGCCCGCCGGGCCGCCCGGCTCGGCCTGCCGTTCTTCCCCAGCGCGCATCTGCCGGAGCTGGAGGCGTACTACAAGGAGCGGCTCGTCGAGTACGGCACCGAGGGCTGGACCATGATGCCGGCCGCCGAGACGCCGCTGCTGCACGTGGCCGAGGATCCCGACCGGTCGTGGGCGCAGTACGGGAAGCACTTCCTGCACGAGGCACGGACGTACGCCTCGTGGCAGTCCGGCGAGATCCGCTCGGCGGTGAAGTCGGGGGCCACGACGGTGGCGGAACTGCGCGCGGAGGGCGTGTACCGGATCGTGACGCCCGAGGAGTGTGTGGCGCTGGGCCACGCCAACTACGTATTGCACCCGTTGTCCGGCGGGATGCCGGTGGAGGAGGGGTGGCGCAGCCTGCGGTTGTTCTGCGAGCGGGTGCTGCCGGGGCTCGGCGACTGATCGCGTCGCATCCGAGGCCGTGTCCCCTCGCACACGACACCGCCGCCCCGGCTCGGGCAGTGGCCGAGCCGGGGCGGCGGCGGGGTTACGGGGAGAGGGGCAGCGGGGACTTGGCCCTTCTCCCCGAGTTCGGGGAGCCCTGGCGGCTCAGCCCATCTCCTCCAGCTTCTTGCCCTTGGTCTCGGGCACGAACTTGAGGATGAAGGGAATGGAGAGGAAGGCGAACACCGCGTACATGACGTAGGTGAGCGACAGGTTCCAGTCCGACAGGTCCGGGAAGGTGATCGTGATGACCCAGTTGGCGATCCACTGGGCCGAGGCGGCCACACCGAGGGCGGCGGCACGGATCTTGTTCGGGAAGACCTCGCCGAGCATGACCCAGACGACCACGCCCCAGGACAGGGCGAAGAAGAGGACGAAGGCGTTGGCGGCGATCAGCGCCACGTAGCCCTGCGCGGTGGGCAGCGGGTCGTTGCCGTTCTGGAAGGAGAAGGCCCAGGCGGCCGCCGCGAGCGAGATGCCCATACCGACGGAGCCGATGAGGGCCAGCGGCTTGCGGCCGATGCGGTCGACGAAGATCATCGCGATCACGGTGCCGATGATGTTGATGATCGAGGTCTCGAACGAGTAGAAGAACGAGCTCGACGGGTCGACGCCCACCGACTGCCACAGCAGGTTCGAGTAGTAGAAGATGACGTTGATGCCGACCAGCTGCTGGAAGACGGAGAGGCCGATACCGATCCACACGATCGGCAGCAGACCGAACCGGCCGCCCAGCAGATCCTTGAACGTCGACTTGTGGTCGCTCTTCATGGCCTGCTCGATCTCGGTGACGCGGCCGTCGAGGTCCACGCCGCCCTCGACGTCGGCGAGCACCTTCTTCGCGTCCTCGGTGCGGCCGACGCTGATCAGGTAGCGCGGGGACTCGGGGATGGCGAACGACAGCAGGCCGTAGACCAGGGCGGGCACGAGCATCACGCCGAGCATCCACTGCCAGGCCTCCAGGCCCGCGACCGTCCCACGCTCCTCGCCGTCGGCCATGTTGAGGATGGCCCAGTTGACGAGCTGCGAGACGGCGATGCCGATGACGATGGCGGCCTGCTGGAAGGAGGCGAGCCTGCCTCGGTACGCGGGCGGGGCGACCTCGGCGATGTAGGCGGGGCCGATGACCGAGGCCATACCGATGGCGATGCCGCCGAGGACACGCCAGGCCGCGAGGTCCCACGCGGCGAACGGGAGGCCGGAGCCGACGGCGCTCACGGCGAACAGCACCGCCGCGATCTGCATGACGCGGATGCGGCCGATGCGGTCGGCTATGCGGCCGGCGATCGCGGCGCCGAGGGCGCTGCCGAGCAGGGCGCTTGCGGCGACGGTACCGGTGACGCCGGAGCTGAGATCGAACCGGGCCTGGATGCCGCCGTTGGCTCCGTTGATGACGGAGCTGTCATAGCCGAACAGGAAGCCGCCCATGGCAGCCGCCGCGGTGATGAAGACGACGTGCCCGAGATGTTCGGGGTGCGCCGTCCTCGCTCCTGACGTGGATGCCTGCGCTGTGCTGGTCACGTGTACTCCTCGGGCGCCGGCAACGCTGCCGGGTGGGGGTCAGCCGCTCCAAGTAGTGATACCTGAAGTTAAAAGCAACGTTGCAGAGACTATGCCTTCAAGTATCGAAGTCAATACCCAGAAAGCTGTGACCTTGGAGACGTGACTAAGTGAGTTGTGTTCACTTCTTGAAGTGAAGGTGAAGGCAAACGTGAAGACAAGTGTGACGGTGAAGGTGATCGCGCCCGATGATCGGCAGCGCGGGCGTCAACGCAGTCGCTGGCTGATGACCTTTGACACCCCGTCACCCTGCATGGAGACGCCGTACAGCGCGTCGGCGACCTCCATCGTGCGCTTCTGGTGGGTGATCACGATCAGCTGCGAGGCCTCCTGCAGCTCCTGCATGATGCGGATCAGTCGCTGGAGGTTGGTGTCGTCGAGGGCGGCCTCGACCTCGTCCATGACGTAGAACGGGCTCGGGCGGGCCTTGAAGATCGACACCAGCATCGCGACCGCGGTGAGTGAACGCTCACCACCCGAGAGCAGCGACAGCCGCTTGACCTTCTTGCCGGGCGGACGCGCCTCGACATCGACACCCGTGGTGAGCATGTTGTCGGGATCGGTCAGGATCAGCCGTCCCTCGCCACCGGGGAACAGCCGGCTGAAGACGCCCTCGAACTCCCGGGCGGTGTCGCGGTAGGCCTCGGTGAAGACCTGCTCGACGCGCTCGTCGACCTCCTTGACGACCTGGAGCAGATCGGCGCGGGTCTTCTTCAGGTCTTCCAGCTGCTCGCTGAGGAACTTGTGCCGCTCCTCCAGTGCCGCGAACTCCTCCAAGGCGAGCGGGTTGACCTTGCCGAGCTGCTGGTAGGCGCGCTCGGCGGCCTTGAGCCGCTTCTCCTGTTCGCCCCGGACGAAGGGCTTGGGCTGGTTGCGGGGATGCTCGGGGTCCTCGGGAAGCTGCTCGCCCTCGGCGGCCAGGGAGGGCGGTACGAGCTGGTGGGGACCGTACTCGGAGACGAGCCCGGCGGGCTCCACGCCCAGCTCCTCCAGCGCCTTGGTCTCCAGTTGCTCGATCCGCATCCGCTTCTCGGCGCCGAGGACCTCGCCGCGGTGGACGGAGTCGGTCAGCTTGTCGAGCTCGGCCTTGAGGTCGCGGCCCTGGTTACGGGCGACGGTGAGCTCCTGCTCGCGGCGGGCCTTGGCGGCCTCGGCGGCGGTGCGCTCCTCGTCGGCGCGGGCGAGGGAGACCTCGACGTGCGCGAGGAGTTGCCGGGCACCGGAGGCGACGGCTTCGGCGACGGCCGCCTCGTGGCGCAGCCGGGCCCGCCGCTGCTCGGCACGCGCCCGTGCCTCGCGTTCGGCGCGGGCGGCGCGGTCCAGGGAGTCGGCACGTCCGGCGAGCCCCTTGACGCGCTCCTCGTGGGTACGGACCTGGAGACGGGCCTCCATCTCGGTCTGCCGTGCGTTGGCGCCGTCGGCGGCGAGACGGTCCCGTACCGACGTGTCGGGCTCCTCCTCGACCGGCATCTCCTCGGCGACAGCGAGCCGCTCGGTCAGCTCCTCGGCCTCCTGGAGGGCCTTGTCGAGCGAGTCCTGCGCGCGCGTGGCGGCGGCGACGGACCGCTCGGCCTCACCGGCGGCGCCGCGCGCCTGCCCGGCGAGCCGCCCGAGCTGCTGCGCGACGGCCGACTTCTCCCGGTCGGCCGCCCTGCGCCGCTCCCCCAGCTCCTCGACCAGCGCGGCACGCTCCTTGCGCCGCTCGACCGCCACCTGCTGCGCCTCGGCCAGCTCATCGCACCGCACGGCCAGCTCTTCCAGCTCGGCAGCGGCCTCGTCCACGGAGGCCTGCACTTCGAGGAGGCTGGGCGCCCCGGCGGACCCCCCGTGCGCGAAGTGGGCCCCGAGCAGGTCGCCTTCGGCGGTTACGGCGGTGAGGTGGGGGTGGGTGTACACGAGGTCTTCGGCGTCTTCGAGCGTGCCGACGACGACGATGCCGTGCAGGAGGCGTCGTACTGCCGGCATGAGGTCGGAAGGGCCGCGGACCAGATCTGCCGCGTGTTGCTGCGTGGCGGACGCCGCTTCGTTGTGGCCGGTCGCGTCTTCCCTTTGCGGCGCCTCCGGTGCCCCGGCGAGCAAGAGTGACGCCCTTCCGCCGTCCTGCTTCCGCAGCATGCGGATGGCGTCCGCCGCCGCCGAAGGCGATGTCACCGCCAGCGCGTCCGCCGCCGCACCGAAAGCCGCCGCCAGCGGGACCTCGTAGCCCGGCGTCACCGTCAGCAGTTCGGCGGCGGGGCCCAGCAGTCCCGTGAGCCGGTCCTTCGCTCCGAGCAGCGCGCCCGTGCCGTCCTTTCGCCGCAAGCCGAGCGCCAGCGCCTCGTGGCGGGCCTGCGTCGCGGCGCGACCGCGTTCCGCCGCGGTGGCCGCCTCGCGGGCTGCCGTGAGCGCGGCCTCGGCCTCGGCGAGCTGCTGCTTGGCGGCTTCGTGCTGCTCGGCGAGTTCCGCGTCGCCGGCGTCCAGGCCGTCGACCTCGGCCTTCAGCGCCTCGTACTCCTCCTGCGCGGCGAAGGCCCGCTCCTGGGCCTCGTCCCGTGCGGCGGCAAGGCGGTCGATCTCGGCCTGGGCGGAGGCCGCACGTGAACGGGCGGCGTTGACCTGCCCGTTCAGCCGGGCGAGGCCCTCGCGGCGGTCGGCGATGGCCCGGGCGACGTCCTTCAGACGCCGTTCCTCCTGCGTGAGTTCGCGCTCCAGCTCGGCGCGGTGCGCGACCGTGTCCTCCAGGGCCCGCTCGGCTGCCTCCAGGGCCGCTTCGAGCTCGGCCTCCTGCTCACGGATGCGGGCGGCCTCGCGCTCCATGTCCTCGGGGTCGCGGCCCCGCCGTTCCTCCGGCGGCGCGGAGGTCGCGCTCTTCACGCGCGCGTCGGCCAGCGAGATCGTGCCGCGCACCCGCTCGGCGAGCTGGGACAGTTCGTACCAGGTCTGCTGGGCCCGCTGCAGGCGCGGCGTGAGCTGCCGTACCTCGTCCTCCAGGAGCCCTTCGCGCTGGAGCGCCTTCCTCAGCTCCTGTTCGGCTGCCTCCTTGCGCTCCTTCAGCGCGGCCTCGTCGGCGACCTCGGTCTGGAGCGCCTCACGGAGCCGTACGAGATCGTCGGCGAGGAGGCGGAGCCGGGCGTCGCGCAGATCCGCCTGGATGACGGCGGCCCGGCGCGCAACGGCCGCCTGGCGGCCGAGAGGCTTGAGCTGTCGGCGCAGTTCGTCCGTCAGGTCCTGCACGCGCGCGAGGTTGGCCTGCATCGCGTCCAGCTTGCGGAGGGCCTTCTCCTTGCGCTTGCGGTGCTTGAGGACACCGGCCGCCTCTTCGATGAAGGCGCGGCGGCCCATCGGGTCGGCGTGCAGGACGGAGTCGAGCTGGCCCTGGCCGACGATGACGTGCATCTCGCGGCCGATGCCGGAGTCGGAGAGCAGTTCCTGGATGTCGAGGAGGCGACACGTGTCGCCGTTGATCTGGTACTCGCTGCCGCCGTTGCGGAACATGATCCGCGTGATGGTGACCTCGGCGTACTCGATGGGCAGTGCGCCATCCGAGTTGTCGATGGTCAGCGAAACCTCGGCTCGGCCAAGTGGCGGACGCCCGGTCGTGCCGGCGAAGATGACGTCCTCCATCTTGCCGCCGCGCAGCGACTTGGCACCCTGCTCACCCATGACCCAGCTGAGCGCGTCCACCACGTTGGACTTGCCCGAGCCGTTCGGTCCGACGACGCACGTGATGCCCGGCTCGAACCGGAGTGTGGTCGCCGAGGCGAACGACTTGAACCCGCGGAGGGTCAGGGCCTTGAGGTGCACGCCGCTGGACTCTACCTTCCGCCTGTATCTCGCTCCATGAACCCGCGGTTTCACCGATGAACGTGCAGGGCACACCAGACGTTAAAGAGGGTGAAAGGATGCGCGGGGCAGTAAGCCAGGGGGCAAGAAAGAAGGGACGCCGAAGCGTCCCTTGCAACTTCTGACGACTGACTTGCCAGTCGCCTGACAACTACCTAGCGGTTGGATACGAGCCGCCCAAACCACTGCTTGTGCTGTCGTGGAGCGATGCAGTGATCAGGTGAGCGCAGGCTCCGCCTGGTGTGCGTCGATGCTCTCCATGATCCTGTCGTGAGAAGCGGCAGCCGTCAGCGCGTCGTTCTCCGCCTGGATCCGTCCGAGCTCGGATTCCAGGTCCTGGACACGCTGCTGGAGCCGTCGCATCTCGGCGAGGAGTCGAGGGTCGGAGCCGCCGACGTAACCGAGAAGCGCCTTTGCCATGATGGATGGTCCTCCACAATGAGTGACCGACCGAAGCGGTGTGGGTCGTGAGGGATTCGCACCCGCGGTTGGTTGGCAGGCCTGGAGTTGTACTGCCGTTCAGCCACGCCAAACAGCGAAGGTGCGCGGGGCTTTCAGCGTCTCACCAAAAAGTTTGACGGTCAACACGATCACGCCCCGTATTGGCGGGCAAACCCGGGGGCACACGGCCTTGAGACGGCTGCGCGGCGACTCCTGCGGGCCCTTCGGGGCGTGGCGATCATCCTTCAGTGCGGAGCCTGCCACCGTGAGCCGTTCTTGGCAACCACCTGCTCATTTCTGCTTGGGGCAGTTGCCGGTGGCAGATCCGTCCGCTTGTTCCAGGGCTGCTTTACAGAACCGGCTCAACGGATGGCGAAGCCGTCGTAACACCCGCGAGGTGTGTCCCAGATCTCGGTGACACCGTCCACCCGCCCGGGCGTGTCGTCGCCCTGGAGCCAGTCGAGGAGCCCTTCACAACCCTTGCGCGGGCCCTCCGCAACCACTTGGACCCGACCGTCGGCCAAATTGAGAGCAAAACCACTCAGGCCGCCGATCTCGAGGGCCTTGGCCCGCGTGAACCAGCGAAAACCCACACCTTGGACGCTTCCACGCACCCAGGCGACCAGCCGCACATCGTCGCTCATAGGTGCAACCTAACGGGCCAATGTCTCTCCGAGCACTTCCTCCCCTGGCGCCATGCGGTACCGTCCCCACCCAATGAATCTCATATGAAACTCACACGATCGAGTGAGTTCTGTGAGGACGTTGAGACCGCAGGGACGAGGAAGGCCAGAACATGGGACGCCACCGACGCTCCGCCGCCGGACGCGCCGCCACCGGCCGCGCCACGGGGGTCACACATACGGACGGCTCCTACACGGAGGGCCACGACCCGCTCAACTCGCACGACGGCGTCCGGCCCACGATGGGCATCGCGCCCTATCTGAACCCGGAGGCGTACGCCGAGGCCTACGCGAAGAGCGACGCGTACCTCTTCGCCGAGGACGACGACTACGACCGGATCACCAACACCGCGACCTTCCCGAGCGACGCCGCCTCCATGAGCGGCTCCGCCTCGGGCGCGGACACCGCGGTCTTCCGCAGTGACGGCTTCACGCCCAGCTCCGGCTCCCGTCGCCCCGGGAACGGCGCGCACCGCCGCCGTAAGAAGAAGGCCGTGGCGCCGGTGAAGACCGGTCTGCTCGGCGTCTCCGCTGCGGTCGCCCTGGGCACGGTCGCGGTCGCCACCGGCGTGGTGCCCGGCATCGACAACTACAGGCTCGGCGGCGGCAACGGCGCGGACAAGGTGCAGGCCGCCGACACCCCGACCAACTCCCCCAACGAGCAGGGCGGCACCTCCGGCAGCGCCGACAGGGACGAGAACGGCTCGTCGACGAGCCGCGACACCGAGCGGCCCACCTCGCCGGCCCCGTCGACCTCCTCGGCCGCGCCGACGAAGACCCCGTCGAAGAAGCCCTCGGCCACGCCCAGCGAGAAGCCGAAGGACACGCCTTCGCGTACGGCCACGAAGACGCCGGAGCAGAAGCCTGAGAAGAAGCCCGAGAAGGAGCAGACCAGCGCTCCCGTGACGGTGTCCGCACAGGCCGCCGCCGCGGCCGAGGTGCTGAAGCTCGTCAACGAGGAGCGCGCTCAGGTCGGCTGCAGCGCGGTCGCCGCCAACAGCTCGCTCGCCGATCTGGCCCAGGACTTCAGTGCGGACATGGCCGAGCGGGGCTTCTTCGACCACACCGACCCCGACGGCGCGTCCCCGTGGGACCGGGCCGCGAAGGCCGGCATCACCGACCTCGGCGGCGAGAACATAGCCCGCGGCCAGTCCGACGCGGCCGCCGTGATGGACGCCTGGATGAACAGCCCGGGCCACAAGGCCAACATCCTGAACTGCGACTTCAAGACCCTCGGCGTCGGCGTGCAGCTCGGCGCCGGCGGCCCTTGGTGGACGCAGGACTTCGGCTACTGAGACAAGCGCAGGTCAGAGACTGGCACGCGTGGCTCAGGCCATCCGGCCGTCGTCGGCCTCCCTGTGCATGCCCGCGCACAGGGCCCAGACGACGAAGATGTTGATGGCGACCAGCGTCAGGGCCCACAGGGGGTAGTACGGCACCCACAGGAAGTTGGCGAGGGCGCCCAGCCCGGCCACGAAGACGCCGAAGAAGCGTGCCCACAGCGCTCCGCTGAGTACGGCGCAGCCTGCAATGACGAGGACGATTCCCACAATCAGGTGGACCCAGCCCCAGCCCGTCAGGCTGAACTCGAACACGTAGTGACGTGTCGCGAGGAACAGGTCGTCCTCAGCAATGGCCGCGATTCCCTCGAAGATCGCCATTGCCCCCGCGAAGATCATCAGGGCTGCCGCGAGGACAGTGGTACCGGACGTGGGCCCATGCCAGGGGCGCGGTTCGGCGTTGGCCCATTCGGGTTGCGGGACGTCACGGGCCATGTCGGCCTCCTCGGGTCGCAAAGCCAACCGGTCAGCCGAGTTTCCCGGACTGACTCGATCCCTGATCTCAGCGTGGCACGACGGCACTCCGTCGGCATTCCGGCCGTCAGTCCTCGGCGGGCCCCAGGGGGCGCAGGGCCGACCTGTAGTCCCCGCTGGTCACGAGGTTGTCGATGACGTGGACCATGGCGGGGATGCCGGGGTCCCGGACGATGAGGGTGTCCCAGCCGTAGAAGTACCGGCCGCCGAGGCACTCCCCGGTGTCGCTCCAGCGGTCCATCAGGCGGCGTGCCTCGTCGACGGTGAAGACGGTTCCTGACCAGCGCTGTCCATCGATGAACGTCACCCACATGTCGACGTTGCAGACCGCGTCGAGGTCCTCCCCCGCGTCCGGTACGAAGCAGATCTCGTATCCGTCCTTGCGCACCCGATAGAACGGGCCGTCCCACACATGTCCCCCAAGGCGCCGTCCCCCGCGGCCGGCTCGGTCGGCAGGTTACAGCGGGGACGGCGCCTCGTGCGCCTCAATTACGGCGTCGCGCTCAGGCGGCCACGCGGCCCCGCACGAACGCCTTCGCCGTCTCCGTCACCCGGCGCCCCAGGTGCTCGGCCGTGGCCACGTCGGCCTTGTGGACGGCCTCCGGCCCCTGGTCGGCGTTGGTCTGGGCGGCGGCGCCCGTGAAGACGCCGAGGCGGTTGAGGTCGTTCTCGGAGCCGGCGCTGCTATTCCAGCCGGGGAGCAGGCCGAGGTTGATCCAGTGCATGCCGAGCTGGGCGGCCAGGATCTGGAAGAACTGCAGGGTGTGCAGCTTGTCGCCGCTCTTGGAGGCGGAGTTGGTGAAGCCGGCGGCCAGCTTGTCCGTCCAGGCCTGCTCGGCCCAGCGCTTCGAGGTGGACTCCGCGAAGACGTGGAAGGCGCCGGATGCGGTGCCCATATAGGTCGGAGAACCGAACACGATCGCGTCCGAGGCGTCGAGGGTCGCCCACTGCTCCTCGGTGATCTCGTCCACCTTGATCAGATGCACCTCGGCACCGGCCTCGACGGCACCGGAGCGGACGGCCTCGGCGATGACGGCGGTGTGGCCGTAGCCGGAGTGGTAGGCGATGGAGACGACGGGGGTGGTCACTTGGGTACTCCTGAACGTAGGCAGCCCAGCGAGAGGCAGCTCGCCGGCGATGACGAAAGGAAAGCACTAACTTCTAGTTAGTGCAACCTGCCGGTTAGCGCTGCGTTCGAGTACGCTTCAGATATGGACACCACGCAGGAGCGCACGGAGGCGCAGGACCTCCCGTACAACGTGTTCGCCAAGGCCTGCCCCTCGCGCGGCACGCTGGAGCACGTCACGGGCCGCTGGGGCGGGCTCACGCTCGGCGCCCTGTACGAGGGCTCGCTGCGCTTCAACGAGCTGCGCCGCCGCGTGGACGGCGTCAGCGAGAAGATGCTGTCCCAGACGCTGCACGCCCTGGAGCGGGACGGCCTGGTGCGCCGCGATGCCCAGCCGACGAACCCGCCGCGGGTCGACTACGAACTGACTCCCCTGGGGCGCGGCGTGGCGGAGCGGCTGCTGAACCTCATCCACTTCGTGGAGGGGCAGATGGACGACGTGCTCGAAGCACGCGTGCGTTACGACGAAACGCGCAGCGCCCTCTGACACTTCGGGCAGAAGTAGCTGGACCGGTTCATCCAGGCCCGCCTGCGCATCGGCGTACCGCACCTCTTGCACGGCAGCCCTTCACGGCCGTACGCATCGAGCGACCGGTCGAAGTAGCCCGACTCGCCGTTGACGTTGACGTAGAGGCTGTCGAAGCTCGTGCCGCCGACGGCGAGGGCGGCGTTCATGACGTCCCTTACGTGGCCCAGGAGTTCGAGGCTGCGCGGGCGCGTGAAGGTCGCGGTCGGGCGGTCGTAGTGGAGGCGGGCGCGCCAAAGGGCCTCGTCCGCGTAGATGTTGCCGACGCCGCTGATCAACGACTGGTCGAGCAGGGCCCGTTTGATGGTCGAGCGCTTGCGGCGCAGGGCCTGATGGAAGGCCTCGTCGTCGAAGAGCGGGTCGAGGGGGTCGCGGGCAATGTGCGCGATGACGTCGGGCAGCCCGTCGGGGGTGTTGTCGTGCAACGACAGTCCGCCGAAGGTGCGTTGGTCGACGAAGCGCAGCTCGGTGTCGAGGGCGTCCGCGAACCGCACCCGGATCCGGAGATGCTTCTCGTCGGGCGCGGTGCTCGGCTGGACCAGTAGCTGGCCGCTCATGCCGAGGTGGGCCAGGACCGACTGGCGCGTGTCCTCCAGGGGCAGCCACAGATACTTGCCGCGGCGGCTCGGCGTGCCGATGCGGTGGCCCTTGAGGCGGTGCGCGAAGTCGTCGCCGCCCGCGATGTGCCGGCGTACGGCACGCGGATGCAGCACCTCGGCATCGGCGACCGTGCGGTGGGCGACCCACCGCTCCAGTCCGCGTCGTACGACCTCGACCTCGGGCAACTCGGGCATGGGGTTCCCCCGTAACACCTGCGCGGCCCGGCAGGGCCGCTCAATGGACCGAGCGCCCGCCCCACGGCGGGGTACGGGCGCTCGGATCGCTCTGTTCGGTCAGGCGGAGGCCGACGACGCATCGGCGTCGGGCTCGGCGGCATCAGCCGCCGACTTGCGGGCGCGCTCGTCCGCGGCGGCCTTGATGGCCCGCCATGCGGATTCCGCGGCCTGCTGCTCCGCCTCCTTCTTGCTGCGGCCGGTGCCGGTGCCGTACGAGACGCCTCCGACGCGGGCGGCAGCAGTGAAGGTCTTCTCGTGGTCGGGGCCGGTCTCCGTGACCAGGTACTCGGGCACGCCGAGCCCCTCGGTCGCGGTGAGCTCCTGGAGACTGGTCTTCCAGTCCAGGCCGGCTCCGAGGTTCGAGGACTTCTCGATCAGGGGGTCGAACAGGCGGTGCACCAGCTCCGCCGCCGAGTCCAGGCCCTGGTCGAGATAGACCGCGCCGATCACCGCTTCCAGGGTGTCGGCAAGGATGGACGCCTTGTCCCGGCCGCCCGTGCCCTCTTCACCGCGGCCGAGCCGGATGAAGGAGCCCAGGTCGAGCCCGCGGCTGACCTCCGCCAGCGCACGAGAGTTGACCACCGCGGCCCGCAGCTTGGCCAGTTGGCCTTCAGGCAGGTCGGGGTGGGTGCGGTACAGCGTGTCCGTGACAACGAGGCCGAGAACGGAGTCCCCGAGGAACTCCAGGCGCTCGTTGGTGGGCAGGCCGCCGTTCTCGTACGCGTACGAACGGTGGGTCAGCGCACGCACCAGAAGGGCGGACTCGAGCTTGTACCCGAGCCGCCCTTCCAACAGCGTGTGGGACGAGGCCTGGTTGTCCGCCTTCTTACGGGCGTGTGGGTCCGCCTTGGCGTCTTCCGCCTTCTTGGCAGTGGACACAGTGCCTCTCACCAGCCGCTCAGACCTCGAGGACCTGGCGCTTGTTGTAGGTGCCGCAAGACGGGCACGCAATGTGCTGCTGCTTGGGCTCGTGGCAGCGCTCGCACGCAACCAGGGGGGTGACCGCAGCCTTCCACTGCGACCGGCGGTGGCGCGTGTTGCTGCGCGACATCTTCCGCTTCGGAACAGCCACGGCTACTTCTCCTGCTTCTCGTCGACGCCCGCTTCGGCGCCGCTCATCTCGTCCTTCTCGCCGTCCGTCATGGTCTCGGCGAGTCCCTGCAGTGCCGCCCAACGAATGTCGACGGCGTCATGGTGGTGGTCCGGGTCGTCTGCGAGACGTGCTCCGCACTGGGCGCACAGTCCAGGGCAGTCGTCCTGGCACACCGGCTGCATCGGCAGTGCGAGCACCACCGCATCACGCAGCACTGGTTCGAGGTCGAACAAGCCGTCCTCGAGAAAGAGCCTGTCCTCGTCGTCCTCGGCGTCGTCGCCGGGTTCCGCGCTGTGGCGGCCCCGGTCATCGGCGTCAGGGTACGAGAACATCTCCTGGAATTCCGCTTCGACGTCGAGCTGAAGCGGCTCCAGACACCTTACGCACTCCCCCTCGGCCTGTGCACGGCCGGTGCCTGTGACAAGCACCCCTTCCATGACCGACTCGAGTCGGAGTTCGAGCTCCATCGGGGCGCCTTCCGGCACTCCGATGACCCCCTGGATACCGAGATCCTTGGGGGCGTCGACCGTACGGGTCAGGCGCTGCAGCGCACCGGGCCGCCGACCCAGCTCGTGCGTGTCGAACACGAGAGGGTTGCGGTGGTCGAGGCGGGCTGTCACGCCATTCCTGCTTTCGATCTGCTGAGCTCAGGGGGTCACTGCCCTTGGATGTTCCGGGGCAGGTTTGATCGCGGACGTACACGCGACCGAAGAGCCAGGATACTGGACCTTTCGCTCATGGCCCAATCCGGTGGCTGCTTACTGGCCGCGCCCCTGCTCGTAGGCCCGCAACTGCTCCGCGCTGATCATGCTCGTGTCGAAGAGACTGGTCTCGTCGAGGGCGTAGCCCTGACCGTCCTGTCCGGCCTGCTGCGGGATCTGGTGCTGGGCGTGCTGAGCCTGGTGCGGGTCGTAGGCGCCCTGCTGAGGGTCGTAGCCCTGGTAGGCGTAGGGGTCGGCCTGCTGGTAGCCGTAAGGATCCTGCTGGCCCGCGTACTGCTGCTGATAGCCGGCGTACGGGTCCGCCGTCTGCTGCTGGTAGCCGTAGGCCGGCTGTGCGGCCTGCTGGTCGTACTGCTGCTGCGCCGGTACGGCGGGCTGCTCGACCGGCGCCGCCTGGGCCGCCGCGGCGTCCTGCTCCGCGAGCGCGGCGAGGTCGGCGAGATAGTCGGCGTCGCTGGAGTGCTGGACGGTGCCGGTGTCGTCGGCGAGGGCGCCGAGGTCGTCGCTGGCGATACGGCCGTGCAGCTTCTGCCGGCCGCGCCCGACCGCCTCCAGCGTCTTGGCCAGGACCGCCTCGAAGGCGCCGAGCTTGATGTCGACGTAGCCGTCGGCGTTGCGGCGCAGGGTCTCCGGGTCGTGGCTGCGCTCGGGGGCGTCCTCGTCCTCGTAGCCGTGCTCGTCGGTGCCGGGTCCGGTGCCCAGGAGCTTCTCGCGGCCCCGGCCGACGGAGCCGAGGGTCTTGGTGAGGACGACCTCGAAGTTGGCGAGCTTGGAGTCGACGTAGTCGTCGGCCTCCGCGCGGATGTCCTCGGCCTCCTTGCGGGCCTCGGCGAGGATGCGGTCGGCCTCGGCCTGGGAGCGGCGGGCGACCTCGGTGTCGGAGATCAGCGAACCGCGCTCGGCGTGCGCGCCCTGGATGATCCGGTCGGCCTCCTGGCGGGCCTGCTCGACCATCTGCTCACGGCCGCCGATCAGCTCCTGGGCCTGGGCGAGGGAGCCGGGCAGGGCCGCACGGACCTCTTCCAGCATCGAGAGCAGATCGGCGCGGTTGACCACGCACGAGGCCGACATGGGCATCGACCGGGCACCTGAGACCGAGGCGACGATCTCGTCGAGCTTCTTCTGCACGTCCACCGTGTGCTCGCCACTCTCTACTGCTGTGATGGAGACGGACGGGACGACTGTAGCCCCATCAGTCCTTGCGCAGGCGCTTGTTGAGGGCGTCCAGAACCACCGGCGGCACGAGGTGGGAGACGTCGCCGCCCCAGGTCGCCACCTCCTTGACCAGGGAGGAGGACAGGAAGCTGTAGGTGGGGTTGGTCGGGACGAAGAGCGTCTCCACGCCCGACAGGCCGATGTTCATCTGGGCCATCTGCAGTTCGTAGTCGAAGTCGCTGACGGCACGCAGGCCCTTGACGATGGCCGGGATGTCGCGCTGTTTGCAGAAGTCGACGAGAAGGCCGTGGAAGGCCTCGACGCGGACGTTGCCGTACTCGGCCGTGACCTGGCGGATCAGGTCGAGCCGCTCGTCCACTTCGAGCAGGCCCTTCTTGGCCTTGTTGATCATGACGGCGACGTAGACCTCGTCGTACAGCCTTGAGGCGCGGGAAATGATGTCGAGGTGTCCGTTGGTGATCGGGTCGAACGACCCGGGACATACGGCTCGGCGCACTTGTGATCCCTCGCTCTCGGGTCCGGTCATCGTGCGTCTTCGCACGTGGAGGCGGCGCGACCGTACCAAAACGTTCCCTCGCCGTAACGACGGGCCCGGATCCCTTCGAAACCGTCCGGCCACCGGAATTCTCCGCCTCTGGTGCTGCGCTCCACGGTGACGAGCGCTTCGGCCGCGATCCAGCCCCCCGAGCGGAGTGTGAGGAGAATCTCCCGAAGATCGTCGTCCGAGACGGCGTAGGGGGGATCGAGGAAGACGAGGTCGTACGGCTCGGTCGGCGCCGGGGTCTGGATGATCTGTTCGGCTTTGCCGGATCTCACCTCGGCGCCGGGGAGGCCGAGATTCTTCACGTTCTCGCGGACGACCCTGGCGGCTCGGGCGTCGGCCTCGACCAGGAGGGTGTGGCCGGCGCCGCGGGAGAGTGCCTCCAGGCCGACGGCGCCCGACCCGGCGTAGAGGTCGAGGACGCGTTCGCCTTGCAGGGGGCCGCCGAGGAGGGACTGCCAGGTGGAGAAGAGACCTTCGCGCGCGCGGTCGGAGGTGGGGCGGGTGCCGGTCCCTGGCGGGACGGCCAGGCGACGTCCGCCGGCTGTGCCGGCGATCACGCGGGTCATCTTTGGTCCTTGGGTGTGAGCGGCTTTGGGTTCAGTGTCGCTGGTCGCGCCCCCGCGGCGGTAGCCGCATGGTCCATACAGCCCCGCGCCCCTGGGTCGGCAGCCCTCACCCCTTTTCCAAGTACTGTTCCCTCTCCTCGTCCAAGAGGGCGTCCAAGGCTGTGCGCAGGCCCGGGAGGTGTTCCAGCTCCGGATCCGCCGCCACCAGCGTCGCCGCCTCCTCCCGCGCCTCCGCGATGATCTCCTCGTCCTCGATGACCGCCAGCATCCGCAGACTGGTGCGGGCCCCGGACTGGGCCTGGCCCAGGACGTCGCCCTCGCGGCGCTGCTCCAGGTCGATGCGGGAGAGTTCGAAGCCGTCGAGGGTGGAGGCGACGGAGGTGAGGCGTTGGCGTGCCGTGCTGGCCTCCGGCATCTCCGTGACCAGGAGGCACAGGCCGGGTGCCGAGCCACGGCCGACACGGCCGCGCAGCTGGTGGAGCTGGGAGACGCCGAAGCGGTCGGCGTCCATGATCACCATCGCGGTGGCGTTGGGGACGTTCACGCCGACCTCGATGACCGTCGTGGCGACCAGGACGTCCGTCTCCCCCGCGGCGAAGCGGCGCATGACCGCGTCCTTGTCGTCGGGGTGCATACGGCCGTGCAGGACCTCGACCCTGAGGCCTTGGAGAGGCCCCTTGGCGAGCTGGTCCGCCACCTCCAGGACGGCGAGCGGTGGGCGCTTCTCCGCCTCGTCCTCCGGGGACTTCTTCTTGCCGGCCTTCTTCGGGTCGTCCTCCTCGTCCCCGATCCGGGGGCAGACGACGTACGCCTGGTGGCCGTTGCCCACCTCCTCGCGCACGCGTTCCCAGGCGCGGGCCAGGAAGTGGGGCTTGTCGGCGGCCGGGACGACATGGCTGGCGATCGGTGAGCGGCCGGCCGGGAGCTGGTCGAGGACGGAGGTCTCCAGGTCGCCGAAGACGGTCATGGCGACCGTGCGCGGGATGGGGGTCGCCGTCATGACCAGGAGGTGGGGCGGCTGCTTGCCCTTGCCGCGCAGGGCGTCGCGCTGCTCCACGCCGAACCGGTGCTGTTCGTCCACGACGACCAGGCCGAGGTCGTGGAACTGCACCTTGTCCTCGATCAGCGCGTGCGTGCCGATCACGATCCCGGCCTCACCGGTGACGAGATCGAGCAGCGCCTGCCTGCGGGCGGCAGCCCCCATGGACCCGGTCAGCACGACCACCTTCGTGGCTTGCTCGGCCCCGCCCAGCATGCCGCCCTCGGCGAGCTCGCCCATCATCTCGACGATCGACCGGTGATGCTGCTGGGCGAGGACCTCGGTGGGCGCGAGCATGGCGGCCTGCCCGCCCGCGTCGACGACGGCGAGCATGGCGCGCAGCGCCACCATCGTCTTCCCCGATCCGACTTCGCCCTGGAGCAACCGGTGCATCGGATGCTCGGTCGCCAGGTCGTCGAAGATCTCCTTCGAGACCTTCTGCTGGCCCTGAGTGAGGGTGAAGGGGAGGCGGTCGTCGAAGGCGGTCAGGAGGCCGTCGGGCTTGGGTTTGCGGGCGACCGCCGGGAGTTGGGCGTCCGCGTGGCGGCGACGGGCCAGGGCCACCTGGAGGACGAACGCCTCGTCCCACTTCAGGCGGGAGCGGGCGTCCTCGATGTCCGCCTTGGTGTGGGGGCGGTGGATCTTGAGCAGTGCCTCGGGCAGGGGAACCAGGCCGCGGCCCTCGCGCAGAGCGGCCGGGACGGGGTCGACCGCCTCCTGGGCGCTGGGCAGGACCGTCTGGATGGCCTTGCCGATCTTCCAGGACTCCAGCTTGGCGGTGGCGGGGTAGATCGGGATGAGGGCACCGGCCCATGTCTCGACCGTTTCCTCCGAGTCGCCGCGCAGCAACTCGTAGGCCGGGTGCGCCAGTTGGAGGCGGCGGTTGAAGACGGAGACCTTGCCCGCGAACATCGCACGGGTGCCCGGCAGAAGCTCCTTGTGGGGCTTGTGAACGCCGTTGCCGAAGAAGACCAGTTGGAGCCGGCCGCTGCCGTCGGTGATCGTGACTTCCAGGCGCTGGCCCTTGCCGCGCGGGGCCTTGCTGGAGGCGAAGGTGTGCAGGCGCGCGTCGGCGACCATCGCGACCACCGTGACGTGCTCGTCCATGGGGAGGTCGGCGAGGTGGGTGAGCTGGCCGCGCTCCTCGTATCTGCGCGGGTAGTGGTGCAGCAGGTCACCGACGGTGTGCAGGCCGAGGTGCTCGGCCATCACCTTCGCGGTGGGAGGGCCGAGCACCTTTTTCAGTGGTTCTTCCAGTGCGGGCACGAGATCCATTCCACACCACGGCACTGACAATGCCGTAGAGGTCAGGGCGGCAGTCCGGGTAAACGTCCCGGAAACCCCTGGTCAGACGGTTCGTTTCGGCTCTAGGATGGCGCGCTCCGGCCATCCTTCGCGGTCACCGCCTCACCGGGACCGCCCGACCCCGCGCCGTCGCGAAGTCCCCCCACCGGCGCAGCGACGATGGACTCCCAGACCTCACAGTCATCTCAGGCACCTCAGCCGTCCCAGTCACCTCATACGTTCCAGGTCGACCTGCGCGGTCTGGTGGACCTGCTCTCCCACCACCTGTACTCCAGCCCGAAGGTCTACCTTCGCGAGCTGCTGCAGAACGCGGTCGACGCCATCACCGCCAGACGCGCCGAAGAGCCGGACGCGCCCGCCAAGGTCCGCCTGTACGCCGAGTCGGGCGCCCTGCGGATCGAGGATTCCGGGGTCGGACTGACCGAGGCGGACGTGCACAACCTCCTCGCCACCATCGGCCGTAGCTCCAAGCGTGCCGAGGGCCTTCAGGAGGCCCGGTCCGACTTCCTCGGCCAGTTCGGCATCGGTCTGCTGGCCTGTTTCGTGGTTGCCGAGCGGATCCGGGTGGTCAGCCGCAGCGCCCGTACGCCGGACGCGGCGCCCGTGGAGTGGACGGCGACGGACGACGGTTCGTACACCGTGCGGACGCTGCCGGACGACGCCCGCACCGAACCGGGCACCACCGTGCACCTGGTGGCGCGGGCCGGGGCCGGGGAGTGGCTGGCTCAGGACCGGGTTCTCGCGCTGGCGCGGGACTTCGGCTCACTGCTGCCGTACGACGTCCGGGTCGGCGACGAGGCGGTCACCGACCTCCCCGCCCCCTGGGACCGCCCGTACCCCTCCCCCGCCAACCGCAGGGTCGCCCTGGCTCGGCACTGTCACGACCTGTTCGGCTTCACACCGCTGGACTCGATCGCGCTGGACGTGCCGCTCGCGGGCATCCGTGGCGTGGCGTACGTCCTTCCGTCGGCGGTCAGCCCCGCCCAGCGGGCCGGTCATCGCGTCCACCTCAAGGGCATGCTGCTGACCGAGCGCGCCGAACAGCTGCTGCCCGACTGGGCGTTCTTCGTGCGCTGTGTCCTGGACACCGACAGCCTGCGGCCGACGGCCTCACGGGAGTCGCTGTACGAGGACGAGACGCTGGCGGGCGTACGGGAAGCGCTCGGCGAAAGGATTCGGTCCTGGCTGACGGGGCTGGCGGCCGGTGATCCGGAACGGCTGGCGGCATTTCTGTCCGTGCACCACCTGGGTGTGAAGTCCCTGGCGCGGCACGACAAGGAGATGCTGCGCACGATGCTGCCGTGGCTGCCCTTCGAGACGACCGACGGGCGGCTGTCCCTGGAGGAGTTCGCGCAGCGGCACCCGGTGGTGCACTTCACGCGGACCGTCGAGGAGTACCGGCAGGTCGCGCCGATCGCGTCCGCGCAGGGCGTCGGCGTGATCAACGGCGGTTACACGTACGACAGCGAGCTGGTCGAGGCGCTGCCGTCGGTGCGGCCGGGGACGGTCGTCGCCGAGCTGGACGCGGACACCGTGACCGCGCATCTGGACTCGGTCGACCCGGCCGAGGAGCTGGCTCTTGCGGGCTTCCTGGCGGCCGCGCGGGCGAAGCTCGATCCGCTGGGCTGTGACGTCGTACTGCGCGCCTTCCATCCGCTGTCCGTGCCCGCTCTGCACCTCGACGACCGGGCGGCCCGGCACGAGCAGGCGCGCGCGGAGGCCGAGGAGCGGTCCGACGACCTGTGGGCGGGCATCCTGGGCTCGCTGCGCGGCAGCGCGCCACGCGCGCGTCTGGTGCTCAACCACCTCAACCCGCTGATCCGGCGGATCAGTTCACTGGGCGATCCCGAGCTGATCGGCACCGCCACCGAGTCCCTCTACGGGCAGGCCCTGCTGATGGCGCAGCGCCCGCTCAGGCCGGCGGACTCGGCGCTGCTGAACCGGGCCTTCATCGGCCTGCTGGAGTGGGCCACGAACGGCGAGGAGGGCCGCCGATGAGCGACGTCACGGACTTCGACTCGCTGCGCCGGGCCATGGCGGAGAACTCCGAGGAGCCGGAGGGCCCCGCCCGCAACGCGCGCGCGGAGCAGCTGCTCGCCGAGGCGGAGAAGCTGGGCATCCCGCTCGCCGTGATCGAGGCGCTGGGACACCAGCTGAAGGTCTACAACTACAGCTCCGAGAAGGACAAGATGTTCGTCCCCTTCGCGCGTCTGCTGCGCATGTGGGACGAGCGGCCCGAGGACTTCGACGAGTACGAGACGCACTCGCTGCACTGGGTCTTCAAGTGGATGTCGTCCGGCATGCTCGACCAGCCGCACGTGCCGCTCGCCTCGATCGAGAAGTGGCTCGGCGAGATGGAGCACCGCTACCGGCTCGCCGGGCACTCCGAACGGGCCGTGCGCAGCGCGGAGTTCAGCGTGGCCGCGCATGTCGGGGACGTGGCGCGGGCCGAGCGGGCGTACGGCGCATGGCTGGCCGCGGACCGGGACGCCATGGCCGACTGCCACGCGTGCGAGCTGCACGGGCAGGGCTGGTGGCAGGCCGAGCGGGGCCGGGACGCGGAGGCGCTCGAGCTGTGGGCGCCGGTCCTGGAGGGCGAGTTCGCCTGCGCCCACGAGCCGCACACGGTCCTCGCGTCATCCCTGGTGCCGCTGCTGCGCCTGGGCCGCGTGGACGAGGCCCGCGCCAACCATCTGCGGGGTTTTCGGCTCGTACGGGCCATGGAGAGCATGCGCGGCGCCTACGCGGACCACGTCGAGTTCTGCGTGCTGACCGGCAACGAGGCGCGCGGCCTGGAGCTGCTCGCGGAGCGGCCGGCGTATTTCACGGACACCGGGCATCCGCGCAGCAAGCTGGAGTTCATGTCGGTGGTGGCGCTGCTCATGGACCGCCTGACCGAGCTGGGGCTGGGCGGGCAGCGGGTCCCGGGTCCGGCGGGCCGTGACTGGACCGCCGGTGAACTGGCCGCACACGCGCGTGCGCAGGCCCTCGCGTTGGCGGCGGACTTCGACGGGCGCAACGGCACGGAGCACGTAAGCGAGCGGGCACGCGCGCGCATGGAGCAGCGGCCACTGGTGGAGCGGCTGCCGCTGGGCGTGCGTACGGCGGCCCGGCCCAAGGCGGTGGCGATGCCCGCGCCTGCTGCGGTCGTCGCACCCGACGGTTCCGCGGCGGCCGACGCGGAGGCCGAACTGCCCGCGCTGCTCGCCGCGGCACGGCGGCTGTCGGACACCCTGCAACCCAACGCCATCGAGGCCTGGGCCGCCGTCTCCCGAGCCGCCGAGGGCGTCGAGCTGCACGCCCTCGACCGCGCGGAGATCGCCGACCACCGGGCGATGGACCTGGGCCCCGAGGGCATTCCCCTCTTCGAGGAGGCCGCCGAGCTGTACGCGGCGGCGGGCGACCCCGGCGAGGCGCTGGCGGCACGCGCGCGTGGAGCGTACGTAAGCGCTCTCACCGGTGAGGTCTCGCAGGCCCTCACGACGATCGCCGACCTGTACGACCGGGTTCTCGCGCTGTACGCCGAGGACGGCACGGGTGTGCGTCAGACGGCGGCCGTGCTGATGTGCCGGGCGCGGATTCTGATGCGGCGGGTGCACGAGTCGCAGGACGCGGCGCCGGAGGCCGTGCTGACCGCCGCCGAGACCGCCGCCCGTGAGGTGCTCGCGCTCGTCGACGGGCGGGCGGGGGACGACGTACGGCTTGCCTCGCGGGCCGCGGAGGCGCAGGCGATGCTCGCGGAGCTGGCGGCGCTCACCGGGGACGTGGAGGGGGCCGCGGAGCTGTTCGCGCGGGCTTCGGCCGAGTTCGTCGGGGCCGGGCTGCCGTGGTTCGCGGTGGAGTACGAGGCCCGGCTGGCCGGGCTCGCGCACCATCTCGGCGACACCGCGGAGGCCGAGCGGGCGCTGCGGGCGGCCCTGGAGCACGGCGGGCCGCACCTGGAGGCGACGGGGCGTGCCCAGCTGCACCTCCAGCTGGCCGAGGTGCTCGGCGGCCGGGGGCTGTCCGAGGAGGCCTCCGAACACGCCCTTCAGGCGGCGCACTGGGCCGACGAGGCGGGCGAGAGCCGCACGCTGGGCGCCTGGGCGCGGCAGCAGCTGGGCGGATTCCTGCTGCGGCAGGGACGGTTCGCCGAGGCCGCCGAGGTGCTGGAGTCGGCGCTGCCCGACCTGAGCGCGGAGTCGCACGGCGACGGCGCGGTCGTCCAGACGCAGTGGTGGCTCGGCGACTGCCTGAGCGAGCTCGGCGAGCACCGCGAGGCAGCCGAACGCCGGTTGCAGGCGGCCGAGATCGCCCGGCACTGGCCCGAGCAGCACGACCACGCCACACTGGCCCACCTCGCCGCCGAGTCCCTCGGCCACGCGGGCCTGCACACCGAGGCGGACCAGGCGTACGCGCGCGCGGGTGGGCTGTGGCGCACCCTCGGCAACGTGCACGGCCTGGTGCGCTCCCTGCGTGCCCGCGCGTGGCTGGCGCTGCGGGTGGAGGACGTGGAGGGCAGGGCCGACACGGCGTCCGAGTTGATGGCGAGCGCTGTCGAGGAGTGCAGGGCGGCGCTGGAGGCGGTCGACGACGACGAGGCGCGTGAACGCCTGGTCGCCGAACTCGGGCACACGCACCGGCAGTTCGGTGACCTGCTGGCCCGTTCGGTCACCGAGGACGCCGAGGACGAGTCGATCCGGACCGCGCTGGAGGAGGCCCTGTCCCAAGTGACGCGGGCCGTAGCGGTGTTCGCCTCCCTCGGCGAGGACGCCCTGCACAGCCGCACCGGCGCCGAACTCGCCGCGGGCTGGCTGGAGGCCGACCTGAGCCGCCCGGCCGAGGCCGCGGCACGCGCGCGTGCGGTGCTGGTGGCGTACGACGGCCACGACGAGGGCGACGATGCGGCACAGGAGCGCCGGGCGGAGGCCGGGCAGATGCTGCAGGTGGTGCGGGAGCAGGCCGACGCGGAGCGGGAGAAGGCGTAGCTCTCGGCAGGGCGGAGCCTTTCGGCATGGCGCTACTCCACGCCGATGAGCAGCAGCGCTCCCTGCCGTCCGCCCCGGTACACCACGGTGTCGACGGCCAGATACGACTCACGCACGCGTGCTTCGAGGTGCTCGGCGATCGACTCGGGTGCCTCGTCGCCGAGGACGAGGGTGACGAGTTCGCCGCCGGCCGAGAGCATGCGGTCGAGGACAGTCCCGGCGGTGGCCGTGACGTCCGTTCCGATCACGGCCACGTCGCCGTCGATGAGGCCGAGGACGTCGCCGGCCTGGCAGATGCCGGCCATGGTCCAGGACTGGCGTTCGGCGACGGCGACCTCGGCGTAGCGGGTGGCGCCGGCCGCCGAGGTCATCGACACGACGTCCTCGTCGAAGCGGCGGTCCGGCTCGTGCACGGCGAGCGCCGCGATGCCCTGGACCGCGGAGCGGGTGGGGATCAGTGCCACGCGGATGCCCTCCGTGCGGGCCTGCTCGGCCGCCGCGGCCGCGGTGTGGCGCAGTTCGGCGTCATTGGGCAGCAGCACGACCTCACGCGCGTGGGCACGCCGTACGGCCTGCACGAGCTCCCCGCTCGCGGGCGGTTCCCCGGGGCGCGCGAGGACGGTGGTCGCGCCTGCCTCGCTGTACAGCCCGGCCAGGCCCTCGCCGGGCACGACGGCGACCACGGCACGCTGGGCACGCTCCCGGGGCGGCCGCTCGGCACCGGTGGTGTGCACGTCGCCGGCGCCGAAGTGGGTGATCCGGATCCGGTAGGGCCGGCCGGCCTCGACGCCGGCCTCCACGGCGGCCCCGGCGTCGTCGACGTGCACATGCACGTTCCACAGCCCGTCACCGCCGACGATCACGAGCGAGTCCCCGAGGGCGTCGAGCCGCCCCCGCAGCCGCGCCACGGCCGCGTCCTCGGCCTCCAGCAGGTAGATCACCTCGAACGCGGGCGCGCCCGCCGCGACGGCGTCGGCGCAGTCCTCGGCTTCGGCGAGGGAGGTGCCGTCTGCGGGTGAACCCCCCGCCACGCGCGCGTGCGCCCCGGAGACCTGGTGAACCAGCGGGGCTGCCGCTTCCCCCGTGAAGGTCTCCACCAGCGCGCCCAGCACCGCCAGCAGCCCCCGTCCGCCGGCGTCGACGACCCCGGCCCGTTCCAGGACCGCCAGCTGCCCCGGCGTCTCGGCCAGCGCCACGCGCGCGCCCTCGTAGGCCGCCCGCGCGACGGCCCCGCAGTCGTCGTGCGCGACCCCGCCGGCCGCGTCGGCGGCTGCCGAGGCGACCGTGAGGACGGTTCCCTCGACGGGGTGGGCCACGGCCTGGCGGGCGGAGTCCGCGGCATGCCGCAGGGCGAGGCGGAGGCCGGAGCCATCGGTATGAGCCGTCTCACCCTCGGCGGCGAGCACCTGAGCCATGCCGCGCAGCAGCTGGGCGAGGATCGTCCCGGAGTTCCCCCGGGCGCCGATCAGGGCCCCGTGCGCCATCGCGCGGGCGGCGTCCGCCAGCGTGGGCTTGCCCACGTCGTACGCGGCGAACACGGCCTCCACCGCCCCGACCGCCGACTCCACCGTCAGATAAAGGTTCGTGCCGGTGTCCCCGTCGGCCACGGGATAGACGTTGATCGCGTCGATCTCCTCACGCGCCCGGCCCAGTGACTCCAGCGCGAGGCCGCACCAGGTGCGCACCGCGAGAGCATCGAAGAATGTCTGCGGGACCTGCGCCACCTGCGCCTCCTTGAGCTGCCGGCCGTGGCACGCAGCGTAGACCCAGAGAGGGTGCGCGCCGGAAGCGGGCCGGGAGCGGGGCCCTGATCAGGCATGGTAGTTTCGTTGGACTGGCGCAGTCGTTGTATGCTGCTCCGGTTGCCCGATGAAAATCGGGCCGTTCCCCTGGCAGCGCCACTCAGATCTCTCATCGTAGATCTCGATCCCGGCATGCCGGGATTATCCGTAAGAGCATCTGAAGTCTTTGGAGTGACCCGTGGCTGCCAACTGCGACGTCTGCGGCAAGGGGCCGGGCTTCGGCAACAACATCTCGCACTCGCACCGCCGTACGTCCCGTCGCTGGAACCCGAACATCCAGCGCGTCCGTACCGTGGTCGGCGGGACGCCGAAGCGCGTGAACGCCTGCACCTCGTGCATCAAGGCCGGCAAGGTCTCGCGCTGACGCACAGCTAAGCGCGCGGCCACAGCTGGTTCGCTGCAGTAAGCCGGTCCACCTCAGGGTGGACCGGCTTTTTGCCATGCCCACGGACCGGTTCTCGCCGCGCCCGACGCAAGATTCCCGACGCGAGATTCGCGACGAAGATTCCTCGCGCCGCCAAAGGGCCTAGGTGCCCCGCGTGAGGGCCCAGCCGTGATCCACGGGGCCGATCCCCCCGCCGAGTGCGAAACCGGCGGCGATGGCGCCCGTGACGTACTCCTTGGCAGCCGCCACCGCATCCGGCACGGACAGCCCCTTCGCGAGATGTGACGCGACCGCGGAGGCGAGGGTGCAGCCCGTGCCGTGGGTGTGGCGGTTGTCGTGGCGCGGGGCGCGCAGCCAGTGCTCCTCGGAACCGTCGGTGAGGAGGTCCACGGCGTCGCCCGCGAGATGGCCGCCCTTCACCACGACCCACCGGGGCCCGTACGCCAGCACGGCCGCCGCGGCCCGCCTGAGGTCGTCCTCCGCCTCGACGTGCACGCCGGTGAGTTGGGCCACCTCGTCGAGGTTCGGGGTCGCCACGGTCGCCACCGGCAGCAGCTTCGTGCGTACGGAGTCCAGCGCTGACGCCGCGAGCAGCGAGTCGCCGTGCTTGGACACACCCACCGGGTCGATCACGGCGGGCACGTCGGTGCCGCCGATCAATTCGGCCACCGTCTCGACGAGTTCGGCCGACGCGAGCATGCCCGTCTTGACCGCCTGCACGCCGATGTCGTCGACGACGCTGCGGTACTGGGCCCGTACCGCCTCCACCGGCAGCTCCCAAGCACCTTGCACGCCAAGGGAGTTCTGGGCGGTGACAGCGGTGATCACGCTCATGCCGTGCACGCCGAGCGCGAGCATCGTCTTCAGGTCGGCCTGGATGCCCGCGCCGCCCCCGGAGTCGGAGCCGGCCACCGTAAGGACGTTGGCGATCATGACTCGATGTCCCCTCCGAAGTGGTCCCAGCCGCCCTTGCGGGTCCACGGTGCCCCGTCCACCGTCACCTGGGGCAGCGCCGAGGGGTTGAGGACCTCGCCGATGACCTTCCAGCGGGCCGGCAGCTTCACGTCCGGCGGGAAGGTCGCCACGATCGCGTGGTCCTCTCCCCCGGTCAGCACCCACTGCATGGGGTCAACGCCCACGGCCTGCCCGATGTCGTTCATCTGGGAGGGGATGTCGATCGCGCCGGAGCGGATGTCGATACGGACCTTGCTGGCCTCGGCGATGTGCCCGAGGTCGGCGATCAGCCCGTCGCTCACGTCGCACATCGCGGTCGCGCCGAGCCCGGCGGCGGCCGGGCCCGCGTGATACGGCGGCTCGGGGCGCCGGTGTGCCTCGACGAAGGCGCGCGGCGAGCGGAAACCGCGGGCGAGCACGGCGTATCCGGCCGCGGACCACCCCAGCCAGCCCGTCACGGCGACCAGGTCTCCGGGCTGCGCGCCCGCGCGCGTCACGGGCTCCTGGTTGCGCAGATCGCCGAGTGCGGTGATCGACACCATGATCGTGTCACCCCGTACGACGTCCCCGCCGACCACGGAGGCACCCGCGACCTGGCATTCGTCGCGCAGGCCGTCCATCATCTCGGTCGGCCAGGTCACCGGGAGTTCGGCGGGCACGACCAGGCCGAGCAGCAGCGCCGTCGGCACCGCGCCCATGGCGGCGATGTCCGCGAGGTTCTGCGCGGCGGCCTTGCGGCCCACGTCGTACGCCGTGGACCAGTCGCGGCGGAAGTGCCGCCCCTCCAGCAGGATGTCGGTGCTGGCGACCACCCTGCGGTCGGGCGCGGCCACCACCGCGGCGTCGTCGCCGGGGCCGACCCGGACCGCCGGGGTGGTGGTGAGACGGGAGGTGAGCTCCCTGATGAGCCCGAACTCGCCGAGCTCACCAACAGTGCCCTTCATTGCCCTTACGCCCCTTCTGTCTCTGTCCGCACCCGGTCGCGCGTCACTACTGTCCTCGCTACGGTCGACGTGTACGTCAACTTCTGTCGTGTCTGCACCCCGGCGCGCAAGCCCCGGCCACCGCAGGTCTCCCCGCGGCGAGCGACGACGCGATACCGTGGCGTTCCTTTTCCCCACATGATCCTCGTGGCCGCCCTGGAGGTTCCGTGGTACAGGCGTACATCCTGATCCAGACGGAGGTCGGCAAGGCGTCGACCGTCGCCGAGACGATCAGCAAGATCCCTGGAGTCATCCAGGCCGAGGACGTCACAGGACCGTATGACGTCATCGTGCGCGCCCAGGCCGACACCGTCGACGCGCTGGGTCGCCTGGTGGTCGCCAAGGTCCAGCAAGTGGACGGCATCACCCGCACCCTGACCTGCCCGGTCGTACATCTGTAGCCCCCGTCTACCCTTGGCCGGTGAACTCTTTGCGTCACCGGCACATTTCTGTCCTCGGGCTGCCCGCGCTCGTCCTGCTGATCACCGCAGCGGGCTGCTCATCAGCAGACGGCAGCGCGTCGGCGGCGGTTCCCAGCCCCGGCGCGAAAGCCAGGCAACTGTGCCGGAACCTCGACAAGGTGCTGCCGGCCAAGGTGGACGGTGAGAGCCGTGAGGACCCCTCGCCCGCGTCCGCGCTGACCGCGGGCTGGGGGGACTCGGCGATCATACTGCGGTGCGGTGTGCCGCAGCCGCCGAAGATGGTCGATCCGAAGGTGGCCGAGGGCCGGGATCCGGACGCGGTGGCCGGTGGCGTGGAAGACGTCAAATGGCTCATGGAGAAGCAGGACGGCGGTGGGTACCGGTTCACGACCGCCGGCCGTCTCGCGTATGTCGAGGTCACCGCGCCGGAGGGCCGGGACAGCTCAAGTGTGCTGATCGACCTGGCTCCGGCCATCAAGAAGGCGATCCCCGAGGGGATCGCCAACTGAACGCCACGGACCTGACGGGAACGGACCCGAACGGGTCCGGCTCCTACCTCAGACCCGTCGACCTGCGCAGCGCCGCCTCGATCAGCCGGTCCACCAGGTCCGGGTAGCTGATCCCGCTCGCCTGCCACATCTGCGGGTACATCGAGATCGGCGTGAAACCGGGCATCGTGTTGATCTCGTTGATCACGAACTCCCCGTCCTCGGTGAGGAAGAAGTCCGCCCGCACGAGCCCCTCGCACGAAGCCGCCTCGAAGGCGTCCACCGCCAGGCGCTGCACCTCCGCCGTCTCCTCCGGCGTCAGGGGCGCCGGCACGATCCCCGGCGTGGAGTCGATGTACTTGGCCTCGAAGTCGTAGTACGCGTGCGCGTCCGGCGGCGGGATCTCCGCGGGGACGGAGGCCCGCGGGCCGTCCTCGAACTCCAGCACCCCGCACTCGATCTCCCGGCCGCGCAGCGCCGCCTCGACGAGGATCTTCGGGTCGTGCCGCTGGGCCTCGGCGATCGCCTCGTCCAGGCCGGACAGGTCCTCGACCTTGGTGATGCCGATCGACGAACCCGCGCGCGCGGGCTTCACGAAGAGCGGCCAGCCGTGGTCGCCGGCGAGGTCGATGATCTTCTTGCGGGCGGCGGACTCGTCCCGCTCCCACTCGCGGGGCCGGATCACCACATACGGGCCCACCTTGAGCCCGAACGAGGTGAACACCCGCTTCATGTACTCCTTGTCCTGGCCGACGGCCGAGGCGAGCACTCCCGCACCCACGTACGGCACCCCGGAGAGCTCCAGGAGGCCCTGGAGGGTCCCGTCCTCGCCGTAGGGCCCGTGGAGCACCGGGAAGACGACATCGATCTCGCCCAGCGCCTTGGGCACCGATCCGGGCTCGGTGTAGACGACTTCGCGGTTCGCCGGGTCGACGGGGAGCACCACGCCGCCCTCGCTCGACTCGGCCAGCTCCTCGACGTTGGGCGTACGGCGCTCGGTGATCGCCATGCGTTCCGGTTCGTCGGCGGTGAGCACCCAGCGGCCGCTCTGTGTGATGCCGATCGGCAGGACGTCGTACTTCGTCCGGTCGATCGCGCGCAGCACGGCGCCGGCGGTGACCATGGAGATCCCGTGCTCGGAGCTGCGGCCGCCGAACACGACGGCCACGCGCGGCTTGCGCGGCTGCTGGTCAGGGCTCTGGGAGAGGTTCTCGGTGCTCATATCGCGTTGAGCGTACCCGCCCGTAGGGTCCGAGTCAGCGTTCGGCCCGCGTGTAACCCGGAGGGCGTGCCGGTGTTCGCTCAGCGTCGCTCAGGCTTCGCGCTGCGCGACATCAGCTCCTTCAGGGCGACCACGGGCGGCTTGCCCTCGTGCACGATGCCGACGACGGTCTCCGTGATGGGCATGTCGACGCCGTGCCGGCGGGCCAGATCCAGCACGGACTCACAGGACTTGACGCCCTCGGCGGTCTGCTTGGTGACCGCGATGGTCTCCTGCAGGGTCATGCCCTTGCCGAGGTTGGTGCCGAACGTGTGGTTGCGCGACAGCGGCGAGGAACAGGTCGCCACCAGGTCGCCGAGGCCGGCGAGTCCCGCGAACGTCATCGGGTCGGCGCCCAGCCGGACCCCGAGCCGCGCGGTCTCGGCGAGGCCGCGCGTGATGAGCGAGCCCTTGGCATTGTCGCCGAGCCCCATGCCGTCCGCGATGCCGACGGCGAGCCCGATGACGTTCTTCACGGCACCGCCCAGCTCGCAGCCCACCACGTCGGTCTCGGTGTAGGGCCTGAAGTACGGCGTGTGACAGGCGGCCTGGAGGCGCTGGGCGACAGCCTCGTCCGTGCAGGCGACCACCGCGGCGGCCGGCATCCGCGCGGCGATCTCACGGGCGAGGTTCGGTCCCGTGACCACGGCGATCCGGTCCGAACCGACCTTGGCGACATCATCGATGACCTCGCTCATCCGCATCGCGGAGCCGAGTTCGACGCCCTTCATCAGCGAGACGAGGACCGTGCCGGGCGCGAGCAGCGGGGTCCACTCGGCGAGGTTGCCGCGCAGCGTCTGCGAGGGGATGGCGAGGACCGTGAAGTCGGCGCCGTGCGCGGCCTCGGCGGGGTCGGGCGTCGCCCGCAGGTTCTCCGGGAGCTCGACGCCGGGGAGGTAGTCGGGGTTCGTGCGGGTGGAGTTGACCGCTTCCGCAAGTTCGGGGCGGCGGGCCCAGAGGGTCACCTCGCAGCCCGCGTCGGCGAGGACCATGCCGAAGGCGGTGCCCCACGATCCGGTGCCCATGACGGCCGCCTTGACGGGCTTGCTCACGTGCCCTGCCCCTCTTCCTGCTCGGCCTTCGACTGCGCTGGCGTCTGCCGGTTCTGAGCGGAGGTCCGGCGCCGCTGCTCGATGCGCTCCTGACGCGGATCGTACGGCGTCCGCGGCGCCTTCTCGCCGCGGATCTCCTCCAGCTGGCGGGTGACGGCGGCCATGATGACCTCGGTCGCCTCCTTCAGCAACTCCGGGGTCATCTCCTTGTCGTAGAAGCGCGCGAGGTCGACCGGCGGGCCTGCAAGCACCCGGTGGGTCTTGCGCGGAAGGACGTTGGCCTTCTTGGCGTACGGCGGCAGCAACTCGTTGGCGCCCCACTGCGCGACGGGGATCACCGGGCACTTGGTCTGCAGGGCGACGCGGGCGGCACCGGTCTTGCCCGTCATGGGCCACTGGTCCGGGTCCCGGGTGATGGTGCCCTCGGGGTAGAACGCGACGCACTCACCGCGCTCGACGGCGTCGATCGCGGCCCGGAAGGCGCTCAGCGCGTCCGTGGTCTCCCGGTAGACGGGGATCTGGCCGGTGCCGCGCATCGCGGCGCCGACGAATCCCTTCTTGAAAAGCGCGCTCTTCGCCAGGAATCGCGGAACCCGGCCGGTGTTGTACTGAAAGTGCGCGTACGCGAAGGGATCGATGTGCGAATTGTGGTTCACCGCGGTGATAAATCCACCCTCGGCCGGAATGTGCTCCATTCCACGCCAGTCCCGCTTGATCAGAACCACCAGCGGCGGTTTGCAGAGCACCGCGGCGAAGCGGTACCAGAAGCCGATTCTGCGGCGGGGCACGCGGAGCACCTTCCTCTAGGAATCAAGGACATCGGGCCTGGGGGCCGCACAAGTGTCGCCCCAGGCCGCCGGTCTGTCGAGAACACCGTACGCCTCGCCGTCGCGGCTGCCGGATGGCCCTGGTGACGGCTGAGTGACAATGGCGGCGACTAGAGAGGGACGGAACGCGCGTGCAGTGGACCTTGGTCATACCCCTGAAACCCTTGGCGCGGGCGAAGAGCAGGCTGTCGGACACCGCTTCGGACGGGCTGCGCCCGGGCCTGGCCCTCGCGTTCGCCCAGGACACCGTGGTGGCGGCGCTGGCCTGCCCGGCGGTGAAGGATGTGGCAGTCGTCACGGGCGACGCGCTGGCGGGCCGCGAGCTGGGCGCACTTGGCGCGCACATCGTCCCGGACGAGCCGGGCGGCGGCCTGAACGCGGCACTGGCCCACGCGGCGGCAGTCGTACGGTCGTCCCGTCCCGAAAGCGCCCTGGCGGCCCTGAACGCCGATCTCCCGGCCCTGCGCCCGCTGGAATTGGCCCGCGTCCTGGACGCTGCGGCGGAATTCCCCCGCGCTTTCCTCCCCGACGCCGCGGCAATCGGTACCACTCTGCTGGCCGCTGCCCCCGGACATGAATTGCGGCCCGCATTCGGCGAGGATTCCCGGGCCCGCCATCGTGCGTCCGGGGCAGTGGAACTGTGCCTCGACGAGGTGGACTCGGTACGCCAGGATGTGGACACCGGCGAGGATCTGCGGGCCGCGCTGGCCCTGGGCGTGGGCTCGCGAACGACGGCGGCAGCGGCACGTCTGCTCATCGCCCCGCACCCGAACCACAACCCGTCGTAGGGTTGCAGCCATGCAGGCCACCGCATACACCTACGACGAAGACACCCGCTCCGGCAGTGTCCTCCTGGACGACGGCACCCCCGTCCCCTTCGACGCCCCGGCGTTCGACGCGGGCGGCCTGAGGCTGCTGCGCCCCGGGCAGCGGGTCCGCATCGAGACGGAAGGCGACGGCGCGGCCCTGCGGATCACGCTGGTGACGCTGCAGACCCTCTAGAAACACGCCGCGGGCCGGACTCCACGGGGAGTCCGGCCCGGCGCGTGAGTGCCCTGCGGTGCTACCTGTGACCCGCAGTTCTACCTCTTGCGGGCGGTGGCCTTCTTGGCCGTGGTCTTGCGAGCCGTCGACTTCTTGGCGGGCGCCTTCTTGGCGGTCGCCTTCTTCGCCGGGGCCTTCTTGGCCGTCGCCTTCTTGGCCGTGGTCTTCTTCGCCGCGGTGGTCTTCTTGGCGGCGGCCGTGGTCTTCTTCGCCGGCGCCTTCTTCGCGGTGGTCTTCTTGGCGACGGCCGTCGTCTTCTTGGCCGTCGTCTTCTTCGCGGTCGTCTTCTTCGCGGCCGCCTTGGTGGTCTTCTTCGCGGCGGCCTTCTTGACCGTCGCCGAGGCGCCACCGGTCAGGCTGCCCTTGGGCGCCTTCTTGACGGCGACCTCGCCGCCCCGGGGGAGCTTCTTCGAGCCGCTCACCAGGTCCTTGAAGCCCTGACCCGCACGGAAGCGGGGAACGGAGGTCTTCTTGACCCGAACCCGCTCGCCCGTCTGGGGGTTACGGGCGTAACGAGCAGGCCGGTCGACCTTCTCGAACGAACCGAAGCCGGTGACGGAGACCCGCTCACCCGAGACGACCGCGCGGACGATGGCGTCCAGTACGTGGTCGACAGCCTCGGCGGCCTGCTGGCGGCCGCCCATCTTGTCGGCAATCGCTTCTACGAGCTGCGCCTTGTTCACGTCTTCCCCTTCGGAGACATCGCCAGAACGAAAGTGTTCAAGCTTTTTCGCACGTTAGGCAGATATATACCGCAAATCAAACACGAAACGGGCTAATCACCCTTGTGCCGCAACAGACTCGACTGTCTCGAAGGTGTTCAGCGTTCCTCTTCGGGGAATCGCCCCGCGTCGAGATCCGCCATGAACCGCTCCAGACGCCTTGTCGCTTCGGCGACGTCGTGCTTGGCCGCGGCCGTAATGACCAGCAGCTTCCGGGTCAGCGCCATCCGTACGCCCTCCGGGACTTGCAGTGCGCGCACCCTTCCATGCGCTTCCTTGAGTTGGTCCGCGACTGCCGCATAGAGCTCGAGTTGGCCGTCGTGTTCCATGCACAGATTGTGCCATCTGGGGCGAGTTGTCGCCTGCCAGGGGTGCAACTCCGGCCTCAAATGGCCTTCCGGGCACTTGCGGAAGCCGCGATGACAACACTCGCGTACCCCTTCAACATCCTTCGTAACGTGGGAAGTTGAGCGCGGCCGGCGAGCGGCGCAGGGCCGTTCGGGTGCAGACATGGCAGTACCCCCGATCGGGCTGATCGGGGGTACTGCGGGGGTGTTGTGGTGGCCGAAAGTGGCCTTGTTTCGAAGTCTCGGATCGCGCCTCGGGGTCAGCCCCTCGGATCAGGACTGGAGGGTGCGCGGCTTGAACGACGGCCGCTTCGTCTCGTAGGCGGCGATGTCGGCCTCGTTCTGCAGGGTGATCGAGATGTCGTCGAGGCCGTTCAGCAGCCGCCAGCGGGAGTTCTCGTCCAGCTCGAAGGAGGCGGTGATGCCCTCGGCGCGCACCTCACGGGCCTGAAGGTCGACCGTGACCTCGGCCTGCGGGTCCTTCTCGGTGAGCTCCCACAGCGCGTCCACGATCTTCTGCTCCAGAACCACCGTGAGCAGGCCGTTCTTGAGCGAGTTGCCGCGGAAGATGTCCGCGAAACGCGACGAGATGACGGCCTTGAAGCCGTAGTTCTGCAGCGCCCACACGGCGTGCTCACGAGAGGAACCGGTGCCGAAGTCGGGACCGGCGACCAGCACCGTGGCGCCTTCGCGCTCGGGGCGGTTGAGCACGAACTCCGAATCCTTGCGCCAGGCCTCGAACAGCCCGTCCTCGAACCCGTCCCTGGTCACCTTCTTGAGCCAGTGAGCAGGGATGATCTGGTCGGTGTCGACGTTGGAGCGGCGCAGCGGGACGACCCGGCCGGTGTGCGTGGTGAATGCTTCCATGGCTGATCAGACTCCAGCGGGCGTACGGGTCTCGGCGTCGGACAGGTCGGCCGGGGAGGCCAGGTGGCCCAGGACCGCGGTGGCCGCCGCGACCTGCGGCGACACCAGGTGCGTACGACCGCCCTTGCCCTGCCGGCCCTCGAAGTTGCGGTTGGAAGTGGACGCGGAGCGCTCACCCGGGGCCAGCTGGTCGGGGTTCATGCCCAGACACATCGAGCAGCCCGCGTGCCGCCACTCGGCGCCGGCCTCCTTGAAGACGACGTCCAGGCCCTCGGAAACGGCCTGCAGACCCACCCGAGCCGAGCCCGGGACGACCAGCATCCGTACGCCGTCGGCGACTTTGCGGCCCTTCACGAGCTCCGCGGCGGCGCGCAGGTCCTCGATGCGGCCGTTGGTGCACGAGCCTACGAAGACGGTGTCCACCTTGATGGAGCGCAGCGGCTGACCGGCCTCCAACCCCATGTATTCCAGGGCCTTTTCGGCGGCGAAGCGCTCCGAAGCGTCTTCGTACGAAGCAGGATCGGGGACGTCCGCCGAAAGCGGCGCACCCTGGCCGGGGTTGGTGCCCCAGGTGACGAACGGCGACAGTTCGGCGGCCTCGATCACGACCTCGGCGTCGAACTCGGCGCCCTCGTCCGTCTTCAGCGTCTTCCAGTACGCGACGGCCGCGTCCCAGTCCTCGCCCTTGGGGGCGTGCGGACGGCCCTCGAGGTAGTCGAAGGTGGTCTGGTCGGGGGCGATCATGCCCGCGCGGGCGCCGGCCTCGATCGACATGTTGCAGATGGTCATCCGGGCCTCCATCGAGAGCTTCTCGATGGCGGAGCCGCGGTATTCCAGGACGTAGCCCTGGCCGCCGCCGGTGCCGATCCGGGCGATGATCGCCAGGATCAGGTCCTTGGCGGTGACGCCCTCGGGCAGTTCGCCGTTGACCGTGATGGCCATGGTCTTCGGGCGGGCCATGGGCAGCGTCTGGGTGGCCAGCACATGCTCGACCTGGGAGGTGCCGATGCCGAACGCCAGACCGCCGAAGGCGCCGTGCGTGGAGGTGTGCGAGTCACCGCAGACGACGGTCATGCCGGGCTGGGTCAGTCCCAGCTGGGGGCCGACGACGTGCACGACGCCCTGCTCGACGTCGCCCAGCGGGTGCAGGCGCACACCGAAGTCGGCGGCGTTCTTGCGCAGCGTCTCCAGCTGGATGCGGGAGACCGGGTCCGCGATGGGCTTGTCGATGTCGAGGGTCGGGGTGTTGTGGTCCTCGGTGGCGATGGTCAGGTCGAGCCGGCGCACCTGGCGACCGCTCTTGCGGAGGCCGTCGAAGGCCTGCGGGCTGGTCACCTCGTGCAGCAGGTGCAGATCGATGAAGAGGAGGTCGGGCTCGCCCTCGGCGCGCCGGACGACATGGTCGTCCCAGACCTTCTCCGCGAGTGTCCTACCCATCGCTTTCCCTCCGGCCGGTATACGGTCCACCGGCCCAACTAGAGATCTTGAGAAGGCGACCTGCGCCCGCGCCCCTGCTTCCGGGCGTCCGCCGCCAGGCCCGCTCTGATTCACGGGCCGCTCTGCCTTCGTTCTTCCAGAGTGGCGTGTTCCACGGAAAATTGAACTTGCGTTTCACAGAGTGAGACGCGAGTATCGTTTCATGGACAACAGTAGCGGCGTCGGCGTTCTGGACAAGGCAGCCCTTGTCCTGAGCGCCCTGGAGTCCGGTCCGGCCACCCTCGCAGGGCTCGTCTCGGCCACCGGACTGGCACGACCCACGGCCCATCGACTGGCCGTGGCTCTGGAACACCACCGCATGGTGGCGCGTGACATGCAGGGCCGTTTCATTCTCGGCCCTCGCCTCTCGGAACTGGCCGCGGCGGCCGGTGAGGACCGCCTGCTCGCCACGGCGGGCCCGGTCCTCACCCACCTCCGTGACGTGACCGGCGAGAGCGCACAGCTCTACCGCCGCCAGGGCGACATGCGCATCTGCGTCGCCGCGGCGGAGCGTCTGTCCGGCCTGCGGGACACGGTCCCGGTCGGCTCGACGCTCACCATGAAGGCGGGCTCCTCGGCGCAGATCCTCATGGCCTGGGAGGAGCCGGAGCGCCTGCACCGCGGTCTGCAGGGCGCCCGCTTCACAGCGACGGCCCTCTCCGGCGTACGACGCCGAGGCTGGGCCCAGTCGATCGGCGAGCGCGAGCCGGGCGTCGCGTCCGTCTCCGCGCCGGTGCGCGGCCCGTCGAACCGCGTGGTGGCCGCCGTATCGGTCTCCGGCCCCATCGAGCGCCTCACCCGCCACCCCGGCCGCATGCACGCACAGGCGGTCATCGACGCGGCGGGCCGCCTCTCCGAAGCGCTGCGTCGCTCGGGCTGATCGAAGGACGTCAGGGCCGGCCTCAACGCCGCGGCAGGCCCTGACAGTTCACGGATCAAGAGGGGGGCGACAAGCCCCCACCACCACCGCGCACCCGCCCGAACAACAGAAACGGCCCCCCACCTCACGCGCATCCGCTGAGGTGGAGAGCCATCGATCTGTACCCCCGACCGGATTCGAACCGGCGCTACCGCCTTGAGAGGGCGGCGTGCTAGGCCGCTACACAACGGGGGCCTGGACACTGCGTTTCCGCAGGTCCGAGCTGGTCTACCTGGACTCGAACCAAGACTAACTGAACCAGAATCAGTCGTGCTGCCAATTACACCATAGACCAATGTGGTTTAGACCAGTCAGTACCCCCGACCGGATTCGAACCGGCGCTACCGCCTTGAGAGGGCGGCGTGCTAGGCCGCTACACAACGGGGGCCCTAGCGATCCTGCATCGAAGTCGGTGGGAGCTACCCGAGCCGTCCTCGCGGGAAGGATCTGTACCCCCGACCGGATTCGAACCGGCGCTACTGCCTTGAGAGGGCAGCGTGCTAGGCCGCTACACAACGGGGGCTTTGCGGATGAGATCCGCGACGCAGATGAGCTCTGCGAGCTGGCCTACCTGGACTCGAACCAAGACTAACTGAACCAGAATCAGTCGTGCTGCCAATTACACCATAGGCCACTGGAACGCAAGCCCCTGAGGGGATCTCGTTCTAGTTTGCTCCCCCGGATTCCGGCCTTTCGGCCCGCTCTCCGGCGGCGCAGGAAGAACATTACCCGAAGGTGGACGGGGCTCCAAAACGGGTATCCGCGCCGAGGAGCGCGGGGAGTTCGGCGAGGGAGGCGATCCGGTGCGGCCCGCCGGGGGCGTCGTCGCTGGTGTACACGCCGTCACGGTTGATCCACACCGACAGCAGTCCGGCGTCGGCGGCACCCCGCCCGTCGATCTCCGGATGATCACCGACGTACGCCACTTGGTGCGGGGCGAGCTCCAGTGCCGTGCAAGCGGCGTGGAAGGCGCCGGCCTCCGGTTTCGAGATGCCCAGCTCGGCGGCGCACAGGATCGCCTCGAACCGGTCGTGGACCCCGAGCACCCGCAGTTTGCGGTCCTGGACGACAAGGCTGGAGTTGGACAGGACGGCGTGTCGGTGACTGGTCGCGAGGGCGTCCAGGACGGGCAGGACGTCCGGGAACAGGGCCCAGGCGGCCTCGTAGTGCGTGATGTACCGCTGGAACCACGCCTCCGCCTCGGCGTCCGTGAGCTCCTTGCCGAGGAAGACCCGTACGCGATCACGCCGCTGGCCCTCGAAGGTCGCCTCCCCCGCCGAGAACCGTGCCCACTGCTGATCGGTGACCTGCCGCCAGCGCACGAGGGCCTGCTCGACGGTGTCGTACCCGTCGAGCAGGCCCTCGGCCAGCAGGTGCGCGCGCATTCCGGCGCGGTCGGCCGCGGTGTAGTCGAAGATGGTGTCGTCCACGTCCCAGACCACGGCCCTGATGCTCATGATCCGACGGTAACGCGGACGGCAGGGGGCTGTCCGTCAGTTGACCGTGGTGGTGCCGGTCACGGTGAGGGCGGGGCCCACCTCGTCGCGCGGCTCGGCCGTCAGCTTCCAGGTGTATGTGCCGGTGACCCGGCGGCCGTCGGCTCCGTAGCCGTCCCAGGCGGCGCGGACCGCGGCGCCCTTGGTGCTGCCGGTGAGGCTGCGCACGACCGTGCCGCTGCCGTTGGTCAGGGTGAGCGTCCAGTCGGCGGGCTTGTTGAGCTGCCACACGGGCTGCCAGGGGTTGGACTTCGTCGGACCGCCCTGGACCGCGTCGGTCTGGGCCTCCATCTGCGCGAGCGTCGAGGCGGGGACCCCGCTGCGGACGATCGACACCTCGCCGTAGGTGCCGTTGAGGTAGGCGATGTGGCCGCCGAAGCGGTCGACGGCCCAGCGGCCGTTGCTGCCTCCCGTGTTCTGGTCCGTGGTGGGCAGCTTGACCAGGGTGCGGGTGGCGGCCGTACCGGTGTGGAAGTCGGTCAGCAGGAGTTCATGGGTGGTGCGGTTCTCACGGACCAGAAAACCGTCGGCGAGGCGGGCCGGGCCCTGGTCGGCGGGGACCGTGATCTTGCGGTTCGTCGCCCGGTCGTAGACGCCTGCGGTGGAGCCGCAGGACCAGTACAGCCAGGTGTTGACCGCCTGGATGTCGCTCGGGGTGCAGGGCGCGCCGGTGGCCAGGGTGGCGACCGTCTGGCCCGTCTTGAGGCTCTTGCCGACGACCGAGCCCTGGGTGCTGCCGGGGGTCCACATCGTCTGGCCCCAGACGGCGGCCGCGGTGCGGGCGCGGCTGAGGGTGGTCTCGCCCCCCGTCGTGCCGCTCGGGAAGTCGACGACCTTCTGTGTGCCGGAGCCACCGTTGTAGAGCACATAGCGGCCGGTGCCACCGGGGATACGGCCGGCGGAGTCACCGCCCGTGGGCTCGGAGCGGCTGGGGGTCGTGGCGTCGGGGCCGACGTTGTGGACGAATTCCTGGCCCTCGGCGTTGGTCCACAGGTAGGAGACCCGGCCGTCGCCCAGAGCCTCCAGCTGGGGGCAGGCGGCGTCGCCCGGGAGGCAGGTGATCTGGGTCATCCCCGGACTGCGCGGGGTCTGCTGACCCGTGGGCCTGCCCGTGGCGTCCAGCTGGAAGCTGCTGAACCGGGAGGAGGCGCCCGGTGTCGAGCCGTACAGGAACAACTCGCCGCCGGCGACGGCCAGTCCCTCCACGCCGACCGCGTAGGCAGGGATCTGGGCCACCTTCTCGGTGGTGACCGTGCCGTCCTCGGTGGGCGTGATCCGGTGGACGTTCCAGTCGAGGCTGGAAGTGCCGGCGGTGGCGAGTGCGCCGCCGTCCAGAGTCGGGCCGATACCGCCGAAGGACGAACTGAGCACGGTGCTCGCGGCACCGGTCACGAGGGAGCGGGCATTGAGTGCGGGCTGGGTGCCACCTGTGACGAAGTCCGGGTTCCCGGCGAGGACTTGATCACCTACGACCGCTTCGAGCCGGCCGGCCAGCCCCGCGACCGGGCTGGGCTCGGTGCCGGGCTCGGAGTCGATCCGTATCGCCTTCCAGTCGGCGACGAGCCAGCGGTCGTTGTAGACGGCCTCGGGGGCGGCGCTCAGGCCGGTGATGTAGGTACGGAAGGTGCCGTTCGCGAGGTCGATGAGACCGACGGACGTCGTGCCGTCGACCTTGTGGACCACGGCGAGCCGGCGGACCGAGCCGCCCTGCGGGTAGGCGGTGGGCTGGGCGCCCGCCGGAAGGCCGGAGACCGGCAGGTCCGTGGTGGTGCCGTCGGGAGCGGCGCGCAGGACGTGGAGAGCACCGGAGCCGTCCCGGGTGAGCACGCTCCAGCCCACCGCGCCCTGGTAGGTCTGGCCGGAGGGGATCGTGAGGGTGGCGGTCACGCCCGTGGAACGGTGCTTCTGCGTGGCGGTCGCACCGTTCATGGTGGTGACGACGTCGGCCCCGGTGGCCAGGTCGTCCGGTCCGGCGTGCGCGGGCGGGACGACGCCCGGGTAGTCCACCCAGGTCGTGGAGCCGCCGCCGACCATGCCGTACCGGAAGCCGGACGAGGCGGCCCAGACGTACCGGATCTCCTGACGCTTCTCCGTGCTGAGCCGGACGGTCCCGACCGGCGACTCCACCGCCTGCGCGGGCGTGATCGGCAGTGCGCACATCAGCGCCGCCGCCCCGCTGAGCGCCACCGTGGCAAGTCTTCGTGAACGAGTCACGTTCCCCTCCCCTGCAACAGGGTGCACACGCACCTCATGTGCACAGGGAGCATCCAACGTCCACTCAGGAAGCAGCAGTTGGCTGGAAGGGTGAACTCCGGGTGACGTCTGGGCGGACACGCGAAGGGCGGCGTCCGAACCGGACGCCGCCCTGCTGTGAACGCGTTATGCGGCCAGCTTGGCCAGTGCCGCGTCGATGCGGGCCAGCGTCTGCTCCTTGCCCAGGACCTCGAGGGACTCGAAGAGGGGCAGACCGACCGTGCGGCCGGTGACGGCGACGCGGACCGGGGCCTGGGCCTTGCCGAGCTTGAGGCCGTGGGCCTCGCCGGCGGCCAGGACGGCCTCCTTCAGGGACTCGGGGGAGGTCCAGTCGGCCGCCTCCAGCTTCTCGCGGGCGGTCGTCAGGAGCGCGTCGCTGCCCTCCTTCATCGCCTTCGTCCAGCTCGGCTCGTCGAACACCGGCTCCGGGAGGAAGAGGAAGTCGACGTTGTCCGTGATCTCGGAGAGGACCTTCAGGCGTGTCTGGGCGTGCGGGGCGATCGCGTGCCACTTGCTCTCGTCGAAGTCCTCCGGCGCCCAGGGGGCGAACGGCGCCTTCAGCCAGGGGGCACAGCGCTCCGTGAAGTCCTTCACGTCGAGCAGGCGGATGTGGTCGCCGTTGATCGACTCGCACTTCTTGAGGTCGAAGCGGGCCGGGTTGGGCTGCACGTCCGCGATGTCGAAGGCCGCGACCATCTCGTCCATCGTGAAGATGTCCTGGTCGGCGGAGAGCGACCAGCCGAGCAGGGAGAGGTAGTTGAGCAGGCCCTCGGGGAGGAAGCCGCGCTCGCGGTAGAGGTTCAGCGACGACTCGGGGTCACGCTTGGAGAGCTTCTTGTTGCCCTCGCCCATCACGTACGGCAGGTGGCCGAACTGCGGGGTCTGCTTGGCGATGCCCAGCTCCGTCAGCGCCTTGTACAGGGCGATCTGGCGGGGCGTGGAGGAGAGCAGGTCCTCGCCGCGCAGTACGTGGGTGATCTCCATCAGGGCGTCGTCGACCGGGTTCACCAGCGTGTACAGCGGGGCGCCGTTCGCGCGGACGATGCCGTAGTCCGGGACGTTCTCCGGGGTGAAGGTCAGCTCGCCGCGGACCAGGTCCGTGAAGGTGATCGTCTCGTCGGGCATGCGGAAGCGCACGATGGGCGCGCGGCCCTGGGCCTTGTACTCCTCGACCTGCGCGTCGGTCAGCGCGCGGCAGTGGCCGTCGTAGCCGGACGGCTTGCCTGCGGCGCGGGCGGCCTCGCGGCGGCTGTCCAGCTCCTCCTGGGAGCAGTAGCAGTGGTAGGCGTGACCGCCGTCCAGGAGCTTCTGGCCGACCTCCTTGTAGAGGTCCATGCGCTGCGACTGGCGGTACGGCGCGTGCGGGCCGCCGACCTCGGGGCCCTCGTCCCAGTCGAAGCCCAGCCAGCGCATCGAGTCGAGCAGCTGCTCGTAGGACTCCTCGGAGTCGCGGGCAGCGTCGGTGTCCTCGATGCGGAAGACGAGCGTGCCCTGGTGGTGCTTGGCGAACGCCCAGTTGAACAGGGCGGTGCGGACCAGGCCCACGTGGGGGTTACCGGTGGGCGAGGGGCAGAAACGTACGCGGACGGGTGCGCTAGCCACGCTTGACAACCTTGTTGGTGAGAGTGCCGATGCCTTCGATGGTGACGGCGACCTCGTCGCCGACGTTGAGGGGGCCGACCCCTGCCGGGGTGCCCGTGAGGATCACGTCGCCGGGGAGCAGCGTCATGGCCTCGGAGATGTTGACGATCAGATCCTCGATCCGGTGGATCATCTCGTTGGTACGGCCGAGCTGGCGCTGCTCGCCGTTGACGGTGAGCTGGATCGTCAGGTCGGACGCCTTGTCGAGGTCAAGGTCCGTCTCCACCCAGGGGCCCAGCGGGCAGGAGGTGTCGAAGCCCTTGGCCCGGGCCCACTGCTTCTCGCGCTTCTGGACGTCGCGGGCGGTGATGTCGTTGGCGCAGGTGTAGCCGAAGATCACGTCCTTGACGCGATCGCGCGGGACCTCGCGGCACATGCGGCCGATGACGACGGCCAGTTCGGCCTCGTGGTGGAGGTCCTCGGTGAAGGACGGGTACTGGATCTCGTCGCCGGGGCCGATCACCGCGGTGGACGGCTTGAAGAAGGCGAACGGGGCGTCGGGCACCTCGTGGCCGAGTTCACGGGCGTGCTCGGCGTAGTTGCGGCCGAAGGCCACGACCTTGTTCGGGAGCACCGGCGGCAGCAGCCTGACCTTGCTCAGCGGCACCTTCGTACCGGAGAGCTCGAAGTCCGCGAACGGGATGCCCTTGATGATGTCGAGGACGAGCTCGTCAGGCTTGTCGCCCTCGACCGCGCCGAAGGCGACGTTCCCGTCGATGGAGAATCTGGCGATGCGCACGGGATCCCTGCGCCCCTCACTTGAGCCGGCTGGAGTCTGACGCTCCAGGCTAACGCGGCAAGGGGCAGGTGCCTCGCGTATTACCTCGGGTGAGGGCGCCTTGAATGATCCGGGGCCGGTGCGCGTACTACTGAGCGACGGAGGCCGTGGCGGGGATCTCCATGAGGACGGTGCGCCTGGGGTTCGCGGTCTGCGCCGGGAGGTCGACGGAGTGCTCCTGCTCCGGGGTCTGCAGGGCGTCGGCGTCCTTGAGGTGCGCCAGCGTCGTGCGCCGCGGGTTGGCTATGTTGTGGAACATCATCGTCGTCTTCACGGTTGTACGTGACCCTGTCGTGTTCGGGCGCCGGTGGAGGCAGGGGGCCTCGCGCGGGCGCGGTTTGTCAAAGTCTTACATCATGTAAAGCGCGGGCTAAACCTGATGTTCCCCTCCGCGGCCACGCAGACCCTGTCAACCCCATGTGAGTTTGCTCACGACTCTGCGGACGAACCGGGCAATTCAGGCCTGCAATTCACCCCCATGAAACGGACATTGAGCACCTGAAGCCATCATTCCGCTCCTGATCATGGCGACTGGGACACCCCTCGCGCCCGAGCGGCTCGCGGGCATAAGTCCGATATGGGCCGGAACATTTTCTACGGCAGGTAATTTCGCCCTCACGTGGTGTCACGTATGTCACGGCTCGACCTACGGGCCTTGTTGGAGATCCGGCACTGTGCTGGAATTCCACGGACCGCCGCAGGATCGAGCCGGCGCACAGGGGGCGCATCGAGCGCCGAGCGGCGGCGAGAAGGGGGAGCCAGCGCCGGTCACTCACGACCATCAGGGAGCGTGTTCAGGACGCTCCCCAATACGCCGACACCGTGTCCGTCCGCTCACGCGGAGGGGCGCCTGGTCCAGAGGTTGCGACGCTAGTGCAGGGACGTTTCAAGAGGGATGGCAGCGCTTCGGCGGAGCCGGAGCACGGCGGGACCGACCGAGGTCCCTCGCCCCAGCACGCCCAGAACCCGGGCCCGGCCGTGTCCGTCGACGGCGGTGAGCGCTCCGGGCGCCCCGCCGTGTCGGCTTCCCCGGGGACGGCCAACGCTTCCACGCCACCGCCGCCGAAGAAGGCCCCCAAGTCCGCCACCGGTCCGGGCGCGCGAATAGCCCTGCGCAACTGGCGTATCTCCACGCGTCTGGTGGCGCTGCTGACGCTCCCGGTGGTCGCGGCCACCTCGCTGGGCGCCCTGCGCATCAGCGACAACATGGACGACATCCAGCAGCTCGACAACATGAAGCTGCTGACGGACATGACCAAGCGGGCCACCGAGCTCGCGGCGGCGCTCCAGGAGGAGCGCGACCAGTCCGCCGGCCCGCTCGCGCACGGCGCGAAGGCGACGGACTACACGGTCAAGGGCTACCGGGACAAGACGGACCGGGCCAGGGACAGCTTCATCGAGGCGTCCGAGGAGATCGACGACAGCAGCAAGGACGGCAACCTCAAGGGCGTCCGTGACAACCTCGTCCAGCTCGTCGGCGACCTGAGCGACATCGCGAAGATCCGCAACACCGCCTACCAGGCCAAGCAGAACTCCACGCAGTCCGTGGAGGCCTACCACCGCCTGATCACCAACCTGCTCGGTCTCTCGCAGGACATGGCGGAGGCGACCAGCAACCCGGAGATGATCCAGAGCACGCGTGCCCTGGCGGCCTTCTCCACCGCCAAGGAGTACGCGTCCATCCAGCGCGCCGTCCTCGCCGCCGCGCTGCCCGCGAACAACGACACCGCGGGCAAGCTCTCCGAGAACGACCGGCTGTACGCCGAGTCGGCCCTGACGAGCCAGCGCTCCGAGCTGAAGAGCTTCCGGAGCATCTACGGCATCCAGGGCGCCGCCGACCTGCTCCAGTCGATCGAGAAGGGCAACCCGACGATCACGGCGAGCGACAAGTACGCCACCCGTGCGCTGGGCAACCCGAACGCCCTCGACGACCTGGAGAAGCGCTCCTACAAGGACTGGGTGGACGACAGCACCACCAAGATCCAGCAGATGCGGGCCATCGAGACCACGCTGCTGGAGGACATGGAGCAGAAGGCCCGCGAGCTGCGCAACGAGTCGGAGCGCGAAGCGATCATCTCCGGTGCGCTGATCCTGCTCGTGCTCGGTGTCTCGCTGGTCGGCGCCTTCGTGGTCGCCCGCTCCATGATCCGCTCGCTGCGCCGCCTGGAGGAGACCGCCACCAAGGTCGCCCAGGACCGGCTGCCCGAGCTGGTCAAGCAGCTGTCGGAGTCGGACCCGCAGGACGTCGACACCTCCGTCGAGTCGGTCGGTGTGCACTCCCGGGACGAGATCGGCCAGGTGGCCGCGGCCTTCGACGACGTGCACCGCGAGGCGGTCCGCCTCGCCGCCGAGCAGGCCCTGCTGCGGGGCAACGTCAACGCGATGTTCACCAACCTCTCGCGCCGCTCCCAGGGCCTCATCCAGCGTCAGCTCTCGCTCATCTCCGAACTGGAGTCCCGCGAGGCCGACCCGGACCAGCTGTCCTCCCTGTTCAAGCTCGACCACCTCGCGACCCGCATGCGCCGTAACGGTGAGAACCTCCTCGTTCTCGCCGGTGAAGAGCCCGGCCGCCGCTGGACCCGTCCGGTCCCGCTGGTCGACGTGCTCCGCGCCGCCGCGTCCGAGGTGGAGCAGTACGAGCGCATCGAGCTGTCGTCCGTGCCGACCACCGAAGTGGCCGGCCGGGTCGTCAACGACCTCGTGCACCTGCTCGCCGAGCTGCTGGAGAACGCGACCTCGTTCTCCTCCCCGCAGACCAAGGTCAAGGTCACCGGTCACGCGCTGCCCGACGGCCGCGTCCTGATCGAGATCCACGACACCGGCATCGGCCTCTCCCCCGAGGACCTCGCCGCGATCAACGAGCGGCTCGCCTCGCCGCCCACCGTGGACGTCTCCGTCTCCCGCCGCATGGGCCTCTTCGTGGTCGGCCGGCTGTCGCAGCGGCACGGCATCCGCATCCAGCTGCGCCCGTCCGACTCCGGTGGTACGACCGCGCTGGTCATGCTGCCCGTCGATGTCGCCCAGGGCGGCAAGAAGCCCGCTCCGGGCAAGCCCGGCCCGGGCGGTCCCGGTGCCTCCGGTGGCCCGGCCGCAGCGCAGGCCGCTGCCGGTGTGGCTGCCGCCCGTCGCCAGTCCCAGGCCGGCGGCGGCTCCCTCGGCGCGGGCGCGCCGGGCGGCGCCGCGGGTGGTGCACTCGGTGCCGGTGCGTCCGGCGGTGGCCGGCTCGGTGCCGGTCAGGGACCGCGGGCCGCACTGCCGGGGCGTGACGGTGGCGGACTTCCGGGTGGGCCCGGCGCTCCGCGTGGACAGCAGGGTCCGGGCGCGCCGTCGCAGGGCCGGCCGGCTCCCGCCGGTGCGGGCGCCGGGTTCGGTGGCCAGGCTCCGGGTGCTCCGCAGGGACTGCAGGCCGCGGGCACGGGTCAGGATCCGTTCGGTGCCGGCCAGGACGCCTTCAGCGGCTCCCGTGGCGGCTCCGGTCGTGACCAGTCCCGTCCGGGCGGTCCTTCGTCGCAGCAGAACCCGCCCGCCGAGAAGGGCCGTCGTGGCCGTCAGCCGCAGCTGCCGCCGCGCGGTGGCCCGCGTGCCGAGCTGCCGGGCGGCAGCCAGTCCTCGCGCCCCAGCTGGAGCGACGAGAACGCGCAGCCGCCGGTGCCGCGCGCCTCGCTCGACACCCCGCGCGGGCACGACGAGGACTCCGCACAGACCTCCCGGATGCCGCGGGTCGACGACCGTCAGGGTGCGGGCTCGACCTCCGAGTTCGCCCGCCCGGACTTCGACGCCACGTCGCCGGGTTCGTACAACCCGCAGAGCACGGGTCAGTTCGTCCGCTCGGACGTCTTCGGCTCCACGGGCGCCGGGCAGAACAACGCGTCGCAGTCGGGCCAGTTCCCCGCCCCGCAGGCCTACGACAACAGCTCGACCGGCCAGCACGCCCTGCCCGGCCGCCAGAACCCGGACTCCACCGGACAGTTCCAGCGGCCCCAGGGCACCCCGCAGGGCGGGCCGAACAACGCGTCGCAGACGGGTCAGTTCCCCGCTCCGCAGGCCTACGACAACGGCTCCACGGGCCAGCACACCCTGCCCGGCCGCCAGAACCCGGACTCCACCGGACAGTTCGAGCGGCCGCAGGCCAACGGCACGTACGGCGGCGGTTCCGGCTACGGCGGCGCACAGCCGCCGGTCCCGCAGCGGCCGCAGCAGCGGCCGGCGCGGCAGGAGCCCGAGGCGCTGCCGCCGGCGACGGGTCCCGGTGACGGGCGTACGCCGCTGTACGACACGCTGGAGACCAACTGGTTCCACGGCGGTCCGCAGGGGCAGCAGCCCGAGGCGGGCGGCCAGGCTCCGGCCTCCGCTCCGCGGGAACCCCAGGCTCCCGCAGCGCCTCCCCAGCAGTCCTCCGCTCCTCAGCGGGGCGCATCGACCGCCTGGCGCAGCTCGCCGAACGACGACCTCGTCCGGCAGGCAGAACGCGTCCGGCAGCCCGCCGCGGGCGGGGTCACCACCTCCGGCCTGCCGCGTCGGGTCCCCAGGGCCAACCTCGTCCCGGGCACGGCTCAGCAGCAACAGCACCAAGCCGGTCCGCAGATCTCGCGTGCGCCTGATGACGTACGCGGTCGGCTGACCAATCTCCGTCGGGGTATCGCGCAAGGTCGCCAGGTCGGTAACGGCCAGACCGGCAGCTTCCCGAACCCCACTCACCAGCAGGAGCGTTAGTTGAGCCAGATGAGCCAGGCGGCACAGAACCTCAACTGGTTGATCACCAACTTCGTGGACAACACCCCGGGTGTGTCCCACACCGTCGTCGTGTCCGCGGACGGCCTGCTGCTGGCGATGTCGGAGGGCTTCCCGCGCGATCGGGCCGACCAGCTGGCGGCCGTGGCGTCGGGTCTGACCTCGCTGACGGCGGGGGCGTCGCGGATCTTCGACGGCGGCAGCGTGGCCCAGACGGTCGTGGAGATGGAACGGGGGTTCCTCTTCCTCATGTCCGTCTCGGACGGTTCGTCCCTCGCCGTACTCGCACACCCCGAATGCGACATCGGCCTCGTCGGCTACGAGATGGCGCTGCTGGTCGACCGCGCGGGCGCGGTGCTCACCCCGGACCTGCGCGCCGAGCTCCAAGGCAGTCTGCTCCACTGATCGCTCCCGGATCCACCCGTCTCACCAAATCACCGTCCGGCCGCCACAATCCCCCCACTGGCCCCTTACCAGACGGCTTGACTGACCGACTTGCTGTCCCAGCCCGGAGGATTCATGACCCCGCCCACCGCCTCTCATGATCCGTACGCGGAGCCGTACGAGGATGAGGGCGACCAGCCGCTGGTTCGTCCGTACGCGATGACCGGCGGCCGGACCCGGCCGCGCTACCAGCTGGCCATCGAGGCTCTGATCAGCACCACGGCCGACCCGGCAGCACTCATGGGACTCCTCCCGGAGCACCAGCGCATCTGCCACCTGTGCCGTGAGGTGAAGTCGGTCGCCGAGGTGTCGGCGCTCCTCTCCATGCCGCTGGGCGTGGCCAGGATCCTCGTCGCGGACCTCGCGGAGGCCGGCCTGGTCGCCATTCACCAGCCGGGTGGCGACGAGAACAACGGCGGCGCTCCGGACGTGACGCTGCTCGAAAGGGTGCTCAGTGGACTTCGCAAGCTCTGAACCAGGCCGGGCGACCACCTCCGCGAAGATCGTGGTGGCGGGTGGCTTCGGCGTGGGCAAGACCACGTTCGTCGGCGCGGTCTCGGAGATCAACCCGCTGCGCACCGAGGCCGTCATGACGTCCGCGAGCGCGGGCATCGACGACCTCACGCACACCGGGGACAAGACCACCACCACGGTGGCGATGGACTTCGGTCGTATCACCCTGGACCAGGACCTGATCCTGTACCTCTTCGGTACACCCGGCCAGGACCGCTTCTGGTTCATGTGGGACGACCTGGTACGCGGCGCCATCGGCGCCGTCGTCCTGGTGGACACCCGCCGTCTCGCCGACTGCTTCCCCGCGGTCGACTACTTCGAGAACAGCGGGCTCCCGTTCGTCATAGCCCTCAACGGCTTCGACGGACACCAGCCCTACACACCCGACGAGGTGCGCGAGGCGCTGCAGATCGGCCCGGACGCGCCGATCATCACGACCGACGCCCGGCACCGGGCGGATGCCAAGAGCGCGCTGATCACGCTGGTCGAGCACGCGCTGATGGCCCGGCTGCGGTAACGCAAGTCGGGAGCGTCATACGGCAGTTGTCGTAGATGTACCGGAGCCGGCTGTGGCCTTTGACACGGTCGGCTTCGTTGTTCATAACGTTTCGGCAGAGGAATCGGGTGGTACGGCCACTCGTCGCGGTCAAGCGGTGTCGCTGCGCGCACAAACGCCCCGTCTTTTGACGGGGCTCGCTCTTTATGACCGTTTTATCTAGGGCTTACATCATCCGGAATCCTCGACTTCCACTGTTTGGAAGAGCGCAGGCCGACGTGCTGGAATGCGAGAACTGCCCAATAGTCAAAGACGTACTCAGCAGTACTGCGTACTCGATGGCGAACTGGGCTCTGAGACACAGCGGCACATACGTAGGTGCCGACCCCGCCGGAAGGTTGTTGGTCGAGTGAGGCGAAGCAAGAGCAGTCCCGAGCCGTCGGCCCGGGGCAACTTCACCCCGCCGCCGCGCGGAGCGGCGCCCGCCCATGTGCCCGGATCGGAACCATCGGCCACGCCGGCCCCGAGCGGCGGCCGTCTCTCCCCGCGCAACTGGCGCGTGCCGACCCGACTGAACGCGATCCTGCTCATACCCGTGATGGTCGGCCTTGTCATGGGCGGCTTCCAGGTGAAGAGCTCGATCGACACCTGGCAGGAGGCCGAGGACGCGGAGAACACCGCGCGTCTGGTCGCCGCCGCTCTGACCTACGGCGACGCTCTGCTGGAGGAGCGCGACCAGACCGCCGCGCCCCTGCTGGCGGGCAAGGGCGAGGACGACCCGACGGTCGTCAAGGCCCGCGACATCACCGACAAGGCCGCCGACGCCTTCGACGAGGCCGCCCAGAACATGCCGGACCGGCCCAACCTGGTCCGCCGCCTGGACCGCTTCCGTGAGGTCGAGCCGGAGCTGACCAAGCTCCGCGCGGCCGCCTACACCAGCAAGCTCAAGGGCGTGGAGACCGAAGAGGGCTACGTCGAGGTCGAGCACCGACTGCTGGAGTTCTCCAACGAGCTGGGCCTCGGCACCGGAAACATCACCAGCTACGGCCGTACGGTCTACGCCATCTCGCTCACCAAGGGCGCGCTCTCGCTGCAGCGCTCCATCGGTATGCACATGCTGACCCGGCCGGGTCCCAAGGCCGACGACCTGGCCAAGCAGCGTGTCGCCCTGTCGTCGTACGCCTACCTGGAGGGCATCGCCATCCAGGAGTACCAGAGCGGTGGCACCGAGGCGGACAACGCCAAGCTGGTGCAGGCCTCGAAGGACATCAAGGCCGAGGGCGCGGCCCTGGCGGCGGCGGCCAGGCAGAAGAACCCGAACTACGTGCCGCCGCCCACCAAGGACAACGCGATGGTCTCGGCCATCGCGCAGCTGTCCTCCACGGACCCGAGTGACCGCCAGGCCCTCGCCACGCAGGGCATCACCAGGGACAACTGGTGGGCGGTGAACACACTCAAGTACAACGCGTACCGCGACATCGAGAACGACCTCGCGGGCACCGCGGTGAACGAGGCCTCCGCCATCTCGGACGACGCCAAGCGCGACGCGCTGATCACCGGTGCCGTCGTCGTGGTCGCCCTGCTCGCCGCGTTCATCCTGGCCGGGATGGTCGCCCGCCAGATGAGCCGCGCGATGCGCCAGCTGCGCAACGCCGCCTTCGGCATCGCCGAGCAGCGCCTGCCGATGCTGGTCGACCAGCTCTCGCGCACCGACCCGGGCCGCGTGGACACCCGCGTCCAGCCCATCCCGATCAACACCCGCGACGAGATCGGCGAGGTCGCCCGCGCCTTCGACCAGGTCCACCGCGAGGCCGTCCGGCTCGCCGCCGAGCAGGCCCTGCTGCGGGGCAACATCAACGCGATCTTCACCAACCTGTCGCGCCGCAACCAGTCGCTGATCGAGGGCCAGCTGACCCTGATCACCGACCTGGAGAACAACGAGGCCGACCCGGACCAGCTGGAGAACCTCTTCCGCCTGGACCACCTCGCGACCCGTATGCGCCGCAACGGCGAGAACCTCCTGGTCCTCGCCGGCGAGGAGCCCGGCCGCCGCTGGGACCAGCCGGTCCCCCTCGTCGACGTGCTGCGCGCCGCCTCCTCCGAGGTGGAGCAGTACGAGCGCATCGAGCTCTCCGGCGTCCCGGAGGCCGAGATCCACGGCCGCGCCGTGACCGACCTCGTGCACCTGCTCGCCGAGCTGCTGGAGAACGCGACGACGTTCTCCTCCCCGCAGACCAAGGTTCGCGTGACGGCCACCCGTCTCCCCGACGGTCGGATCATGATCGAGATCCACGACAAGGGCATCGGCCTCACCGCCGAGGACTTCGCGGACATCAACCACAAGCTGGCCAACCCGCCGACCGTCGACGCAGCGATATCCCAGCGCATGGGCCTGTTCGTGGTCGGCCGGCTGTCCGACCGGCACGGCATCCGCGTCCAGCTGCGCCCCTCCGGCGAGCAGGCCGGCACGACCTCGCTGGTCATGCTGCCCGACGCCATCACGCACGGCGGCGGCGGCGAGCAGCAGCCGGCCCAGGACGAGTTCACCGTCTCGCAGATCATCCCTGAGCAGAACTTCCAGGGTGGTGAGAGCTTCGGCCCGCCGATGCGCACGGCCGCCGAGCTGGGCTTCGACGACAGCCGCTACACCGAGGTGCCGGACGACATCCGCGAGCTGGACCCGGTGGGCCGCTCCCTGATGCGCGAGGAGCGCCGGGCGGCCCTGGAAGCCCAGGGCCACGGCCCGGAGAACCCCGAGTCGCCCGGGTACGACGACTTCACTGGTCAGCCGTCCTACGACGGCCGAGGCAACGGCTTCCCCGAGCAGCCGGGCGGGTACGACCCGCAGCCGTCGTACGAGGAGCAGCAGCAGACGTCGTACGAGGAGCAGCAGCGGTCTGCGTACGAGGAGCCCCAGCGGGCGTCGTACGACGACACGTACTACGCGCCGAACGGCGGCCTGCAGCAGAACGACACCTTCTCGTCCGGTGGCGGCTACCCCGAGCCGTCCTATCCGGAGCCGGTCCGCGAGGAGCCCGCGGCTCCCAGCGCTCCCGCCCCGGACTCCTTCCCGGCCTTCGAGCAGCGGCGCCACCAGGACGACTGGCCGCAGCAGAACGGCTACGGGAACGGCTACCAGGACCAGTACGCTCCGGAAACGGAATCTGCGCAGGCCGGTGACGCAAACGAGCGCGACCGCGTAGGCTTCGACCGTCCGGGACCGGCCTCCTCCGCCGCCCACGCACTGACCGACGCCGGGCTCCCCCGCCGCGGATCCGGTGCGAGCGGCAGCAACGGCGCACGGCCCGCGCGGCAGGAACCGTCGGCCCCCGCACCGGAGAGCAACGGCGACAGCAGCTGGCGTTCGGCCAACGACGACCGCTGGCAGCAGGCCTCGCAGCTCCGGAAGCCCAAGGCGGGCGGGGTCACCTCCTCCGGCCTGCCGAGGCGGGTTCCCAAGGCCAACCTGGTCGAGGGAGCCGCTGAGACCACCCCTCAGGGAGGTCCACAGATCTCCCGTGCTCCCGAGGACGTCCGGGGCAGGCTGAGCAACCTGCGCCGCGGTGTCCAGCGGGGACGCAGCGCGGGAAGCGAAACGAACGGCCAGGCCACTAGGAATCACCACAGTGGGCCTGACAGCACCTACAACCAGGAGCGTTAGTGTGAGCCCGATGAGCCAGGCGGCACAGAACCTGAACTGGTTGATCACCAACTTCGTGGACAACACCCCCGGGGTGTCGCACACGGTGGTGGTCTCCGCCGACGGACTCCTTCTGGCGATGTCCGAAGGCTTCCCGCGCGACCGCGCCGACCAGCTCGCGGCCGTCGCCTCCGGTCTGACGTCTCTGACGGCAGGCGCCTCCCGCATCTTCGAGGGTGGCAGCGTGAACCAGACGGTTGTGGAGATGGAGCGGGGATTCCTGTTCATCATGTCCGTCTCCGACGGTTCCTCACTCGCAGTTCTCGCACATCCCGAGGCGGACATCGGCCTCATCGGGTACGAGATGGCGCTTCTGGTGGACCGTGCCGGTACGGTCCTGACGCCGGATCTGCGTGCGGAGCTCCAAGGCAGCCTGCTCAACTAACAGACAGTCGGTGCGTTTTGGCGTCCCGTGGCCGTAAGGTTTCGGGACGCGGCTCCACAAGATGGGTGCCAGGCACGGTCGGAGGAGGAGAGAAAGTGGCAACACCCCCAGACGGTTCGTCATCGGGCAACTGGTCGTACGGCCCTGGCCAGGGGCATGGCGACGGTTCCCGGAACCGGTACAACTTCCCCTCCACGCCCAGCCAGCGGCAGCCGTACGCCCCGCAGGGCCCCGGGCCCTCTCCGTACGACCAGCCGCCGGCGCCGCGCATCCAGCCGGTGCAGCCGCAGCGCCGCGCCCCTGAGCCGGCACCTGCCGGGTCGTCTTCCAACCCCTTGGTGCGCCCGTACGCCATGACCGGCGGCCGGACGCGCCCGCGCTACCAGCTCGCCATCGAGGCACTGGTGCACACCACCGCGCAGCCGCACCAGATGCAGGGCCAGTTGCCCGAGCATCAGCGGATCTGCAACCTCTGCCGTGAGATCAAGTCGGTCGCCGAGGTCTCGGCCCTCCTGACGATCCCTCTCGGCGTGGCCAGGATCCTCGTCGCCGACTTGGCGGAGGCGGGCCTGGTCGCCATCCATCAGCCCGGCGGCGACGAGAACGCCGGCGGCCAGCCAGACGTGACACTGCTCGAAAGGGTGCTCAGTGGACTTCGCAAGCTCTAGCGGCGGTCCTTCCCGCTCCACCACCTCGGCGAAGATCGTGGTGGCGGGTGGCTTCGGCGTGGGCAAGACCACGTTCGTCGGGGCCGTCTCGGAGATCAACCCGCTGCGTACCGAGGCCGTCATGACGTCCGCTTCCGCGGGCATCGACGACCTCACCCACACCGGAGACAAGACGACCACGACGGTCGCCATGGACTTCGGTCGTATCACCCTGGACCAGGACCTGATCCTGTACCTCTTCGGTACGCCCGGCCAGGACCGCTTCTGGTTCATGTGGGACGACCTGGTACGCGGCGCCATCGGCGCGATCGTTCTGGTGGACACCCGCCGTCTCGCCGACTGCTTCCCCGCGGTCGACTACTTCGAGAACTCGGGTCTGCCCTTCGTGATCGCCCTCAACGGCTTCGACGGCAACCAGCCGTACAACCCGGACGAGGTCCGTGAGGCCCTCCAGATCGGCCCCGACACCCCGATCATCACGACGGACGCCCGGCATCGGGCGGACGCGAAGTCGGCGCTGATCACCCTGGTCGAGCACGCGCTGATGGCACGCCTGCGCTAGCACGGCCGCACGCACGTTGCAGAAGGGGCCCTCTCCATCGGAGAGGGCCCCTTCTGCTGTCGTTCGCGTTCCCTCTGCGGGGACGGCAGACGAAAGGGGGCCCACCCGGGCGGGTGGGCCCCCTTTCGAGGTCCTACGGGCCGTCAGCGCCAGCTGTGCGGCGCCCGGAAACCGGGCTCGCGCTCCAGGCGGCGCCAGCCGGCCTTCGCGCGGCCGCGGTGGGCCGGGGCGGTGTCGGCCGGCTGGGCGGCGGCACGCGCGAGCAGGATCGCCGTGATGGCGGCGACTTCCTCGGGCTCGGCGTGGCCCTTCTCGACGCGGATATCAGGGAGGTTCATGGGTGTCAGTCTCCGTGGAAGAGGTTTCCGCAGCGGTACCGGTGGGTTACTGCGGGGGGTTGCCGTGTTTGCGGGACGGCAGGTCGGCGTGCTTGGTGTGGAGCATCGCCAGGGACTTGACGAGTACTTCGCGGGTCTCGGCGGGGTCGATCACGTCGTCGACCAGGCCGCGCTCGGCCGCGTAGTAGGGGTGCATGAGCTCGGACTTGTACTCCTTGACCATGCGGGCCCGCATGACCTCGGGGTCCTCTGCCTCGGCGATCTGACGGCGGAAGATGACGTTGGCCGCACCCTCCGCGCCCATCACGGCGATCTCGTTCGTCGGCCAGGCATAGGTGAGGTCCGCACCGATGGACTGGCTGTCCATGACGATGTACGCGCCTCCGTACGCCTTGCGCAGGATCAGGGAGATCCGGGGGACCGTCGCGTTGCAGTAGGCGTAGAGCAGCTTCGCGCCGTGGCGGATGATTCCGCCGTGCTCCTGATCGACACCCGGAAGGAACCCGGGAACGTCCAGGAAGGTGACGATCGGGATGTTAAAAGCGTCACACATCTGGACAAAGCGCGCAGCTTTTTCCGACGCCTCGATGTCCAGGACGCCGGCGAGGGACTGCGGCTGGTTGGCCACGATGCCGACCACCTGGCCGTCGAGACGGGCCAGCGCGCAGATGATGTTCCGCGCCCAGCGCTCGTGGACCTCCAGGTACTCGCCGTCGTCGACGATCTCCTCGATGACCTTGGCCATGTCGTACGGACGGTTGCCGTCCGCCGGGACCAGGTCGAGGAGCACGTCGCTGCGGCGGTCGGGCGCGTCCGAGGACTCCGCACGGGGCGGGTTCTCACGGTTGTTCTGGGGCAGCAGCGAGAGCAGGTAGCGCACCTCGGCGATGCACGTCTCCTCGTCGTCGTACGCGAAGTGGCACACGCCCGAGGTCTCGGCGTGCACGTCCGCGCCGCCGAGGCCGTTCTGGGTGATCTCCTCGCCCGTCACCGCCTTGACCACGTCCGGGCCGGTGATGAACATCTGGGACGTCTCGCGGACCATGAAGACGAAGTCCGTCAGGGCGGGCGAGTAGGCCGCGCCGCCCGCGCACGGGCCGAGCATCACGCTGATCTGCGGGATGACGCCGGACGCCTTGGTGTTGCGCTGGAAGATGCCGCCGTAGCCGGCGAGCGCCGAGACGCCCTCCTGGATACGGGCACCCGCGCCGTCGTTCAGCGAGACCAGCGGAGCACCTGCCGCGATGGCCATGTCCATGATCTTGTGGATCTTCGTGGCGTGGGCCTCGCCCAGCGCGCCGCCGAAGATGCGGAAGTCATGGGCGTAGACGAAGACCGTGCGGCCCTCCACCGTGCCCCAGCCGGTGATGACACCGTCGGTGTACGGCTTCTTGGACTCCAGGCCGAAGCCCTGGGCCCGGTGCCGGCGCAGTTGCTCGACCTCCCGGAAGGAACCCGGGTCCAGGAGCAGCTCGATGCGCTCCCGGGCGGTCAGCTTGCCCTTGGCGTGCTGCGCCGTGGTCGCCTTCTCGCTCGGGCCGGCCAGCGCCTGCGCACGGATCTCGTGCAGCTCGGCGGTGCGCCCGCGCGCGTCGATCGGCTCACCCGGTGCCTCATCCAAAACGGTCATGTAGCGACCTTACGAAGGACACCAAGGAAAGCGAGCCGTTGACTCCGTACAGTCTCCGGACCCATTTCCTGGTACCACTGAACAGAACCGTCGAGGCATGCAGCCCTTCTGACTGCTCAGGGGGCGTGCGGGTTGTCGGGGTCGCACAAAGCCGTCATGCGAGAGTCACCTCACATCGGTGGGTCGCGCATACCATCCCCGGAGTGACACGGACCCTCAGTCGGCGTCCCGTCGAGAGGATCTCGACCGAGTCGTCCTTGCGCAGGACCCGGCGTACGGGGTGGTCCCAGGTGATCTCCAGCGGCTCACCCGAGCGCGGCGGCTCGCTCACGCAGAGCGTAGCGGTACGGCCTCGGTGCCGGAGCAGCACGCTCGCACCGGCGGTGGCTGTGAGCGGTCCCACCGAACCCGGCTGCCAGAAGTTGGCGGCCGTGAGGCCCAGGGAGCGGATGCGGACGGCCTGGCACGCGCTGTCGTTGGCGAGGACCGACAGCCAGCGGGTGCCCAGTGCGGCCCGGGCCGCCACCTGGTGCCGGCCGGCGCCGGGCATGATGACGTAGACGTAGGTCGCGTCGGTCGGGTCCGGGCCGTGGTCCAGCCAGAGGGTCTGCCAGCGGCGGGTGCGGCGCTCCGTCGTGCTGGTGGTGTTGATGTCGGCCCAGGCTCCGGTGCGGTCCTCGCGCAGGGTGCGCAGTTCGCCGTACGGCACCACCCAGCCGCCGTGGCCCTCCAGGTGCGCCCAGCCGGAACCGCGTACGAAGGTCTGCGTGCCGCCCTCCCCCAGGTTGCGGTTGTCGACGACGGTCTCGACGGGGACCGCGTCGGCGCAGGTGATGCCGGCTCCGAGGCAGATCACGGCGTCCGCGGCACAGAACCACGACTTGCGGGCCTCCAGGGTCGAGCCGAGGCCTTTCAGATGCTGCCCGATCGCCGCGTACGCGCCGTCCGTCGTGCCGCCGACCCACCGCACGTCGGGCCTGGGCTCGCCCCACTCCCCGCCGGCCTTGTCGGGGAGGCGCTTGGTGGAGACCGTCGTACCGGGGAGGCGGTACCAGTCGACGGTCGGCCAGTACCAGTCCGTGTACTGGTCGCCGAGACCCGGCGCCCACCAGGACAGCATCCCGGCGCCGGTGTGCCAGCCGCGCGGGTTCTCGCCGTTGCCGCACTCGTAGTGGGCGATGCGGTCACTGGCCATGGCGATGTTCGCGACGAAGCCCGGGCGGCGGTGGACGGCCCGGTCCATGGCGGCGAAGAGGTGGTGGCCGACCGGGTCGGGGGCGGCGGCGGCCGGTGATTCGGCGACGGTGTGCAGCCGCGCGAGGTCGGCCACCCCGAATTGTCGGGCCGTCAGGATCGGCGTGACCGTGTCCCGTTCGATCCAGCCCTTGATCCGGCCGTACCAGCGCTCCCGCTCCGCCGCGCTCGCGCCGCCGGCGAGGAGGGCGATGGCGGCGATGATGCCCTGCCCGTGAAAGTGGTCGCTGCGCATCACGTGCCGGTCGTCGCTCTTGAGGTAACCCCGGCTGATGGCGCGGCCGTTGACGCTGTCCATCATCAACCCGTCGTGGATGAGCGGGGCGTAGGCGTGCTCGACGCTGTCGAGGACGATCTGCCTGTTCGGGTCGGTCACCTGCCACTCGGAGCCGGCGAGCAGGGCGAAGAGGCGGCCGAGGCCGTCGAGGAGGACCTGGCCGTAGGTGCCGGAGTAGGCGACCCAGGTGTGCTGGACGAAGGAGCCGTCGGCGTAGAGGCCGTCGCCCTTCGTGACGTACGGGAAGACCGGGGAGAGCGCGTCACGGGCGAGCGCGATCTTCGCCGGGGCCCGGCCGAGGATGCCGCGCAGGGCGACGCTGCGGCACAGGTCGACGCGGTTGGCGCCGGTGGAGGTGCCGGAGTAGTCGGTGAGCATGGCGTCCGGGATGAAGTGGTCGACGGCCGCGCAGGCGGCGGCGATCTGCGCCTCGGTGAGGTGGTCGTACAGGGCGGCGGTGATGTCCGTCAGCAGGCGCGGGCTGCCGATCTGCCATTCCCACCAGTTGCCGTAGCGGGTGGTGGAGGGGTTGTAGACGGTGGCGGAGAGGTGGTCGAGGCCGCGCAGGACGTCGGCGAGGAGGGCGGGGTCGGCGGTGGAGCCGGTGCCCTGCTGGACGTAGGCCTGGGCCATGGTCCACAGACGGCTGTAGCTCTGGGTGATGCCGGCGGGCGGGTCGTAGGGGTGGCCAGGCCACAGGGAGGTGGGGGTGGGGGCCATGGTGGCCCGGAAGCCGCGGGCGAGGGTGCCGGTTTCGGCCAGGCGCGCGGCGTACGGCTCCGCCGCGGGGTCGTAGCCCGTGCCGAGGGCGATGCCCAGCCAGCGGAGGCGGAGGGTGTCGTAGGCGTCGGCCGAGGCGGTGCGGGCGGCGGGAGCGGCGGTGGCCAGGAGCGCCGCCGCGAGCAGGACGGCTCGGCGGGTGGGTCTGGTGAGCCCGGTGCGCTGAGAGGTCATGTCATGGGCATCTACCACCTCAGAGTAATCACGCCAACACTTTGCGGATGATGTTGAATCTCGAACGGAATAGGTCTACGGTCGGTCGCGTTGATGTAGTTCAAGATTCAACATTGGGGGCCGCGAGGCCTCCTCACCCCTAAGGAGCACGTCATGACGAACCCCGACCTGACCACCCTGACCGGCGAGTACACGATCGACGCGGCCCACTCCACCATCGGCTTCACCGTGCGGCACGCCATGGTCACCAACGTCAAGGGCAAGTTCCTCGACTTCAGCGGCTCGCTGCAGCTGGACGGCGCCGACCCGGCCGCGTCCAAGGCGTCGATCGACGTCAAGATGGACAGCATCGACACCGGGTCGGCGGACCGGGACGGGCACCTCAAGAGCGCGGACTTCTTCAAGATCGAGGAGTTCCCCACGATGACCTTCCGCTCCACCAAGGCGGAGTCCCTCGGCGGCGACGACTACCGCATCACCGGTGACCTGGAGATCCTCGGCACCACCAAACCGATCACGATCGACCTGGAGTTCAACGGCGCCGCGAAGGACCCGTTCGGCAACGAGCGCGTCGGTTTCGAGGGCAAGGCGGAGATCCTGCGCTCGGAGTGGGGTCTCACGTGGAACGCGGCGCTGGAGACGGGCGGCGTGCTGGTCTCCGACAAGATCAAGCTGAACTTCGACATCTCGGCGATCAAGAACGCGTGAGCCTTCTCTGAGAGCGACCCGATGGCACGGCGCCGGTGAGTCCGTCACTCACCGGCGCCGTGTCAATTGCCTGAGGATCGCGGCGACTTGAGCCGTCCGGCTCTGCGGGGTCCGGGCGCGCAGGAGGCCGAGCATGAGCTGGTAGCGGTCGGTCCTGCCCAGCCGCTCGAAGGCCGCCCCGGCCCGGGGGTTCTCCGCCAGCGCCGCGGCCAGCTCGTCCGGGACCTCGGCGTTGCGCTGCGACTCGTACGCCGCCTCCCACCGCCCGTCCGCCTTCGCGGCGTCCACTTCGGCGAGGCCCGCGGGGCGCATCCGCCCCTCGGCGGCCAGTTCCGCCACCCGCCGCACATTGACCATCGACCACAGGCTGCCGGGCCGGCGCGGGGTGATCCGCTGTGTGTAGGACGACGCGTCGAGTCCCTTGCGCTGCCCGGTGATCCAACCGTGACACAGGGCCACGTCATTGACCTCGGCGGCAGTGACGGAAGGGATGCCGGAGTCCTTCTTGGCGACCTTCACCCAGAGGCCGGGGTGCGGGGCCGGGTGCTCGGCCAGCCAGGCGTCGAGGGCGTCGGCGGATGCGAAGGCGCGGGGTTCCGGGTCGGGGTGGGGGCTCATGACGGAAGCGTAGGGGGGAAGTAGGTCAGAAACCGTCCTCCATTTGCGGGCGCGGGTCCCGGGGGCAGTAGGCGGCGTTACCGGTCGGCGCATCCTTGCGGGAGCAGGTCCAGGAGGTTCCAGCGGGCGTGCCGCCGCAGGACGGGCGGGTCGGCCGGCTCATGGCTGCTTGTCCGGTACCGGCAGGAGAGCCGCCGCCTGGTCGCGGGCGTGCGCGATCGGGTCCGGGAAGGTGTTCAGGCCGTGGGCCACGAGCGCTCCCTCGTGAAGCAGCATCAGGGTCCGGCCCATGCGATCCGCGTCGTCCGCGTCGTCCGGGGTGATGTCCCGGGCGAGACGGGTGAACAGGGCGAGCATCCACTCCTTCTGCCCGGCGATGACCGGGTAGGCCGGGTGTGCCGGGTCGCTGATCTCGGCGTGCGCGTTGACCATGCTGCATCCCTTGGAGCCGTACTCCGCGGACCACGCGCGTGAGGCGTCGAACACCGCCAGGACGCGCGCCCGCGGTGTCGCGTGCGCCGCGTCGAGGTGGTCGGCGAGGTACTGCGCGAGGAAGGCCCGCCAGCGCTCGTCGCGGCCGGCCAGGTACTCCACGACGATCCGCTCCTTGGAGCCGAAGCGGTCGTAGAGGGTCTTCTTGGTCACCCCCGCCTCCGCGGCGATGAGATCCACGCCCACGGCGTGAATGCCGCGCTCGTAGAAGAGCCGCTCGGCGGCTTCCAGGATGCGGCGTGCGGCTCGCGTCATCGTGACGCGCTGCGGTTGCTGCTCTGCGGTGCCCATGGCATCCGAGTATACCGATCTGTATACTTTCTGGTGCGAGCAAGGTATACCGATCTGTCTACTGGATGTGGTTGGCGTGAACGCCCTGCTGTCCATCGCCTTCGTCCTCAGCTGGAGCTCCGGGTTCATCGGGGCCAAGCTCGGCGCCGGGAGCGCGTCCGCGGTCACGATCCTGATGTGGCGGTTCCTGCCACTCGCCGTGATCCTGGTCGTCGTGGCCGCGGTCCTGGGCCGCGCGTCGTGGCGGGGTCTCACCGGGCGGGATCTCGCCCGCCAGGCCGTGATCGGCACGCTGTCGCAGAGCGGCTATCTGCTCACCGTCTACTACGCCATCCAGCTCGGCGTCTCCAGTGGCACCACGGCCCTCATCGACGGCGTCCAGCCCCTCGTCGCCGGTGCGCTGGCCGGACCACTGCTGCGGCAGTACGTCTCACGCCGGCAGTGGCTCGGGCTGTTCCTGGGGGTGAGCGGCGTCGTCATCGTCACCATGGCCGACGCCACGGCGGCGACCGGCGTTGCCGCGTGGGCCTATCTCGTCCCGTTCCTCGGCATGCTCTCGCTGGTGGCGGCCACGTTCCTCGAAAGCCGTTCCCGTACGCCCGTCCCGCCCTCGGTGGCGCTCACCGTCCACTGCGGCACCAGCGCCGTGCTGTTCACGGCGTTCGCCTTGAGCACCGGAGCGGCCGCGCCGCCCGCCGAGGCCGGTTTCTGGGCCGCGATCGGCTGGCTCGTGGTGCTGTCCACCTTCGGTGGCTACGGGCTGTACTGGATGATCCTGCGGCGCTCCGGAGTCACCAAGGTCAACACGCTGATGTTCCTGATGGCGCCGGTCACGGCGGTGTGGGGAGCGTTCATGTTCGGCGAGCCGTTCGGTGCCCAGACCGCGATCGGCCTGGTCGTCGGCCTGGTCGCCGTCGTCATCGTCCATCGCGGGGGCGGCGCATCCCGAACGCGTGCCATCCGGCGTCGCCCGAAAACCGGTGGCTCCCCTCAGCAGGTCGCGCATACCCTGCCCGCGTGTCCAGCCCCGAAGCCTCCAGACTCCGGCCACCGGCTCTCCGGTGGCTGCCCGTGATGTCCCTCTGATCAGCGTTCACTTCCGCTTCCGGGCTCACTCCGCTGCCGGACGGCCGTTCGACGTGCCGTTTCGTCTTCACCCTCGACTTCGGGTTGCGGAGTTTCTTCATGCCGTTCGCTCTTTTTCTGCTGGGCGTCGCTGTGTTCGCGCAGGGGACGTCCGAGTTCATGCTGTCCGGGCTGGTGCCGGACATCGCCCGGGACCTGGGCGTCTCGGTGCCCGCGGCCGGGGCGCTCACCTCGGCCTTCGCCGTGGGGATGGTGGTCGGGGCGCCGCTCATGGCCGCCCTCGCGCGACGGTGGTCGCGGCGCGGGGCCCTGCTGGGGTTTCTGGGGGTCTTCCTGGCCGTCCATGTCGTGGGCGCGGTGACCGGCAGCTTCGCGGTGCTGGTCGTCACCCGCGTCGTCGGGGCGCTCGCCAACGCCGGGTTCCTGGCCGTCGCCCTCGTCACGGCCGTGGCGTTGGCCGAGCCGGAGGCCAAGGGCCGGGCCACGTCGACACTGCTCGGCGGGGTCACGCTGGCCTGTGTGGTGGGGGTCCCGGCGGGGGCGCTGATCGGTCAACTCTGGGGGTGGCGTGCCGCGTTCTGGGCCGTGGCCGTGGTGTCCCTGCCCGCTGTGGCGGCCGTGGCGCGGTCCGTACCCGGCGGCGCGGACGACTCGGAACGTCCCGCGCTGCGGGGCGAACTGCGCGCGCTGCGGAGCTCGCGGCTCCGACTGACGCTGCTCCTGGGCGCCCTCGTCAACGGGGCGACCTTCTGCACCTTCACGTATCTCGCGCCCCTGGTCACCACGGTGACGGGGATGGCGGACGGGTGGGTGCCCGTGGTGCTCGCACTGTTCGGCGCGGGGTCGTTCGTGGGGGTCGGAGTCGGGGGACGGTTCGCCGATCGCCGGCCCGGTGCGGTGCTGGTCGGGGGCGGCAGCGTCCTGTGCCTCGGGTGGGGCGCCCTGGCCCTCGGCGCCGGGGCGCCGGCCCTGACGCTCGGCCTCGTCTTCTTGCAGGGCGCTCTGTCCTTCGGAGTCGGGTCCACACTCATCTCCCAGGCGCTGTACGCCGCCCCCGGCGCCCCCACCCTGTCCGGCGGCTTCGCAACAGCCGCGTTCAACGTGGGCGCGGCACTGGGACCTTGGCTCGGCGGCACGGCCATCGGGGCGGGCCTCGGATACCGGTCACCGGTGTGGGTCAGTGCGGGCCTGGTCGCACTGTCGCTGATGGTGGCGGGCGTGACGGGCGGCCGGGCCGGGCTGCGGAACCGGGGTGCGGAGAGCAGTCGTACGGGGGCGTCCTCGCCGGCATGACCACCGCGGCGTCCTGCCGTAGGCCGACCGAGACCGAGCACGGGTGCCTCCAGGCGTCTGCCGCTGCTCGCGTCCGACCGGGCAAGTGGGGCGTCGGCTGGATGGGATTCGCCGGGGGGCGGTCCGGTCGTGGAAATTGGGGCGCGGGTGGGAGGCGGGCGCGGGCATCATCGTCGGCATGACCGACACGCCCCGCCCCGCTCGCGCATGGGTCGCCGTATCCTCGTACGAGATCGAGAAGCCGCTTCTGCACCCCCTGGCCGCCGTGCGCGCCTGACTGCGGGAGCGCGGTATCGACTGGATGCCGTTCGAGGCGAGCGAGGTCCGCGGGGATCGCGTGTGTGCGCCGGGGGCCGATGGGCACTGGCGGGCGTGGGTCACGGTCCAGGTCGCCGCCGGTGCCCTGTGGCGGCTCGGGTTGCATCCCGATCAGCCGGCCTCCGTCGTCAACGGGCCGTCCCCGCCCGGCTGGTGGCACGCCGCCGGGGAGCGGTACGCGTGCGCGACGAGGATCTCGGGGCCTGAGCAGGCGTGGCCGGAACGGGCCGAGGCCTGAACTCGGCGTGGCTGGAATTGGCCCCTTGTGGGGGCGGTCACAGGATTCCCATAATCCAGCAAAGGAATTGACCGGCGCATGTCAGTAGATGATCACTCCCCCTGCTTGGCATGCCCCCGACATTTCAGTGCTCTCTCCACGTTCGCATGTCCAACCCCCCACGGAAGGCATCACGTTGAAGAAGCTCCTCACCGCCCTCAAGAGATGCGCGGTCCTCGGCGCCGCCGCTCTCGCGATCGTCAGCCTTCAGCCCGTCTCGGCCGCGCAGGCCGCGGACTCGCGCGTCGTCGGCGGAACCCGTGCCTCGCAGGGCGAGTTCCCGTTCATGGTCCGGCTCTCCATGGGCTGTGGCGGCGCCCTCTACACCCAGCAGATCGTGCTCACCGCCGCGCACTGTGTGGGCGCGACCGGCCCGAACACCAGCATCACCGCCACCGCCGGCGTCGTGGACCTGCAGTCCACCAGCGGCCGCGTCCAGGTCCGTTCCACGTACGTGTACCGGGCCCCCGGCTACAACGGCGACGGCAAGGACTGGGCGCTCATCAAGCTCGCCGCGCCGATCAACCTGCCGACGCTGAAGATCGCCACCACCTCGCAGTACAACACCGGCACCTTCACCGTGGCCGGCTGGGGCGCGGCCCGTGAGGGCGGTGCCCAGCAGCGGTACATGCTCAAGGCCAACGTGCCGTTCGTCAGCGACGCCCAGTGCCGCTCCTACAGCGGCTACAGCGGCCTCATCGCCAACGAGGAGATCTGCGCCGGCTTCCCGTCCGGCGGCGTCGACACCTGCCAGGGCGACTCCGGCGGCCCGATGTTCCGCCGCGACGCGAGCAACGCCTGGATCCAGGTCGGCATCGTCAGCTGGGGCATAGGCTGCGCCCGCCCGAACGCCCCCGGCGTCTACACCGAGGTCTCCACCTTCGCCTCGGCGATCGCCTCTGCGGCGTCGTCTCTGTGACTTCCCCGCACATCTGAGCTTGCTGCATCGCGGGCCCGGTGTCTTCGGACGCCGGGCCCGCGCCGCGCCGCCCCACGCCGCACACGCTTCACTCACCCGGTTTCGGCCGTCACCCGGTTTCGGCCGTCACCCGCTTTCGGCCGTCACCCGGCTTCGGCCGTCACCCGGACCGGAGCGGCCCGGAACCTCGCCCGGTACTCGCTCGGCGTCGTGGCGTGCCGGCGGCGGAATGCCCGGATGAGGGTGTCGACGGTGCCGAACCCGCAGAGTGTGGCGACCCGTTCCAGCGTGGCGTCGGTGCTCTCCAGCAGGTTGCCGGCCGACTCGACCCGGGCCGACTCGATGTAGGCGTGCGGCGTCATGCCGAGTTCGGACTTGAAGATCCGGGTCAGCTGGCGGTCGCTGACATGCGCGTACGCGGCCAGGTCCGGGACCGTGAGGCGCTGGTCGAGGTTGTTCAGGACGTGATGCCGGAGGTCCTCGATGCGCCTGGTCGTGGACACCGGCTCCAGCGGCACGCTGAACTGGGACTGCCCGCCGGGCCGCTTCAGGTACATCACGAGTTGGCGGGCGACGCGCAGCGCGACCTGCTCCCCGAAGTCCTCCGCGACCAGGGCCAGGGACAGATCCAGGCAGGCGCTGATCCCCGCGCCGGTCCAGATCTCGCCCTCCTCGCGGATGAAGATCGGATCCGGGTCGACCCGCACCGCCGGATGGTCGGCGGCGAGCCGCTGCGCGGTGGACCAGTGCGTGGTGGCCCGCTTGCCGTCGAGGAGCCCCGCGGCGGCGAGGATGTGCGCGCCGACGCACACCGAGGCCACCCGTCGGGTCCGGCCGGCCAGCGCCTTCACCCGGGCCACCGTGCCGGGGTCGGTGACGGGGTGGATGCGGCGGTCGCCGTCCACCTCGACGGAGCCGGGGACGAGGAGGGTGTCGATGGTCCGTTCGGCGACCTCGGAGAACGTGGTGTCGGGCAGGATCCGCACGCCGGCCGCCGTCGTCACCGGCGCGGTCGTCTCGGCGGCCAGCACGACCTCGTAGCCGACGCCCCCGGTGGTTTCGTGCGGGACGAGGGAGAACACCTCCGGCGGGCCGGTGACGTCGAGGAGGTCGACGCCCTCGAACAGCACGATCACGATCAACCGGTTCACGGTCCCCACCCTGTGCCCCCCTGCCTCCCTCGCGCACGCGGGTGTCGGTTTCTGCGAACTGCACGTCATTGCCGACAGCCCGGTGCGGGTCATAGCGTCGCATACGTGTTCAACAGGCTGTTGAGCAGCGGTTTCAATCGTTCAACCAGCCCTCGGAACCTCAAGTCCCCCAACCCCTGGAGAAGCCCTGTGGCCAGTAAGACGCTGCGCGAACTCGGCGGTGCCGACGACACCCCCGCGACCCTCGCGTCCTCGACGCTGATCCTCATCGACTACCAGAACACCTACACCCGCGGTGCGATGGAACTCGACGGCTGGAAGCCCGCCCTGCAGGCGGCGTCGGAGCTGCTGTCCCGGGCCCGCGAGGCGGGAGCCGAGGTCATCCACGTCCAGCACGACGACGGCGAGGGTTCGCTGTACGACATCCGCACCGAGATCGGCCGGATACACCCCGACGTCGCGCCCGTCGAGGGCGAGTCCGTGGTCGTCAAGCAGGCCCCGGACTCCTTCCACGGGACCGACCTCGGCAAGCTCGTGGACGAGGCGGGGAACGAGACGGTGATCGTCGCCGGGTTCATGACCCACATGTGCGTCGCGTACACGACGGCGTCCGCGGCCCTGCGCGGCAACAAGCCGACGGTGCCCGCGGACGCCTGTGCCACCCGGTCGATCGTGGATGTGTCCGCCGACGAGCTGCACCGCAGTGCGCTGGCGGCCGTCGCCGACGCGTACGGCGTCGTGGTCGCGTCGGCGAGGGAGCTGGCCTGACACGGGGCCCGACCGGGCTCACGTCCGCCGCCTTGATCGCGGCAGAACACAAGGTTCCTCAGAACCCTCCGCCGTCGAACCCTCCTCCCCCACCGAAGTCCCCGCCGCCGAACCCGCCCCCGAAGTCCCCGCTGTCGAAGTCGGCGCCGGAGACGTCGCCGCCCTCGTAGCCGCCACCGCCGTAGCCGTCGCCCCCTCCGTAGTCGGCGGCGTAGGCGGGCGTGGCCATCATGCTGCCGAGCAGGGTGCCGATGAGGAGGCCCGGGAGGATGCCGCCGCCGAAGTAGCCGCCTGCCCAGGGGCCGTAGGCCGGGCCGGCATCCCAGTAGGGGCGGCGGCCGTACTCGGTGTCCACCTCGCGGATCACGGGGTCGCGGCCCTCGGAGAGGCGGGTTCGGTCGGCCGCGCAGACCGGGACCTCGCGGGCGGTGCCGCCGGGCGGGGTCCAGGTCTCGTCGGCCACCGCCGGGCCGTGCCGCGGGTCGAAGAAGCAGGGCGGCCGGCGTTCGGGCAGGGGCTGGTGTTCCCGGCGGGCGGCCAGCTGGGTGAGGGAGAAGCGGCCGTCCGCCAGGGCCTGGGTGACTGCTTTGACGTCCTCCGGTTTGCGGGCCGAGTCCATCAGCCGTTTCGCCTTTTCGTAGGCGTCCAGGGCGCTCTCGTAGTCCGCGCGCATCGCGTCGTCGGCGCCGGCTTCGCCCGGGTGGAAGTCCAGGCGGTCCAGTTCCTCGCCGAAGGCGGTGATGTCCTCGTCGACGACGACCCGCAGCTTCTCCAGCGCCGCCCGCTGCTCCGCCTCGCGGCGCTGCCGCTTGCGCCTGACCAGCGTGTACGCGCCCGCGCCGCCCGCCGCCAGCACCGCGCCGACGGCGATCAGAGTGCCGGCGTCCACGCCGTTGCCGCCCCCGCCGTCGCTCCAACTGGCCGGGGCCGTGCCGTTCACGTTGCGCAGGGCCGAGTCGACGAAGTCGTTCAGCTGGGCCTTGGGATCGCCGGCGGTCTGCACCGAGGAGACCAGGTTGTCCACAGCCTGGCGGGACATCACCGAGGAGTCGGCCGCCGCGTCGAAGCGATCACCGACGTGGACGCCGTACAGGCCCGTCACACCGGTTTCCGTGCGGAGGTTCAGCAACAGGTTCCTGGTCGGCTGGTCGGCCGGCAGGACGGCGATGAACACCGGTTTGTCGGCGTCCTTGATCTTGTCGGCGAGCGCTTCCGCGTCGGCCGACGACAACTGGTCCGAGGCTGCGGGATCCACGTAGACGGGATCATCGCGCAGCGCCTCGGCAACCCGGGAAACATCCGTGGCCGCATGTGCGCCGGGCGGGCCGGCCACGAGCACCGCCGCGGTTGCGGCGACCGGCACGATCAGCAAGCGCATGAGTCCCCGGAAGAGCGGAGTCCTCATACTCTCGACGCTACCTGATGGGACGGGCAAAGGCGCCGGTCCAGGTGGCTGGATTCCCACCGGGCCCGGCGCCCCCACGGCGGCCGCCGCGTACCGTACGGCGGCTCAGACCGCTCGGTACGCCGCGCTCAGCCCCTCCACCACCGCCCGTACCGGCCCGTCAGCAGCAGATGCCCGGCGTCGGCGAAGGGCTTCGCCGACCCCTCGGTGAGCCCCGTGCCGGCGGCCTCGTGCTGGACGATCAGCCGGGCCTTGGTGACGAGCGCGCGGCCCGCCTGCTGCGCCCCGGCCCTCTCGGCCGCCCGGACCTCGATGCCGAGCGCCCTCAGGATCGCGGCGCCCTCCAAGGCGCGCTTCCCGTGCAGCACGTCCGCCACGCCGTCGCCCTCGGTGCCCGGCAGCCAGGAGGCGACCGGCGCGTCGGTCCCGGCGAGCCGCTCGTCGTCGACCGGCTGCGGACGCCCGGAGACGATCAGCACCGCGCACTTCATGGCGCCGGACGCGGGGGTCGGCTGCGGTGAGCGTGAGCAGAGTGGTGCTGAGGGCTGCGGAGACGAGCAGGGCGGTGCTTCGCATGGAACGTCCCTCGACTCTCATGGTCCGCTTATGACTTACCTCACGCCTTGAGTTAACTGGGGGCGCCGACTGGCGTCAAGACTTCACGTCAGACCCGGTGCGCGCTCAACTCCTGGCTGGAGCAGTGCCGTTGTCCCTTCACCTCATGAACGCGCGACCCCTTGACGCGTATGCGAACCCGTCATTTACTCACGCCTCGCACGCCCCCATCCCCCACCGCCAGAAGGGCGGCGCTCCATGAGGAGATCCACTCGATCCTCGCGTTCCACGCCATCCACTCGGTCCACCCGGACGCTCGGCCTGCTGCTCGCCGGGCTTCTCACCACGGCCGGCTTCACGGCGGCCACACCCGCGCAGGCCGCCGGCGAACAGGTCACCGCCTGGCTCACCACGACGGACGACACCGGCGGACGCCATGTGACCCGCGGGCTCCAGCCGCAGACGCCGTTCGCCTTCCAGGCGGGCTCCGGCGGCAGCGGTGAGAACATCACCGTCGACGAGAACACCCGCTACCAGTCCTTCACCGGCGGTGGCGCGTCCTTCACGGACACCGCGGCCTGGCTGATGGACGGCAGCGGCGCGTTGTCGCAGGCCACCCGGGACGAGACCATGCGCAAACTGTTCTCCCCCACGGAGGGCATCGGACTGTCGTTCCTGCGCAACCCCATGGGCGGCTCGGACCTCGCCCGCTTCGGCTACACGTACGACGACATGCCCGCCGGGCAGACCGACCCGGACCTCTCCGAGTTCTCGATCGCCCACGATCTCCAGGACGTCGTGCCGCTGACGAAGCAGGCGCGTCAGCTCAACCCGGGGCTCACCGTGATGGCCTCGCCGTGGACGGCGCCCGCCTGGATGAAGGACAACGGGCAGCTCAACGGCGGCTGGCTGAAGGCGGAGCACTACGGGGCGTACGCCTCGTACTTCGTGAAGTACGTGCAGGCCTACCAGGCCCAGGGCATCCCGATCTCGCACGTCACCGCGCAGAACGAGCCGACCTGCTGCTCGGGCTATCCGTCGATGAGCTGGAACGCGAGCGGACTCGCGTACTTCACGAAGAACGAGCTGCTGCCGAAGCTCCAGAACGCCGGGCTGTCGACGAAGGTGCTGGCGCACGACTGGAACTGGGACACCTACGACGCCTACGCCGCGCAGACGGTCGACGACGCGGCCGTCCGCAACCACCCGAACTTCGGCGGGATCGCCTGGCACGGCTACGGCGGCGACGTGGCCAAGCAGACGCAGGTGCACGACCAGTATCCGCAGCTGGACGCCTTCGGGACCGAGCACTCCGGTGGCACCTGGATCGCGAACCAGCAGCGCGAGGACATGATGAACATCATCGACTACACCCGGAACTGGGCGAAGTCGGTGACCAAGTGGTCGCTCGCGCTGGACCAGAACCGAGGTCCGCACAACGGCGGCTGCGGGACCTGCGACGGTCTGATCACCGTCCACAACGGGGACTCCCGGCACGGGCAGGTCGACTACACCGTCGAGTACTACACGATGGGCCACCTGACGAAGTTCGTGAAGCCGGGCGCCCAGCGCATCGCGTCCACGGCGTCGTCGGCGGTGCCGAACGTGGCGTGGCGCAACCCCGACGGATCCAAGGCGCTGATCGCCTACAACGACTCTTCGGCTGCCAGGACCGTCACGATCAACTGGGGTTCACAGCACGCCACTTACTCGCTTCCCGGCAAGACGTCGGCGACGTTCACCTGGTCGGGCACCCAGACTGAGGGCCCGTCGCAGTCGGGAACCTTGGTGGGCCTCGCCGGTAAGTGCCTTGACGTGGCGGGCGGTTCGTCGGCCGACGGTACGGCGGTCCAGCTCTACGACTGCAACGGCTCGACCGCCCAGCGGTGGACCGTACAGGCCGACGGGTCGGTGCGGTCGCTGGGCAAGTGCCTGGACGTCACGTCCGGCGCGACCGCGAACGGCGCGAAGGTCCAGCTGTACGGCTGCAACGGGTCGGGGGCGCAAGCGTGGTCGTACAACGCGACGACGGGCGACCTGGTCAACCGCGCCGCGGACAAGTGCCTCGACGTGACGGACAACTCCTCGGCGAACGGCGCCCGCGCGCAGATCTGGAGCTGCACGGGCGCCGCGAACCAGAAGTGGCGTCTGCAGTAGGGCGCCGGCTCAGACGAACGGCTCGCCGATGCCGAGCAGGTTGCCCTCGCTGTCGTGGAACCAGGCGGCGCGCTCCCCGCGGAAGCCCTTGCTCGGGTAGTGGCCCTGGACTTCGGCGATGCCGTTCGTCGTGCGGAGCCCGGGCACGTCGACGTCCTCGAACTCCACGCCGCGCCGCCCGAGTTCCGCGACGACCGCATCGACGTCCTCGACCTGCCACCCCATCTGGGTGAACGTGCCGGGGGAGGCTCCGGTCGACTGGTACAGGGCGAACTCCGTGCCGCCGCACCGGTACAGCAGCCCGCCCGGCCGTTCGTCGACCGGGTCCAGACCGAGCTTCTCGGAGTAGAAGCGCCGGGCCCGCTCCAGGTCCTGGGCCGGCAGGCGGCTCGCCACCTGCCCCCGGGCCAGGAAATGCCGGGCGTCCGTGTCCGTGACGTCCTTGTCGTCCATGGCTCCACTGTGCCGTGGACGGCGGGCCCGGCGCAGGTGGCGAGGTCCGTTCGGCCTACTCGGCCGGCGTCACCCCGGCCCGCAACAGCCCGTACGTGTACGCGTCCTCCAGCGCCTGCCAGGACGCCGCGATGACGTTCTCGGCGACGCCGACCGTGGACCATTCGCCCGCCCCGTCGGACGTGGAGATCAGGACGCGGGTCGTGGACTGGGTGCCGTGCACGCCCTCCAGGATGCGGACCTTGTAGTCGACGAGGTCCAGCTTGGCGAGCTGAGGGTAGATCTTCTCCAGGGCCACCCGCAGCGCGCGGTCGAGGGCGTTGACCGGTCCGTTGCCCTCCGCCGTGGCGACGATGCGCTCGCCCTTGGCGAAGAGCTTGACCGTGGCCTCGTTCGCGTGGCTGCCGTCGGGGCGGTCCTCGACGATCGCGCGCCAGGACTCGACCTGGAAGTACTTCAGGGGCTTGCCCTCGACCTCGGTGCGGAGCAGGAGTTCGAAGCTGGCGTCGGCGGCCTCGTACGTGTAGCCCTCGAGCTCGCGTTCCTTCACCCGCTCGACCACCCGGCCGACCAGTTCCCGGTCGCCGCCGAGCTCGATGCCGAGCTCCTTGCCCTTGAGCTCGATCGAGGCGCGGCCCGCCATGTCGGAGACCAGCATCCGCATGGTGTTGCCGACCTGCTCGGGGTCGATGTGCTGGTACAGGTCCGGGTCGACCTTGATCGCGGAGGCGTGCAGGCCGGCCTTGTGCGCGAAGGCGGAGACCCCGACGTACGGCTGGTGCGTGGACGGCGTGAGGTTCACGACCTCGGCGATGGCGTGCGAGATGCGGGTCATCTCACGGAGGTGGCCGTCGGGAAGGACCTTCTTGCCGTACTTCAGCTCGAGGGCCGCCACCACCGGGAAGAGGTTGGCGTTGCCGACCCGCTCGCCGTAGCCGTTGGCCGTGCACTGGACGTGGGTCGCGCCCGCGTCGACGGCAGCGAGGGTGTTGGCGACCGCGCAGCCGGTGTCGTCCTGGGCGTGGATGCCGAGCCGGGCGCCGGTGTCGGCGAGGACCGTCGAGACGACCGCCTGGACCTGGGCGGGGAGCATGCCGCCGTTGGTGTCGCACAGGATGACGACGTCCGCGCCGGCCTCCGAGGCCGTACGGACGACGGCTTTCGCGTACTCGGGGTTGGCGCGGTAGCCGTCGAAGAAGTGCTCGCAGTCGACGAAGACACGGCGGCCCTGCTCCCGCAGGTACGACACGGTGTCGCGGACCATCTCCAGGTTCTCGTCCAGGGTGGTGCGCAGGGCGAGCTCGACGTGCCGGTCGTGGGACTTGGCGACGAGGGTGATCACCGGGGCGCCGGAGTCCAGGAGTGCGTTGACCTGCGGGTCCTCGGACGCCTTGCCGCCCGCGCGGCGGGTGGCGCCGAAGGCGACCAACTGGGCGTGCCGGAAGGAGATCTCCTGCTGGGCGCGCGCGAAGAACTCGGTGTCGCGGGGGTTGGCGCCCGGCCAGCCGCCCTCGATGAAGCCCACGCCGAAGTCGTCCAGGTGACGGGCAATGGCCAGCTTGTCGGCGACGGTGAGGTTGATGCCCTCCCGCTGGGCGCCGTCGCGCAGGGTGGTGTCGAAGACGTGGAACGAGTCGTCGAGCTCGCTGGTTACCGACATGGTCGTAAGGCTCCTGTATTGGATCTCGGTCTACCGGAATGACCGGCTCCACCGTCCCCACCTATGGTCCCTCACGCTCTCCGCCCGGCTGCGGGTGGGCCGGGAAACAGAAAAACCTCTCGCGGGTGCGAGAGGTCTGCGCGCGGGTCGAGGACGACGGTGTCCACCCGTACCTGGTCGTACGTGGTGGTCACTGCGGACCGGCGCGCCTGCTGCCAATAATCATGGCGAACGAGAGCACGGGGGCAGTCTGGCACAAGTCGACCCCGTGCTCACCGTCCGTCTCAGGATGCGAGCACTGCGCTGATCACCGCAGGTGGCGGACGTAGACGTGCGTGGTGTCCTGGGTGTCGTCCGGCACCAGGTCGGCGCCACGGCTGCTGAAGGCGACCGTGCGGCCGTGCTGGTCGATCACCGGGTACTCCGCGTAGTCGGCGCTCGGGCCGCCCTGCGCCGCGGCGCTGACGAGCACCGTGCGTCCGGTGCGCAGGTCGCGCACGTACACCTGGCGTGCGGAGTTCGGGTCGCCCGGGGCGGCCGCGCCGAACGCTAGGTACCTGCTGTCCGCGCTGAGCCGGGCGAAGCCGGTGTGGGCGGCCGGGTCGGCGGCGTCGATGCGGCGCAGGTCCCCCGTCCTCAGATCCCGGACGAAGACGTTGTGGGTGCCGTTGGTGTCGCCCGGCGTCAGCTTCGAGTCCAGCGAGTTGAACACCGCGTACCGGCCGTCGGCGCTGACCTGCGGGTACTCGGTGTGCCCGTCGGACGCCGCGCCGTCCGGCGCCTTGTCGACCTGGGTCAGTTCACCGCTGCGCACGTCACGGACGTAGGCGTCGCTCCAGTCGCCCCGGGTGGGGTACGGCACGAAGAACTGGTAGCCGACCTTGTCGCCGTCCGCGCTGATGGTCGGCTGGGTGGCGGCGGACTTCCAGGCGCCCTCGCCGGGGACCTGGCTGACGCGGACCCGCTCGCCGGTGACGCGGTCGACGCGGTAGACCCGGTTCGACCTGTCGCCCGCCGGGCCCGCGTCGCTGGTGTGCAGGGCGACGAAGGCGACATAGCGGCCGTCGGCGCTGAGGGCCGGCATGCTGCCGGCGCTGTAGCCCGGGTCGACGGCGTCGTCGATGCGCTGGAGGGCGCCGGTCCGCAGGTCCTTGACGAAGATGTGGTTGTCGGCGGTGTTGTAGGTGGGGTTGGACGTGAACGCCAGGTACCGGCCGTCGGCGCTCAGCGAGACGTCCAGGACGTTCGCGTCCCCCGGGCTGCCGTCCGCCGCGGTGCTCGCCAGACGGGTGACACCGGTCCGCAGGTCGCGCACGAACGCGTCGGCGACGCCGTTGGAGTCGCCCGCGACGAGGTTGTCGGCGTCGGAGACGAAGGCCAGATAGCGGCCGTCGGCGCTCAGGCTCTGCCCGTCGGAGGCACGGTTGCCGTCCGTGCCGTCCGGCGCCACGCTCGCCTTCTCGGTGTACGGCGCCCCGGGTGCGGCGCCCGCCGACGTGCCCGACAGCGTCGCCGTCGCGGCGGCCAGGGCGATGGCGAGTGCGACAACTCGCTTGGTGCTGTGCATGGTTGTTCCCCCGTTGATGGTCGTTGTCATTGAACTGTCCGCAGGAAGACGTCCGACACCCCGTTGGTGTCCCCCTCCACCAGATCGGGTGACGCCGACTCGAATGCGACGACAGTGCCGTCGGCGTTGACGGAGGGGTCCCGGGCCGGGAGGTCGTTGCGGCCGCCCCAGCGGTCGACGCTGACCAACTGCCGTTTCCCGGTGGCGAGTTCGAGCAGGAATACGGCGTCTCGCGAGGTGTACGCGAGGTGCGTACCGCTGCCGGAGAGCGCGGGCTCGGTGCCCCTGACCCGAGTCGTCGTCCCCGCGTCGAGGTCACGGACGTGGATCTCGTCGCCCTGCTGGAAGGCGACCCGGCGGCCGTCCTCGCTCAGGGTAGGAGCTGCGGCGCCTTCGGCTCCGGCCTGCTCCAGGGCGCCGGTGTCCAGGTCGCGGACCTGGACGCCGCCGCCCTGCTCGAAGGCGATGTACCGGCCGTCGTAGCTGATGGAGGGCTTGCGCGCCGCCTCGCCCGTGGGCGCGCTGACGACGTCGGTGGTGCCGCCGTTGAAGCGGAAGCGGTAGACGCGGGATTGCGGATGCGGGTCGGCGTCGGTCGCGGGCAGCGTGGCGGCGTAGGTGATCCACTGGCAGCTGGGGTCCACCGCGGGCTGTCCCATCCAGGTGAAGCGGACGCCCTGGTAGGAAGCCAGACTGGTCAGCTTGCCGACCGAGCGGTTGCGGATGTGGACGCCCGGCCCTCCGTCGGGTTCGTATGGAGCCCCATAGCCGACCATGCGTCCGCTGGAGCAGGGCGTGCCTTCGGACGCCGGCTTCTGTGTGCCGGAGTTGACCTGGCCGATGCCTCCGGCCGCGTTGACGAAGACGTCGTCGTCCGACGTGAACGCGACGACCTTGTCCGCGCCCAGCACCGGGTCGTACGACGCCCCGGGCCGCTGCTGTCCGTCTCCCGTCATGCTGATCCGCTCGGTGACGGACGGCATCGGGGCCGGGTTCTCACGGAGTGCGCCGGAGAGGACGAACACGTCCGACTCGGCGTTGGTGTCGCCCGGCACCAGGTGGGATGCCGTCGAACTGAACGCCACCGCACGGCCCTTGTCGGCCAGCGCGCCCTCCATGACCTGGGCGCTCGGCGGCAGGGCGGCGCCGCGCAGCCCGGTCCGCAGATCGCGCACCCGCGTGCCGTCCGCACCCGAGACGACGGCGTACCGGCCGTCCGCCGTGACGGAGGACGTCGTCCCCTCGGCCACCCGCCGCGAGGTGCCCCTGCGCAGGTCGTGGACGTACAGGCCGCCCTCCGCTTCGAGAAGGACGCGACGGCCGTCCGCCGTGATGCGGACCAGGTAGGCGGCGCCGAGGTCCGTGTCGACCTGGGTCCGCTCGCCCGTGGCCCGGTCCTTGACGAAGACGTCGGCCGGGTCCTCCTCGGAGCCGCTGCGGACGGAGTAGGCGACCCGCTCGCCGTCGCCGCTCACCGAGGCCCCGGGTTTGTCGCCCTCCTCGGCCGGTGAGATCAGTTCGTCGGTGCCGGTGGCCGTGTCGCGGACGTACAGCAGCCGGAAGTTCTCCGAGCCGTTGCGGTTGCCGATGGTGTACGCGACGTGCGTGCCGTCAGGGCTGATGGACTGCACGCGCCCCAACTCGTTGGAGCCGGGCGGGTTCTCGGGCCACACCCGCTCCGCGCGACCGGTGGCGCGGTCGTACAGGTAGGGCGCGAGGAACCGGGTGCCCGCGGAGAAGGCGATGCGGCTCCCGTCGGCGCTCGGCATCGGCGAGCCGTACGTGTAGCCGCTGCCGAGGTCGACCCTGGTGACCCCGCCGCCGGTCAGGTCCTTCACGAGCAGGCACGGGGTGAAGTGCGCGCAGCCGAAGCTCGGCGCGGTGGACACGAACGCGGTATGACGGCCGTCCGCGCTGATCGCGGCGTCGTTCGAGGGGCCGTCGGCCTGGGTGCCGTCGGCGGCGGTGCTGACGCGCTCGACGAGCGGCGGGCGGGGCGCCGCGTCGGCGCTCGGTGCCGCAGTCCCGGCGAGCGCGAGCAGCGCCGTGCCTAACGAGGCTCTGGACACACGTGCGACTCCGGACATGTTCCCCCCTGTGGTCCCCGCCGACGCTCCACCACCCGGCCCCCGCCGGGAGTTCGAAACGAGGCAAACGCATCACCGGCCACAGGGTCAATGGGTCTTATTGCGTACAACCCGGGCGGGAGGTCAGGCGTCCGCGAGGAGGCCCTCGTCCAGGAACTCCCGTACGTGGCCGAGAATCGTCCCCCGGTCCGTGCCCCGCAGCCCGATGGCCACGTGGATGGAGAAGCCGTCCAGCAGGGCCCGCAAGCGGGCGGCGAACCGGTCCGGGTCGACCGCTCGGAACTCGCCCCTCGACACCCCCTCCGCCAGCAGCGCCACCAGGTCGCGGTGCCAGGCGCCCTCGATGGCGGCCTGGCGGTCGCGGGCGTCGTCGTCGGCGTTCTGCGAGCGGTTCCAGACCTCCAGCCACAGCGTCCAGTGGGGGTCGCGGTGGCCGTCGGGGACGTACAGGTCGACGTATGCGTCGAGGCGTTCGCGGGCGGAGGCGGTCCGGGTGAGCAGCCGCCCGCGCTCGGCGCCGAGCCGGCCCTCGCTCCACTCCAGGGTCCGCAGCAGCAGCTCGTCCTTGGAGTGGAAGTAGTAGAGCAGATGGCCGCTGCTCATGCCGACCTCACGGCCGAGGGCGGCCATGGTGAGCTTCTCCAGGCCGCGTTCGGCGATCATCTCCATGGCCGCGGCGAGGACGTCCTCGCGGGGTGGGGCGGGGGTACGGCGGCGGGACGACGGGGTCTGGCTCATGCGCCGCTCACCCGCACGGCCTCGGGAAGGAAGTGCGTCTCGTACGCCCCGGTGCAGTCCCGGAACTCCGTCGCCGCCACCGCGCCACACCCGCCGCACACCGCGTTGGGACCCTCGCGTCCGGGGGGACCGCAGCAGCCGAACTCCGTCGTCGCCGGATTGTGCTCCAGCCGCTCGCGAGCGTCGCCGGGGTGGACGACCAGAGTGTCACGCGGCCCGGCGGACATCAGGAAGCCCTGGCCGTCGGGGTCGCCCATGCACACGTTCCCCGGGTTGGCGGCGTCGCACCAGTCCGGATCGGGGTGCGGCACATACGGCGCCCCGCACGGCTCCGGGTCCACCGCGTACGTCCCGCGCGGCATGGTCGCCGGGGCGTGCCGCGAGCCGTCGGGGTTCTTGCGCCCCTCGTACTCGGGTCGCGGCGGCACCTCGGGCAGCAGGCGCAGCGGCTCGGTGAGGCGGTGGCCACAGGCCGTGCAGAGCAGCAGTACGTTCACCCGTACGTTCTACCTGACCCCGGCCTTCGGCTGCTGCTGGGTAATGCAGTGGATGCCCCCGCCACCGGCGAAGACCGTCCGGGCGTCGACCAGCGTCACCGTCCGCTCCGGGAAGAGCCGGCGGAAGATGCCGGCCGCGATCTCGTCGCGCGGGTCGTCGAAGCCGCACAGCACCACGCCGCCGTTGCAGAGGTAGTGGTTGATGTAGGAGTAGTCGGCCCAGTGGCCGTCCGCCTCCAGGACGGTCGGCGCGGGCACCTCGACGACCTCCAGGCGCCGGCCGCGGGCGTCCGTCTGCGACTTCAGCAGACCGACGATCTCCTTGGTCACCTCGTGGTCGGGGTGGGCCGGGTCCGGCTGCACATGGGCCACGACCACGCCGGGGCGGGCGAAGGCGGCGACGATGTCGACATGGCCGAGGGTGCCGAAGACGTTGGGGGTGCCCCCACGCCTTTCGGGCAGTGGGGGAGGGTAGTCGCCGGTCAGGCCGCGCGGCAGCCAGATCGCCTTGCGGGTGCCCAGGTGGGCGTGGATCTCCGCCTCCACCTGCTCGCGCGTCCAGTGCGGATTGCGCTCCGGGCCGAGCTGGACCGTCTCCGTGAGCAGGACGGTGCCCTCGCCGTCGACGTGGATCGCACCGCCTTCGTTGACAAGCTTCGAGGCGTACGTCCTGGCCGACCCCGCGAGGTCGGAGACGTACGCGGCGATCTTCTCGTCGTGCTCCCAGCGGGCCCAGTCCTGGGCGCCCCAGCCGTTGAACGTCCAGTCGACGGCCGCGAGTCGACCCTTGGCGTCGGTGAGGAAGGTCGGGCCGATGTCACGCATCCAGGCGTCGTCGAGGTCCCGCTCGACCGTCTCGACGTCATGGCCGAGCAGCGCGCGGGCCTCGGCCGACTGGCCGGGGCCGCACACCACCGTCACCGGCTCGAAGCGGCGGACCGCGCGGGCGACGGACGCCCAGGCGATCCGGGAGGCCGCGAGGTCGTCCGGGTCCTCGAAGGTCGGGTTCGGCCCCGGCCAGGCCATCCAGGTGCGCTCGTGCGGGGCCCACTCGGCGGGCATGCGGAAGCCGTCGGCGGCGGGGGTCGTCATGGCGGGTCCTTGTCTGAACGTCACAGGAAATAGAGGCGGTTGAGGGAGACCGAGTCGGCCGGTTCGGAGCGCAGCGGCTCACCGTCGAGGGTGACCAGGCCGGTGCGCTGGTCCACGTCGACGGCGCCGGTACGGGAGTTGAGGCGCAGGTCGGCCGGCCCGATGCCGCGCGTGCCGCGCACGGCGACCCTGCGGCGCCGGGTCGGCATGGTGTCGTTGCCCTGGTCGACGGCGGCCTGCGCGACGAAGGCGACGGAGATGTCGGCGGGCGTGGCGCCGTACGCCCCGAACTGCGGTCCCAGGACGAGGGGTTCGCAGGTGTCGGTGGCCGCGTTGGGGTCGCCGACCACGCCGTAGGCAGGGAAGCCGGACTTCAGCACCAGCTGCGGCTTGGCACCGAAGTACTCCGGCCGCCACAGCACGATGTCGGCGAGCTTGCCGACCTCGATCGACCCCACCTCGTGCGAGAGGCCGTGCGCAATGGCCGGGTTGATGGTCAGCTTGGCCATGTAGCGCAGGACACGCTCGTTGTCGTCGCCGTCGTCCGGGGCGCCGAACTCGGCCTTCATCTTCCCGGCCATCGCGAAGGTACGGCGGACCGTCTCGCCGGCGCGCCCCATGCCCTGCGCGTCCGACGAGGTGATGCCGATCGCGCCCAGGTCGTGCAGCACGTCCTCGGCGCCCATCGTCCCGGCGCGGATGCGGTCGCGGGCCATGGCGGCGTCGCCGGGCAGGTCGGTCTTCAGGTCGTGGACGGAGACGATCATGCCGTAGTGCTCGGCGACCGCGTCCCGGCCGAAGGGCAGGGTCGGGTTGGTGGAGGAGCCGATGACGTTCGGGACGCCGGCCATCTTCAGCACGTTCGGGACGTGTCCGCCGCCGCAGCCCTCGATGTGGAAGGCGTGAATGGTGCGGCCTTCCAGTACGCGCAGGGTGTCCTCGACCGAGAGGCACTCGTTCAGGCCGTCGCTGTGCAGGGCGACCTGGACGTCGTACTCCTCGGCGACCCGCAGGGCCGTGTCCAGCGCCCGGGTGTGGGCGCCCATGTCCTCGTGCACCTTGAAGCCGGAGGCGCCGCCCTCGGCGAGGGCCTCGACGAGCGGGGCCCGGTCCGACGAGGAACCGCGCCCCAGGAAGCCGATGTTGACGGGCCAGGCGTCGAAGGCGTTGAACGCGTGCCGCAGCGCCCACGGGGAGTTGACGCCGACGCCCCACACCGGCCCGAACTCCTGCCCGATGATCGTGGTCACGCCGGAGGCGAGCGAGGCCTCCATGATGCGCGGCGACAGCAGGTGCACATGCGTGTCGACGGACCCGGCGGTGGCGATGAGCCCCTCGCCGGACACGATCGACGTGCCCGTGCCGACCACGACGTCGACGCCGTCGAGGGTGTCGGGGTTCCCGGCCCGCCCGATCGAGCAGATCCGGCCCTCCCTGATGCCGATGGAGACCTTGCGGATCCCCAGCGCCGCGTCGATCACGACGACGTTGCTGATCACCACGTCACAGGTCTCCCGGACGGCGGCCGCCTTGAGGTGCAGCCCGTCCCGGGCGGTCTTGCCGAACCCGGCGAGGAACTCGTCGCCGTAGCGCTGGGAGTCCGACTCGACGCGGATCGTCAGGCCGGAGTCGCCGAGGCGGATGCGATCGCCGGCGCGGGGGCCGTGGGTGGCGGCGTACTCGTGAGGATTCATCGTTGTGCTCCCTGAAACTCGCCCCCTGGAGCCGTGGCTCCCAGATATCCGCAGGCGGCGGCCCTGCGCAGGGCCTCTTCCTTCACCCCCGGCGCGTCCAGCGCCCCGTCCACGAGCCCCGCGAACCCGATGGCGATCCGCTCGCCCCCGATCGGGACCAGCCCGACCTCGACGCTCTCCCCCGGCCCGAAGCGCGTCGACGACCCGGCCGGAACGGCGAGGCGCATGCCGTAGGACGCGCCGCGGTCGAAGTCGAGGCGCGGGTTGGCCTCGAAGAAGTGGAAGTGGGAGGTCACGGAGACCGGCACGGTGGCGGTGTTCGTCACGATCACCCGCAGGACCGCCTCGGGCTCGGCGTGCTCGGGTCCCGGCAGCAGCGCGCCCGGGCCCTGGTCCGCGGGCCCGCCGCCACCGATGGGGTCGGACACGACCGCCAGCCGCGAGCCGTCGTCGAAGACGGCCTCGACATGTACCTCGGTGACGACGTCCGCCACGCCCGGCAGCACGTCGTCCGGCCCGAGCACGGACCGGGCACGCTCGATCGCCTCGGCGAGGCGGGCGCCGTCGCGGGCGGCCTCGCAGACGGTGTCCGCGATGAGCGCGGTCGCCTCGGGCACGTTCAGCCTGAGCCCTCTGGCCCGGCGGGCCCGGGCCAGTTCGGCGGCTCCGAAGAGCAGCAGCCGGTCACGTTCCGTCGGGGTCAGTCTCACAACGCGGCACCTCCTTGTCGTCCTCGCTTTAGAGCATCACTCTAAACACTGGATTGATGCAACCGAAACCTTGACGGCAGAGGTTAGGACACATCACATTGAACGTCGTTCTAACCGAGGGAGACCAATATGCCGATGGAACAGCGCGGAGTCGACACCATCCCCGACGGGGAACGCACGAGCGGGCCCCGGGATCTCGTCTCGATCCTGCTGGGGTCCAACCTCTGCCTCGGAGTGATCGTCTTCGGCTGGCTGCCGCCGTCGTTCGGCCTGGACTGGTGGGCGTCGGTGAGCTCGGTCGTCGTGGGCACCGTGGCCGGCACGGCCCTGACCGCCCCGCTCGCGCTGATCTCCCTGCGCACGGCGACGAACCTGTCCACGTCCTCGGGCGCCCAGTTCGGCGTGCGAGGCCGCCTCGTCGGCTCGGTGGTCGGCCTCCTGCTGGCCCTCGGCTACACCGCCCTGACCGTGTGGATCGGCGGCGACGTGATGGTCGGCGTGCTGGGCCGGCTGGTCGGGCTGCCGGCGAGCGGAATCTCGTACGGCGTGGTCTACGGACTGCTGGCCGCGGCGACCGTCGCGGGAGCGGTGTACGGCTACCGCGTGCTGCTCACCATGTCCCGCGTCCTCGCGATCGGCATGACGGCCCTGCTGGTCCTCGGTGTGATCGCCTACGCCCCACACTTCACGACCGGCGCGCTGCCGGAGGCGGGCGGCTATCTGCTGGGCGGCTTCTGGCCCACCTGGTTGCTGGCGACGGTGGCCGCGGGCCTGTCCGGGCCGATCGCCTTCATCACGCTGCTCGGCGACTACACCCGCTACATCTCGCCGGCCCGCCACTCCTCCCGCCGGGTGCTGCACGCGACCTGGCTCGGCCTCTCCCTCGGCCTGCTGATCCCCCAGCTCTTCGGCACCTTCACGGCGTACGCGGCGGGGGCCGCCCTCGACTACGCCGGACCGCTGGTCTCCGCCTCCCCCGGCTGGTACCTGGTCCCGCTCCTGCTGGCCGCCTCCGCCGGGTCGGTCGGCAACGCGGGCCTGATGCTCTACTCCATGGGCCTCGACCTGGACGCCATCCTGCCGCGCGCGTCCCGGGCGACGGCCACGTACACGGTCGCGGTGATCGCCACCGCCTGTGTCTTCGTCGGCCACTACTACTCGTCCGCGCAGGACGCGATGACGTCCTTCGTCCTGCTGCTGACGGCGATCGGCACCCCGTGGGCGGTCATCACCCTGATCGGCTTCGCACGCTGCCGTGGCGTGTACGACGCGGAGGCCCTCCAGGTCTTCAACCGCCGGGCGCGGGGCGGGATCTACTGGTACCGGGCGGGCTGGAACATCCCGGCGACGGTGGCATGGGCCCTGGGCGCGACGGTCGGCCTGCTGGCCGTCTCGCTCCCGTCGTACGAGGGGCCGCTGCTGGCCGTGACCGGCGGGGTGGACTGCAGTTTCCTGCTGTCGGGGCTGGTGGGAGGGGTGACGTACGTGCTGCTGACGATCGCCGACTCCGCTCCGGTACGCGAAAGGGCCGCCGCGGACTCGGAGGCCGCGGCGGCCCTGACGGTCAAGGCCGAGAGTTAGCCCAGCTTGTGCATCCAGCCGTGCTTGTCCTCGACCTTGCCCCGCTGCACGTCGAGAAGGGCCTGGCGCAGCTTCATCGTGACCTCGCCGGGCTCCCCGTCGCCCTGCCGCCACTGGGCGCCGGTGCGCTTCACGGTGCCGACCGGGGTGATGACGGCGGCCGTCCCGCAGGCGAAGACCTCGGTGAGGGTGCCGTCCCCCGCGTCGCGCTGCCACTGGTCGACGGAGATGCGGCCCTCCTCGGCCTCGTAGCCGAGGTCACGGGCGACGGACAGGAGGGAGTCGCGGGTGACGCCCTCCAGAATGGAGCCGGTGAGGGACGGGGTGACGATCTTGTCGCCGTACACGAAGTACAGGTTCATGCCGCCGAGTTCCTCGACCCACTTGCGCTCGACCGCGTCCAGGTAGCAGACCTGGGCGCAGCCCTCGGCGGCGGCCTCGGCCTGGGCCAGCAGGGAGGCTGCGTAGTTGCCGCCCGTCTTGGCGTCGCCCATGCCGCCCGGCACCGCGCGGACGTGGTCCTCGGAGACCCAGATGGACACCGGCTTGACGCCGCCCGGGAAGTAGGCCCCGGCCGGGGAGGCGATGACGATGAAGAGGTACTCGCTCGCGGGCTTCACGCCCAGGCCGACCTCCGTCGCGAACATGAACGGCCGCAGGTAGAGGGACTCCTCGCCACCGTGCGTCGGGACCCAGGCCTGGTCCTGGCCCACCAGCGCATCGCAGGCCTCGATGAACGTCTCGACCGGCAGCTCGGGCATGCCGAGCCGGCGGGCGGAGGACTGGAAACGCAGGGCGTTCTTCTCGGGACGGAACGTGGCGACGGACCCGTCGGGCTGACGGTAGGCCTTGAGGCCCTCGAAGATCTCCTGCGCGTAGTGCAGGACCATCGTGGCCGGGTCGAGGGAGAGCGGCGCGTACGGCACGAGCTGGCCGTCGTGCCAGCCTCGGCCCTCGGTCCACTTGATCGTCACCATGTGGTCGGTGAAGTGGCGGCCGAACCCGGGGTTGGCCAGTATCGCCTCGCGGTCTGCGGAGGAGAGCGGGCTGGCGGACGGCTTGAGCTCGATCGTGGGCGTCGTCATGAGTAGATGTCCTTCACCGGTTTCGTTGTGGCGGGCCGCGATCACGCCAGTACTGCCTGTGGCCAGTGCTAGGACGTCCGAGCATTCCTTCGTACCGCGGCTCCGCGTTCGATTATCTCAAGCGGGTGCCGTGGAAGAAATCGGCCTGTTCGACGTGATCGGCGCGAAATCGCGATCCAGGGGTTGATGGTGTCACCCGGCGGCGGACATGGGGAAGCCGCCGGGTGCGAGTGACCCGACGGCTTCGAAAGTTGTTCGAGTAGCGCGACGGGCGTCAGTCGGCTACTCGTACGGCCAGCGCGTCGCCGATCTCCGACGTGCTGCGGGCGGGCTTGCCGGTGCGCTCGGCGAGGTCGGCGGAGACCGCCTCGTCGATGCGGGCGGCCTCGGCGTCGTAGCCGAGGTGGCGCAGGAGCAGGGCGACGGACAGAACCGTGGCGGTGGGGTCCGCCTTGCCCTGGCCGGCGATGTCCGGGGCCGAGCCGTGGACCGGCTCGAACATGGACGGGAACGCGCCGGACGGGTTGATGTTCCCGGACGCGGCGACGCCGATGCCGCCGGAGACGGCCGCGGCGAGGTCGGTGATGATGTCGCCGAAGAGGTTGTCGGTGACGATGACGTCGAAGCGCTCGGGCTGCGTGACCAGGTAGATGGTCGCCGCGTCGACGTGCATGTACTCGGTGGCGACCTCGGGGAACTCCTCCGCCACCTTGTTGAAGATGTTGGTCCACAGGTGACCGGCGAAGGTCAGCACGTTGTTCTTGTGGATCAGCGCGAGCTTCTTGCGCGGGCGGGCCTGCGCGCGGGCGAAGGCGTCGCGGACCACGCGCTCGACACCGAAGGCCGTGTTCACGGAGACCTCGGTGGCGACCTCGTGCTCGGTGCCCTTGCGGATGGTGCCGCCGTTGCCGGTGTACGGGCCCTCGGTGCCCTCGCGGACCACGACGAAGTCGATCTCGGGCTGTCCGGCGAGGGGGGTGGCGACACCCGGAAGGAGCTTCGACGGACGCAGGTTGACGTGGTGGTCGAAGGCGAAGCGGAGCTTCAGCAGGAAACCGCGCTCCAGGACGCCCGACGGCACGCCCGGGTCGCCGATCGCGCCGAGCAGGATCGCGTCGTGCTTCTTCAGGGCGTCGAGGTCGGCGTCGGTGAGGGTCTCACCCGTGGCGTGGTAGCGCCGGGCGCCGAAGTCGTACTCCTTGGTCTCCAGCTTCACATCCTGCGGAAGGACGGCGGAGAGGACCTTCAGGCCTTCGGCCACGACCTCCTGGCCGATGCCGTCACCGGGAATCACTGCGAGATTGAGGCTGCGAGACATGTCGGCACCCTACTCCTCGTCCCATGGGATGACACACGATGTCCGCGATACGGACACCCCGACGGGGGACGGCGTTTGCGTGTCGACCGGCGTTCACCCGTACGTACGGCGGGCGTTGGCCTGTGCTGGGAACTTTCCCAGCATGGACCTCCCCGACTTCGGCATCCCGCCCCAGCTCGCCAGCCGTATGAGCATGGCGGAACAGCACGAGTACCTGCGTACGAAACTGACCAGGCGCCGCACGCTGGTGACGGCGGGCGCGGTGGCGGGCGGTCTGCTGACGGGCTGCTCGGGGTCGGGGGCGGGCACGTCCGGTGCGAAGCCCTCCGTTTCGGCGTCCGCTTCCACCCTCACGAAGGTGCCGGGCTCCGCGGTCGCCCCGTTCGGCCGCCATCTGGCCTTCGGCGCCGACCCGAAGGCGCAGATGCGGATCTCCTGGCAGGTGCCGGCCGCGGTGAAGAAGCCGTACGTCCGGATCGGACTGCGGCCCGACGACCTGAGCCGCCGGATCGACGCCGAGATCCGCGATCTGTACACCCCCGAACTGCAGGGCATCCGCGCGGCGTTGGAGCAGTACTACGTCCACGCGGCGCTGGACTCCCTGCGCCCCGGCACGACGTACTACTACGGCGTGGGCCATGACGGCTTCGACCCGGCGGCCCCGAAGAACCGCGCGACGATCGCATCTTTCCGCACGGCTCCCGCGAGCCCGGAGACCTTCACCTTCACGGCCTTCGGCGACCAGGGCGTCAGCGAGGCGGCCGCCACCAACGACAAACTCCTGCTGGGCCAGAACCCGGCCTTCCACCTGCACGCCGGCGACATCTGCTACGCGAACGTCAAGGGCCTCGGCAAGGAGTCGGACGCCTACGACCCCGGCTTCTGGGACGGTTACCTCAAGCAGACCGAGTCGGTGGCCAAGTCGGTGCCGTGGATGGTGACGACCGGCAACCACGACATGGAGGCCTGGTACTCGCCGGACGGCTACGGCGGCCAGCTGGCCCGCTGGTCCCTGCCGGACAGCGGCTTCGACTCCCGTACGGCCCCGGGCGTGTACTCCTTCACCTACGGCAACGTCGGCTTCGTGGCGCTGGACGCCAACGACGTGTCGTACGAGATTCCCGCCAACCGGGGCCACACGGACGGCCGCCAGACCAAGTGGCTGGACGAGCGGCTCGGTGAGCTGCGGGCGGCGAAGGGCGTCGACTTCATCGTCGTCTTCTTCCACCACTGCGCGTACTCGACGTCCTCGCACGCATCCGACGGAGGTGTGCGGGCCGAGTGGGTGCCGCTCTTCGCCCGGCACCAGGTGGACCTGGTGATCAACGGGCACAACCACGTCTACGAGCGGACGGACGCCATCAAGAACGGCGAGGTCGGCAGGCAGGTGCCCATCGGCACCTCGACGGACCCGACGCGGGACGGCATCGTGTACGTCACGGCGGGCGGCGGCGGCAAGGAGCTGTACGGCTTCCCCGCGGGCGTCGAGGAGAGCTACGAGGGGCATGTGACCGAGCGCGAGTCGGTCGACACCTTCAAGTGGACCAAGTCACGCGACACCAAGACGGAGAGCGTGCAGTGGTCGCGGGTGCGCTACCGGGGCTTCTCCTTCCTCACGGTGGAGGCGGAGAGCGGCGCGAAACCCCGGCTGAAGGTGTCGGCACTGGCGCAGAACGGGGAGCGCATCGACCACTTCGAGGTGCGGCGAGGCGGCTGATCGGCCTGAGGTCAGCGCCCTGCGCGATCAGCCACGACGACGCCGCACTCGAACAACGACACTTCGCGGTACTACCGGCGGCAGCGCCTACGCGGCCTGGTGGCCGGTGGCTCCGCCGTTGTCCCTGCGGTCGAGGGCGCGCTGGAGGGCCGCTGCGGCGTTCTTGCGGTCGGACTCGCTCGTGCGGGAGAGGTGACGGACTCGGCGGCGGGCGGTCGTCTCGGCCATGGGAAATCGACTCCTTCGACAATCCGGGAGTGCAGACAGGGGATACGAGACGCCGGATGGGGCGGGGAGCGGTGCCGCAGGGGTTGCCTGCAAGGGGCCCGGCTCACGACCGCCATTCGCTTGATCGAGCGAGACGTTCGGCTTCTACAAAACTAAGGGAGGACGGCGCGTCTGTCTCCACAATTACTCGGACTTCCTACTATCTGAGACGGCCGACTGGGTCACACCCCACTGACCTGCGCTTTCCTTCTTCGCCCCGTCAGAGCACGTCCCCGTCCCGCCAGTCGAAGACCAGCTCGAACGCGGGGTCGAGCGCACCGGCGAGAGCGGCCCGCACGAAGGTCGTGCCTTCCTCGTCCGGCAGATGCACGACGCCCTCGGGTCCCAGCGCGCAGACCCGCCCGCGCCACACCTCCCAGCCGCGAGCGGCGTACAGCGCCGCGCCCTCGTCGCTCGCGGACAGCATCCCCGCGTCGTACGCCCGGTCGATCACCCGCTCCAGCTCCGCCATCACCCGGCCCCCGAGCCCGGTCCGCCGCGCATCGGCCCGCACGGCGACGGCCTCGACGTACCCGACCCGCAGCCACCGGTCCCGGTACCGCACCCGCCGCATGATCACCGAACCGTGCGCGACGACCCGCCCGGCGTCGTCCTGGACGAGGGCGTGGATACCGCCGAGCCCGTGCTCGAAGTCCTCGTCGGAGAAGTCCCCGTCGAAGGCGTCGTCCAACAGGGCACGGATCGCGCTCAGTTCAGCGGGGGTGAGGTCGGCGGTGTGCACGGTGCGCGGGGTGCCGGCGGAGGTGGGTGCGGTCATCGGACCAGTATCGGCAACGGACCGGGCCGGCGGGCGGCTCGCCCACTCGGCTGATCCTGCGGGGCGTACGGGACACAGGGTTGCGTCGAGGGGAACGGTGACGTCATGAACGACATGGCGAAGGTGTTCCTCGAGGGCGGCCCCGACGATCTGTCCGAGCGGATCGTTCCGACCCCGTCCCCGGGCCCCGATGCGAAGATCAGGCTCCGCGGTGGATACGAGCACTTCAGGCCGACGTCACGGCACACGGACACACCGGAGGGCAGGCTGCCGGTGTACGAGTGGTGGGAGCGGACGGAGATCGCCGAATAGCCGCACCGAAGGTGACGGACAGCAAGGGGCCGGGTCAGTCAAGACCCGGCCCCTTCCCGTAAGTTGGGGTGTCAGCCCATGTGCGGGTACGCGTAGTCGGTCGGCGCGACCAGCGTCTCCTTGATGGCGCGGGTCAGCGTCCAGCGCATCAGGTTCTGCGGGGCGCCGGCCTTGTCGTTGGTGCCGGAGGCGCGGCCGCCGCCGAAGGGCTGCTGGCCGACCACGGCGCCGGTCGACTTGTCGTTGATGTAGAAGTTGCCGGCCGCGTAGCGCAGCTTGTCCATCGTGTACGCCGCCGCGGCGCGGTCGCCCGAGATGACCGAGCCGGTCAGCGCGTAGGCGGACACCGACTCCATCTGCTCCAGCATCTCGTCGTACTTGTCGTCCTCGTAGACGTGCACGGCGAGGAACGGGCCGAAGTACTCGGTCGTGAAGACCTCGTTCTCCGGGTCGGTGCACTCGACGACGGTCGGGCGGACGAAGTAGCCGACCGAGTCGTCGTAGGAGCCGCCCGCGACGATCGTGCAGGTCGGGTCCTGCTTCGCCCGGTCGATCGCCGCCTTGTTCTTGGCGAACGCCCGCTCGTCGATGACCGCGCCGATGAAGTTCGACAGGTCCGTCACATCGCCCATGGTGATGTAGTCGACCTCGGCCGCGAACTCCTCCTTGAAGCCGGAGTTCCAGATCGACGCCGGGATGTACGCCCGGGAGGTCGCCGAGCACTTCTGGCCCTGGTACTCGAAGGCACCGCGGGTCAGCGCGGTCTTCAGCACGGCCTTGTCGGCGCTCGGGTGGGCGACGACGAAGTCCTTGCCGCCGGTCTCGCCGACGATGCGCGGGTAGGAGCGGTACTTCTCGATGTTGTTGCCGACCGTCTTCCACAGGTACTGGAAGGTCTTGGTCGAGCCGGTGAAGTGGATGCCGGCGAGGTCGCGGTGCTCCAGAGCGACCTTGGAGACCTCGATGCCGTCACCGGTGACGAGGTTGATGACGCCCTTGGGCAGGCCCGCTTCCTCCAGCAGCTGCAGGAGCAGCACGGCGGCGTGGGTCTGCGTCGGGCTCGGCTTCCACACCACGACGTTGCCCATCAGCGCGGGCGCGGTGGGCAGGTTGCCCGCGATGGCCGTGAAGTTGAACGGCGTGATCGCGTAGACGAAGCCCTCGAGGGGGCGGTGGTCGAGGCGGTTCCAGACGCCCGGGGAGTTCGCCGGGGGCTGCTCGGCGAGCAGGTCGCGGGCGTACTTGACGTTGAAGCGCCAGAAGTCGATGAGCTCGCAGGGCGTGTCGATCTCGGCCTGCTGGGCGGTCTTCGACTGACCGAGCATGGTGGAGGCGGCCAGCGTCTCGCGCCACGGTCCGGACAGCAGCTCGGCGGCGCGCAGGATGATCGCCGCGCGGTCGTCGAAGGACATCGCGCGCCAGGCCGGCGCGGCGGCGAGGGCCGCGTCGATGGCGTCCTGGGCGTCCTGCTGGGTGGCGTTGCCGTAGGTGCCGAGGCGGGCCTTGTGGTTGTGCGGCTGCACGACGTCGACGCGCTCGCCGCCACCCAGCCGGCGCTCGCCGCCGATGGTGCACGGCAGGTCGATCGGGTTCTCGGCCAGCTCCTTGAGCTTGACCTCCAGCCGGGCGCGCTCGGGCGAGCCGGGGGCATAGCCGTGCACCGGCTCGTTGACGGGGGTGGGGACCTGGGTCACAGCGTCCATGGGTTCCGTAACTCCTTACTGAGCGGTGTGTTGCGAGCCGTTGTGCGGGGCTCAGCCCTTGCTGACCATCGAGCGGAGGAAGAAGCGCAGGTTCGCCGGCTTCTCAGCGAGCCTCCGCATGAAGTAGCCGTACCAGTCGGTGCCGTAGGCCGTGTAGACGCGCATGCGGTGGCCCTCCGCGGCCAGCCGCAGGTGCTCGTCGCTGCGGATCCCGTACAGCATCTGGAACTCGTACTCGTCCAGCTTGCGCCCGGCGCGCCGCGCGAGCTCCTGTGCGATGGAGATCAGGCGCGGGTCGTGGGACCCGATCATCGGGTACCCGGCGCCCTCCATCAGAACCTTGAGGATCCGGACGTACGCCTTGTCGATCTCCTGTTTCTGCTGGTAGGCGACCTCGGCGGGCTCCTTGTAGGCACCCTTGACGAGCCGTACGCGGCTGCCGTTCGCGGCGAGCCGGCGGGCGTCGGCCTCGGTGCGGAAGAGGTAGGCCTGGATGACGCAGCCGGTCTGCGGGAAGTCCTTCCGCAGCTCCTCGTGGATGGCGAACATCGAGTCGAGGGTGGTGTGGTCCTCCGCGTCCAGCGTGACCGTCGTGCCGATCGCGGCGGCGGCCTCGACGACCGGGCGGACGTTGGAGAGGGCGAGCTCGTGGCCGCCCTCCAGCGCCTGGCCGAACATGGAGAGCTTGACGGACATCTCGACGCGCTCGCCGAGCTCCAGGTCCTTGATCCGGTCGACGAGCGCCAGGTAGGCGTCCCGCGCGGCCTCGGCCTGGTCGGGGCGGGTGATGTCCTCGCCGACGACGTCCATCGTCAGCTCCAGGCCGTTGCCGGTGAGCTCCTCGATGATCGGCACGATGTCGTGAACGGTCTCGCCGGGGATGAACCGGTCGACGACCTGTTTCGTCACCGGGGCCGCCGAGATCAGGCGTCGCATCCGGTCGCTGCGCGACGCGGCGAGAATCACGGGACCCAGCACGGGGCACCTCCACAAACACTGCCGAATGACGGCCGACACCCCGATAAGTGATGTTCCGGGGACGGCACGGAGAACCACCGTGAAACCTAAGGATCCCTCCGAACGGCGGCCATCGACAGCTGTCACGCATCGGTGCCACAGATCTCAGACAGATGTATGAAGGCGACGCGAAAATGCGGGAGAATGCCCGAGTGACGCCGGAATTCAAGGACCACAAGGACCACAAGGACGACTACCAGGAGCTGGTCGACGAGATCTCCGAGCTGCTGGGCGCGCCCGCCACGCTGGAGAACCGCGACTTCGAACTGATCGCCTTCGGTGCGTACGACAGTGAGGGCGACCTCGACGCGTCCGCCCTGGATCCCGTCCGCACCCGCTCGATCCTGACGCGGCGCTCCACGACGGCGGTGCGGACGTGGTTCGAGGGCTTCGGCATCACCCGGGCGACGGGCCCGGTGCGCATCCCGCCCACCCCGGAGGCGGGCGTCTACCGGGGACGCGTCTGCCTCCCCGTACGCCACCGGGGCGTGGTCCTGGGCTACGTGTGGCTCCTGGACGACGATCCGGGCCCCACGGACCAGCAACTGTCGGCCGCCATGGAGGTGACCGCCCGCATCGGCGCGCTGCTCGCGGACGAGGCACAGCACGGGGCGGATCTGAGCCGGGAACTGCGGGCCGCGCTCACCTCGGAGCGGGGCTGGCAGGGGGACCAGGCGCTGGCGGCCCTGCGCACGGCACTCGGCCCGCGGGGCGAGGGCACGCACACCGTGGTCTGCGTCGCCCCGTGGCCGTCCGCCGACCCCGACGACGCCCCGTCCGTCCGTACGGTGCCGCACGCGACGGCGCTGTGCACGGTGCCGTGGGGTGGGGGCACCTCCCACGCCCTCAAGGCAGTGGGGGAGAGCGGGCAGAGCCTCGCCATCCTGGTCCGGCTGCGCTCGCCGGAGGTGCGGACGCCGGCCCAGGCGGCGGCGTCGCGGCTGCTCAAGGAGGGCGGGGTCCAGGCGGCCGCAGGCATCGGCGCACCCCGCTCCGGTCTCGCCGACCTGGCCGCCACCTGGCAGGAGGCGTCGGCCGCGGCCCGCGCCGCCCTGGCCGAACCCCGTCTGGGCCCGGTCGCCGAGTGGGCGCACATCGGCCCGTACCGCCTGCTCACGTCCCTCCCCCCGGAGGCCGCCCGGGACCCCGCAATCACTCAGCTCCTCTCCCCCGCCCAGCACGAACTCGCCCGCACCGCCGAGGTCTACCTCGACTGCGCGGGCCAGGCCGGCCGCACCGCCGCCGAACTCGGCATCCACCGCCAGACCCTGTACTACCGGCTCTCCCGCGTCGAACAACTCACGGGCCTGGACCTGGACGACGGGGAGGACCGGCTGCTGCTGCACATGGCGCTGAAGGGGGCGCGACTCTAGGGCCTGTCCTGGACGAGAGGGCTGGTCCTGGACGAGAGGGCTGGTCCTGGACGAGTCAGGCGGGTCACTTCGGAGTGGCTGCCTCCAGCACCTGGCGCAGGCCCTCGGTGAGCTGGTCCGCGCCGGGCGCGGTCTTCGGGTCGAACATCCACTGCGCGATGAGCCCCGTCATCAGGGTCACGTAGAACCTGCCGAGGGTGTCCACGGTCTCTTCCGGGACATCTTCCTCCCGGCCGCCCATGAGCAGCGGAATCAGTCCGCGACAGGCCTCCCGCTGAGCCACCGCCAGATGGTCGCGGACTTCCGGCAGCTGATCGCCCATGACGACGATCTCCATGCTGAGCCGCCACAGGGAGCCGGGCCCGCTCATGGTGCCGATGATGTTCGTCCACACCTCACGGAACCGTTCGAGCGAGCCGGGCTCGGCGGTGACCCCGGTGACCTCGTCGCCGTCGAAGGCGTCGCTCATCCCCTCGACCAGCGACACATAGGCCTGGGCGAGCAGCGCGTCCTTGGAGCCGTAGTGGTAGCCGATCGAGGCCAGGTTGGCCCCCGACTCCTTGACGATGTCCCGCGCCGTCGTCCGCGCGAACCCCTTGTCGAGCAGGCAGCGCTTGGCGCCCTCCAGCAAATCCTCACGGTGTCCCATGCACCCACTCTACTGCCGATCCATACAACCGTCCCATACGGCCGTCTTATACAATCGTTCTAGACAAGCGTTTAATACGCGCGTACATTCACCGCCATGACAACGAACCCGACGAGCACCACCACGCCTCCTCCCCCCGGCGCCGGACGCCGCGAATGGACCGCTCTCGGCGTGCTGATGCTGCCGCTGCTGCTGGTCTCGATGGACGTATCCGTCCTCTACTTCGCCGTCCCGTCGATCAGCGCGGACCTGGCGCCGAGCGGCACCCAGCAGCTGTGGATCTTCGACATCTACGCCTTCGTGCTGGCCGGCCTGCTGATGACCATGGGCTCGCTCGGCGACCGCATCGGCCACCGCCGGCTCCTACTGATCGGCGCCGCCGCCTTCGGTGCCGCCTCACTGCTGGCGGCGTACGCGAACAGCGCCGAGATGCTGATCGCGGCCCGCGCGATCCTCGGCGTCGGCGGCGCGACCCTGATGCCGTCGACGATGGCCATGCTCCGCACGATGTTCACCGACCCCGCCCAGCGCGCGAAGGCGATCGGCGTGTGGTCAGGCGTGATGACCGCGGGGATCGCACTCGGCTCGGTGATGAGCGGGGTCCTGGTCGAGCACTTCTGGTGGGGCTCGGTCTTCCTGGTCAACCTGCCCGCGATGGCGCTGCTGCTGGTGCTCGGCCCGCTGCTGCTCCCCGAGTCGAGGAATCCTTCCCCCGACCGCTTCGACTGGCTGAGCGTCCCGCTGTCGATGGCGGCCGTGCTCCCCGTGATCTACGGACTGAAGGAGATCCCCTCCGAGGGCTTCAACGTCCGCTACGTCGTCTCGATCACCGTCGGCCTGCTCTTCGCGGCCCTCTTCGTGCACCGCCAGCGCACGGCCGCCTCACCGATGATCTCGCCGGTCCTGTTCCGCGGCCGGGGCTTCGCGCCGTCGGTCGTCCTGAACCTGGTCTGCATGTTCGGGGTGATGGGCTCGGCCTACTTCACCACGCAGTACCTGCAGTCGGTGCTCGGCAAGGGCGCGCTGGAGGCGGCGCTGTGGGCGCTGCTGCCGTCGGTGCCGATCGGCGCGGCGGGGCCGATCGCGACCCAGCTGGTGCAGCGGGGCGTCAACCGTGCCTACGTCGTCACGGCGGGCTTCGCGATCTCCGCGGCCGGATTCGCGCTGCTCGCCCTCGCCGGTACGGACTCTCTGTGGCTGGTCCTGAGCTCGTGCGCGGTCCTCGCCGTCGGCGGCGTCATGGTGATGTCCCAGATCATGGACCTCGCGATGGGCACCGCCCCGGTGGAGCGGGCGGGCTCGGCGTCCTCCCTGATGGAGACCGCCGGCGAGTTCGGCGGCGCCATGGGCATGGCGGTGCTCGGCTCGATCGGTACGGCGGTCTACCGCCACGAGATCCCCGCCTCCGCACCGGACGTGGCCCACGAGACGCTGGGCGGAGCGCTGGCGGTCGCCGACGGGGTGCCGGGTCTGGCCACGCTCGCGCGGGAGGCGTTCACCAGCGGGATGCAGGGGGCGGCGATCGCGGGCGCGGTCCTGCTGGCGGGGGCGGCGGTGCTCGCCGCGGTCACGCTGCGCCGGGTCGAGATCCGGGAGCCGGCATGCGAAACGCCGGACGAACCGAGCAAGCTCAGCGCGTCCGGCGTTCGATAGGCCTCAGCGTCTCAGGCCTGGGCGTGCGACAGGCCTCAGGCCAGGTTCACCGCACGGGCCGACGTCGCCCCGATCTCCTCGGCGACCTCGGTCAGCACCCCGGCGGGCACCGTGTCGTCGACGGTCAGGACGGCCAGCGCCTCACCACCGGCGACGGCACGCGAGACCTGCATGCCGGCGATGTTGATGCCCGCCTCGCCGAAGACACGGCCGACCGTGCCGACGACGCCCGGACGGTCCTCGTACCTCAGGACGACCATGTGGTCGGCGAGCGCGAGGTCCACGTCGTAGTCGCCGACCGCGACGATCTTCTGCAGGTGCTTGGGGCCGGCCAGCGTGCCGGACACCGACACCTCCTCGCCGCCCGCGAGCGTGCCGCGCACGGTGACGACGTTGCGGTGGTCGGTGGCCTCCGAGCTGGTCGTCAGCCGCACCTCCACGCCGCGCTCCTGGGCGAACAGCGGGGCGTTGACGTACGACACCGTCTCGTCGACGACGTCCTCGAAGACACCCTTGAGGGCGCTGAGCTCCAGCACCTTCACATCGTGCTGGGTGATCTCGCCGTAGACCTCGACGTCGAGGCGGACCGCGACCTCACCGGCGAGCGCCGTGAAGATACGGCCGAGGCGCTCGGCGAGCGGCAGACCCGGCTTGACGTCCTCGGCGATGACGCCGCCCTGGACGTTCACCGCGTCGGGCACGAGCTCACCGGCGAGGGCGAGGCGCACCGAGCGGGCCACGGCGATACCGGCCTTCTCCTGCGCCTCGTCGGTGGAGGCGCCGAGGTGCGGGGTGCTGACGACCTGGTCGAACTCGAACAGCGGGGAGTCCGTGCAGGGCTCCTTCGCGTACACGTCGAGACCGGCGCCGGCGACCCGGCCCTCCTTGAGGGCGGAGTACAGCGCCTCCTCGTCGACGATCCCGCCGCGCGCGGCGTTGACGATGCGCACGCTCGGCTTGACCTTGCGCAGCGCCTCGTCGCCGATCAGGCCGAGGGTCTCGGGGGTCTTGGGCAGGTGGACGGTGATGAAGTCGGAGACCTCGAGCAGCTCGTCCAGCGACAGCACCTTGACGCCCATCTGTGCGGCCCGCGCGGGCTGCACGTAGGGGTCGTAGGCGACGACCTTCATGCCGAAGGCCGACATGCGCTGCGCGACGAGGGCCCCGATCCGGCCCAGGCCCACGACACCGAGGGTCTTCTCGGCCAGCTCGACGCCCGTGTACTTGCTGCGCTTCCACTCGCCGTTCTTGAGCGCGGCGTTGGCCTGCGGGATGTTGCGGGCGGTGGCGAGCAGGAGACCGCAGGCGAGCTCGGCGGCGGTCACGATGTTCGAGGTGGGGGCGTTGACGACCATCACGCCGGCCTTGGTGGCGGCGGAGACGTCGACGTTGTCCAGGCCGACGCCGGCTCGTGCGACGACCTTGAGCTTGCGCGCGGCGGCGACGGCCTCGGCGTCGACCTTGGTGGCCGAGCGGATCAGGATCGCGTCCACGTCGGCGATGGCCGGGAGCAGGGCGGCTCGGTCCGCTCCGTTGCAGTGGCGGATCTCGAAGTCGGGGCCAAGCGCGTCAACGGTGGCGGGCGACAGCTCTTCAGCGATGAGTACGACGGGTTTCGAGCTCACGTGAGTCCTCACATGTCCATTGCGGACGGCCGTCCCGACGGCCGCAGGCGGTGGAGGGGTGGTCCGCGTGGAAGACGCACGACGCTGTGGGCCTGACGCGTATGTAGTACGGCAGTGTAGTGGCGCGCCGAGAGGCATCATGCGCCTCTTCGGAAGGATCACCCGTCCGTGATGCGACGGGTTGGACAACGGGGCCGGATGTGCGCGCTCCGGCCCCGTCGGCCGAGGCTTACGCCTCCTCGTTCACCCAGCTCATGAGCTTGCGCAGCTCCTTGCCGGTGGTCTCCAGCAGGTGCTCGGAGTCCTGCTGCTTGTACTCGTTGTACTTCTTCAGACCGCCGTGGTACTCGTCCATCCAGGCCTGGGCGAAGGTGCCGTCCTGGATCTCGGCGAGGACCTTCTTCATCTCGGCCTTGGTGGCGTCCGTGATGATGCGCGGGCCGGTGACGTAGTCGCCCCACTCGGCGGTCTCGGAGATCGACCAGCGCATCTTCTCCAGGCCGCCCTCGTACATGAGGTCGACGATGAGCTTCAGCTCGTGCAGGCACTCGAAGTACGCGATCTCCGGCTGGTAACCGGCCTCGGTCAGGGTCTCGAAACCGGCCTTGACCAGCGCGGCCGTACCACCACAGAGGACGGCCTGCTCACCGAACAGGTCGGTCTCGGTCTCCTCGGTGAAGGTCGTCTTGATGACACCGGCACGGGTGCCGCCGATGCCCTTGGCGTACGACAGGGCCAGCGCGAAGGCGTTGCCGGAGGCGTCCTGCTCGACGGCCGCGATGCAGGGAACGCCGCGACCCTCCTCGTACTGGCGGCGCACCAGGTGGCCCGGGCCCTTCGGGGCGACCATGCAGACGTCCACGCCGGCCGGGGGCTTGATGAAGCCGAAGCGGATGTTCAGGCCGTGACCGAAGAACAGCGCGTCGCCGTCCTTCAGGTTGTCCTTGATGTGGTCCTCGTACACCTGGGCCTGGATCGGGTCCGGGACGAGGATCATGATGACGTCGGCCTCGGCGGCGGCCTCCGACGGCGTCACCACGCGCAGGCCCTGCTCCTCGGCCTTCGCCTTGGACTTGGAGCCCTCGTGCAGACCGACGCGGACGTCGACACCCGAGTCACGGAGCGACAGCGCGTGGGCGTGGCCCTGGCTGCCGTAACCGATGACCGCGACCTTGCGGCCCTGGATGATGGACAGGTCGGCGTCGGCGTCGTAGAACAGCTCGGCCACTTTGGGTTCTCTCCTTGGTGTGCAGGTGTTGCGTCCCACCGTATGACGGGGGGCGGAAGGGAAGTTTCGGGGTCTCGCCATACGGGCGGAATTCCGGACGGCCGGTGTCACCCGGCCGTCCGAACGCGCCTACGCCGAGCGGTCGAGCGCGCGCAGCGAGCGGTCCGTGATGGAGCGGGCGCCGCGGCCGATCGCGATCGTGCCGGACTGGACGAGCTCCTTGATGCCGAAGGGCTCCAGCATCTTCAGCATCGCCTCCAGCTTGTCGCTGGAACCGGTGGCCTCGATGGTGACGGCCTCCGGGGAGACGTCGACGGTCTTGGCACGGAACAGCTGGACGATCTCGACGATCTGGGAGCGGGTCTCGTTGTCGGCGCGCACCTTCACCAGAACGAGTTCGCGCTGAACGGCCGAACCCGGCTCCAGCTCGACGATCTTCAGCACGTTGACGAGCTTGTTGAGCTGCTTCGTCACCTGCTCCAGCGGCAGGTCGGCGACGCTCACCACGATGGTGATGCGGGAGATGTCGGGGTGTTCGGTGACGCCGACCGCGAGCGAGTCGATGTTGAAGCCGCGGCGGGAGAACAGTGCGGCGATCCGGGCCAGGATGCCGGGCGTGTTCTCCACCAGGACGGAGAGCGTGTGCTTGGACATGATCTTTTACGTCTCTCTCGCTCAGTCGTCTTCGTTGTCGCCGAAGTCGGGGCGGACGTCCCGGGCGGCCATGATCTCGTCGTTGGAGGTGCCGGCGGCGACCATCGGCCAGACCATCGCGTCCTCGTGGACGATGAAGTCGACGACGACGGGGCGGTCGTTGATGGAGTTCGCCTCCTCGATGACCTTGTCGAGGTCCTCCGGCGACTCGCAGCGGATCGCGTAGCAGCCCATGGCCTCCGACAGCTTCACGAAGTCGGGGACCCGGGTGCCGGCGCTCGGCTGCTTGCCGTCGGCCTCGGGGCCGGAGTGCAGCACGGTGTTGGAGTAGCGCTGGTTGTAGAAGAGGGTCTGCCACTGGCGGACCATCCCGAGGGCGCCGTTGTTGATGATGGCGACCTTGATCGGGATGTTGTTCAGGGCGCAGGTGGTGAGTTCCTGGTTGGTCATCTGGAAGCAGCCGTCACCGTCGATCGCCCAGACCGCCTTCTCCGGCGCGCCGGCCTTGGCGCCCATCGCGGCCGGAACGGCGTAGCCCATCGTCCCCGCGCCGCCGGAGTTGAGCCAGGTGGCCGGCTTCTCGTACTGGATGAAGTGCGCGGCCCACATCTGGTGCTGGCCGACGCCCGCCGCGAAGACCGTGCCCTCCGGCGCGAGTTGGCCGATCCGCTCGATGACCTGCTGCGGGGACAGCGAGCCGTCGTCGGGCTGGTCGTAGCCCAGCGGGTAGGTGTCGCGCCAGCGGCTGAGGTCCTTCCACCAGGCGCTGTAGTCGCCCTGGTGGCCCTCGGCGTGCTCCTTCTGCACGGCCTGGACGAGGTCGGCGATGACCTCGCGGGCGTCACCGACGATCGGCACGTCGGCGTCGCGGTTCTTGCCGATCTCGGCCGGGTCGATGTCGGCGTGGACGATCTTGGCGAACGGGGCGAAGCTGTCCAGCTTGCCGGTGACGCGGTCGTCGAAGCGGGCTCCGAGGGCGACGATCAGGTCGGCCTTCTGCAGCGCGGTGACGGCGGTGACCGCACCGTGCATGCCCGGCATTCCCACGTGCAGCGGGTGGCTGTCGGGGAATGCGCCGAGCGCCATCAGGGTGGTGGTGACGGGCGCTCCGGTGAGTTCGGCGAGGACCTTCAGCTCGGCGGTGGCGCCGGCCTTGAGGACGCCGCCGCCGACGTAGAGGACGGGCCGCCTGGCCGCGGTGATCAGCTTGGCGGCCTCGCGGATCTGCTTGGCGTGCGGCTTGGTGACGGGCCGGTAGCCGGGCAGGTCCATGGTCGGCGGCCAGGAGAAGGTCGTCTTCGCCTGGAGGGCGTCCTTGGCGATGTCGACCAGGACCGGGCCGGGGCGGCCGGTGGAGGCGATGTGGAACGCCTGCGCGATCACCCGCGGGATGTCCTCGGCCTTGGTGACCAGGAAGTTGTGCTTGGTGATCGGCATGGTGATGCCGACGATGTCCGCCTCCTGGAAGGCGTCCGTACCGATCGCCTTGGAGGCCACCTGCCCGGTGATCGCCACGAGCGGCACCGAGTCCATGTGGGCGTCGGCGATCGGCGTGACCAGGTTGGTGGCGCCCGGTCCCGAGGTGGCCATGCAGACGCCGACCCTGCCGGTGGCCTGCGCGTAGCCGGTGGCGGCGTGACCTGCGCCCTGCTCATGGCGGACCAGGACGTGGCGCACCCTGGTGGAGTCCATCAGCGGGTCGTACGCCGGAAGGATCGCACCACCCGGAATGCCGAATACCGTGTCGGCGCCGACCTCCTCGAGCGAACGGATGAGGGACTGCGCACCCGTGACGTGCTCGGGGGCGGACTGGTGTCCTCCGGATCGGGGCCGGGGCTGCGGGTGATGGGCCCCGGTGGCCTGCTCGGTCATCGGCATTCTCTTCTCGATGCTGAGGGTTTTTGCGAAGTTTGAGCGGAGTTTCGGTGCTGCACGACAGGTGCCTGTGCAACAAAAAACCCCTCGTGCCATAAGGCAAGCGAGGGGAGCGCGCCGGGTGTGGTCGCTGGGAGTTCCGGGTCTGTCCGGACGTCACCAGCTTCAGCCGACGCGCTTTCCAAGTACGAGAATTCGGGTGCGCATGGCACAGACCCTCCCCCCGGCACGCACCCACTGTCAAGTGGGTGGGACGGGAGTCTCATTATGTGAGCGCAGGCCACTTCCGCCTCCGAGAACAGCGGGCACACCACCGGTGTACACCCCCGAGCCCCTCTCCACGGCTCGTTCACCTCTCACGCCGCCCGCGAAGGCGGGCTCGGCCGGTCCGTGCGGCACCGGATACTGGCCGGAACTGAGCGCCCGACGCAGCCGGTACTCGTCCAGCGGCCCGGAGAACGCCATGCCCTGCCCGTGCGTGCATCCCATCGCGCGCAGGGCGACGACCTGTTCCGGCAGGTCCACGCCGTCGGCCACGGACTGCAGCCCCAGGTCCCCGGCGATCCGCAGCAGCCCACTGGTGATCTTGTGCAGCCGCGCGGACTCGACGACACCCTCGACCAGACCGCGGTCGAGTTTGAGTACGTCGACGGGGAGCCGGCGCAGGGCCGTGATCGCCGCGTATCCGCTGCCGAAGCCGTCCAGGGCGACCCGGACGCCGAGTCGGTGCAGACCGCTCAGGCGGCGCTCCAGTTCGTCCAGTGAGACACGGTGGTCCAGATCCGACAGCTCGATGATCAGCGACCCGGACGGCAGCCCGTGCCGGGTCAGCAGCGCCTCGATCGAGCCGAGCGGCATCGACCGGTCCAGCAGCCGGCGCGCGCCCACCCGCACAGCGACGGGTACGGCGAGCCCGGTCGCGGTGCGCTCGGCGGCCTGCTCCACGGCCTCCTCCAGCATCCAGCGGCCCAGCTCGGCGGTCTTGTCGCTGTCCTCGGACACCCGCAGGAACTCGGCGGGCGTGAACAGCACCCCTTGCGAGGACCGCCAGCGCGCCTGGGTGACGACCGATGCGATCCGGCCGCTGTCCAGACACACCACCGGCTGGTGCAGCAGCGCGAACTCGCCGTCGTGCAGCGCGGCCCGCAGACGCGTGGCCAGCTCCGCCTTCCGTACGACGTCCTGCTGCATCTGCGGCTTGTAGAGCTCGACCCGGCCCTTGCCGCCGGCCTTCGCGCGGTACATCGCCAGGTCGGCGTTGCGCAGCAGCTCGCCCGCGCCGAGGCCGGGCTCGGCGAAGGCGACGCCGATGGAGGCGTTGACACGGACATCGTTGCCGTCGATGAGGTACGGCTGCGACAGCGTCAGCCTGAGGCGGTCGGCGAGCTCCAGGATGTGCCGTTCGCGGGCGGTGCGGTCGCGGGTGTTGTCCCCGGCGATCAGGGCCGCGAACTCGTCGCCGCCCAGCCGGGATGCCGTGTCCCCGCCCCGGACGGCGTCCTGGAGTCTGCGGGCGGCCTGGACGAGCAGGTCGTCCCCGGCCTGGTGGCCGATGGTGTCGTTGACGCCCTTGAAGCCGTCGAGGTCGATGAAGAGGACGGCGGTGTTGCGCAGGGCGATGCCACGGTCGGAGGCGCGGCGGCCGGACAGGGCCTGCTGGACCCGCCTGGTGAACAGCGCCCGGTTGGGCAGGTCGGTGAGCGGGTCGTGCTCGGCGTTGTGCTGGAGCTGCGCCTGCAGGCGCACTCTTTCGGTCACGTCCCGGCTGTTGAAGATGAGGCCACCGTGGTGGCGGTTGACGGTTGACTCGACGTTGAGCCAGCCGTCGTCTCCGGACCGGAAGCGGCACTCGATGCGCGTAGTGGGTTCCTCAAGTGGGCTGGCGGCGAGGAAGCGGCGCACCTCGTGCACCACGCAGCCCAGGTCCTCCGGGTGGATGAGATTGGCCAGTTCCGTGCCCACCAGCTCCTCCGCGGAGCAGCCGTAGACCCCGGCGGCGGCCGGGGAGACGTACCGGAGGATGCCGTTGGGTGCGGCGATCATGATGACGTCGCTGGAGCCCTGCACCAGGGAGCGGAAGTGGTTCTCCTTCTGCGCCAGTTCCTGGGTGAGGGTGATGTTGTCGAGCAGCATGATGCCCTGGCGCATCACGAGGGCGAGCACGACGGTGCCGCCGGTGATGAGCACGACTCGGTCGACGCTGCGGCCGTTGAGGACGTTGTACAGGATCCCCAGCGTGCAGACGGCGGCCGCGAGGTACGGCGTGAGGGCGGCGAGGGAGCCGGCGATCGGCCGGGTGACCGGGTACCGGCTGTGATCGCCTCCCGGCGCGGGCGTGTGGTGGTGGCTTCCACCGCGCTGTCCGGGCACGTGCTCGTGCACCACGCGCGTGTGCCCCGTGCCTTCCTGCCGCTCACCGTCTCCGTGCCGGGGCGCGGCCCACGGGGCGTACGCCAGCAGCAGTGAGCCGGCGAACCAGCCCGCGTCGAGCAGTTGGCCGGAGCGGTAGCTGTTGTGCATCAGCGGCGAGGTGAACAGGGCGTCGCACATCACGGTCAGGGCGAGCGCGCCGATCGCGGTGTTGACCGCGGTGCGGTTCGCCGACGAGCGGCGGAAGTGCAGCGCGAGCACCATGCTGACCAGGGCGATGTCGAGCAGCGGGTAGGCGAGCGAGAGCGCGGTGTGCGCCACGCTGGCCCCGCCGTTCGAGTCGATCTTGGCCGCCTGGGCGAGGGCGAGGCTCCATGCCAGCGTCAGCAGCGAGCCGCCGATCAGCCAGGCGTCCAACGCCAGGCAGACCCAGCCGGCCTTCGTCACCGGGCGCTTGGCCAGCACCAGGAGTCCCACGATGGCGGGCGGCGCGAAGCACAGGAAGAACCCGTCGGCGTACGAGGGGCTGGGCACGGGGCGCTGCAGGACGACCTCGTACCATCCCCAGACCAGGTTGCCGAGGGCGGCCATCGCCGAGGAGAGGGCGAACAGCAGCCAGGCGGGCCGAAAGCGGATACGGCGGCTACGGGCGTAGCGGAAGCAGGACACGGCGGCGGCGCCCGCCGCCGCGGCCAGCCCGAAGTCGCCCATGATCAGCGCAAGTTGCTCCGAGCCCCAGCCGAGTGCGGAACCGATGGCGTATCCCGCGCACACCAGGGCCAGAACGAGCTGCGGAACCAGCCCCGAGCCGCCGCCGAGGAACGACGGACCGGGCAGCAGCGCCGCCGACGAGGGCTGAGCCCGCAGCCCCGCGTCCAACGTCGTCGTGGAGGGCGGTGGCGAGCTCACCGGGCCCTCCAGGTCCGCGCCGCTCGCGGGTCCCGAGGGTCCCGGTGCGCTGGGTGCGCATGCCGCCTGCGGCTGCTGTGCCCGCGGTGGTCGTGGCTGTGACGACAGCCGTGAGTGCCGTGATGGCCGCGTCTGCGCGCGGCCGTTCGCCAGGGTCGCCGCCGACGGCCCCGCCGCGTCGGATTGCTCGTCCATAGGCCGTGCATCGCCCGTCGCCCCCCTCACAAATCTGAAATGTCCATCCCCGGCGCCGAAAGGTGCACGGCGCAGCCCCTGTCGGGACGATACACCAGTCTCGTCACTCAGGGACATAGCACCTCTACGCTCCGTGACGACCAGCGCATATGCGAGTACGGACCGCTTCCGGAAGGTTGCGGACGGTACTCGAAGCGGGTTTCGGAGTTGTTGCGCGCAGCGCCCACGGCGCCCGCGGGAAGCTCAGCCCGCGAGCGTCACGCGCCCGCCGCGCCCGTCGTAAGGATCACGTTGCGAAGGGGCTCACGGTTCACGTAACGAGTCAACTGGTCCACCAGCAACCGCTTGGCGCGCGGCAGGAACGCCGACGTCGGTCCGCCCACGTGCGGGCTGATCAGCACGCCCGGCGCACGCCACAGGGGGTGCTCCCGGGGCAGCGGCTCGGGGTCGGTGACGTCCAGGGCCGCGGTGATGCGCCCGGTCTCCAGCTCCGTCAGCAGCGCCTTCGTGTCCACGACGCCGCCACGCGCGACGTTGACCAACAGCGCGCCGTCCTTCATGCGGGCGAGGAAGTCGGCGTCGACCAGGTGCCGGGTGGCTGCTGTGAGGGGCGTGGAGAGGATGACGACGTCCGCTTCCGGAAGCACGGCGGACAGTTCGGTGAGCGGAAGCACGGGTCCGCGCGCCGTGGTGCGCTCAGAGCGCGCGACGCGCGCCACCCGCGCGAGTTCAAAGGGTGCGAGCCGGTCCTCGATGGCGGCGCCGATCGAGCCGTATCCCACGATGAGGACGTTCTTGTCCGCCAGCGCGGGCCGGAATCCGCTCAGCCACTCCCCTCTGTCCTGGGCCCGCACGAAGTCGGGGACGCCGCGCAGCGAGGCGAGGATCAGTGTGAGCGTGAGCTCGGCGGTGCTCGCCTCGTGCACCCCGCGCGCGTTGCACAGCCGCACGCCCGGATGCAGGTGCTTCAGGCCTGACTCCACGTGATCGATACCGGCGGAAAGCGTCTGCACGACGTCCACGGAGGTCATTTCCGGCAGGGGACGCTGACCGATTCCCGGCGGCTTCATGTAGGGGACGACGTAGAAGGCGCACTCGGCCGGGTCGGCGGGGAAAGTCTCCTCGCCGTTCCAGAAGCGGTAGTGCGGGCCCTCCGGGAGGCCCTCGATCTCTTCCGGTGGGATGGGGAGCCACACGTCAGCAGTCATGCCCTGGAGGCTATGTCAGGCGAACAGGAGTGCAGAGGTTAGGTTGGGGTGCCGAAAGAGGGAGGGTTACGGCCAGGTGGAGCGCAGGACGATCGGCGCGGCGGCGCTCGCGGTGGGAGCCGTCGGACTCGGGTGCATGCCGATGAGCTGGGCCTACAGCACGTCGCGGCAGCGGGGCGAGGAGTCGCTCAGGGCGGTGCACCGGGCTCTCGATCTGGGCTCGACCCTGCTGGACACGGCCGATATGTACGGCCCGTTCACCAACGAGCTGCTGTTGGGGCGGGTGTTGAAGGAGCGCCGCCAGGACGCGTTCGTGTCGACCAAGGTCGGCCTGCTCGTGGGCGAACAGCACATCGTGGCCAACGGCCGTCCCGGCTATGTGAAGCGCGCCTGCGACGCTTCTCTGCGCCGCCTGCAGACAGACGTCATCGACCTCTACCAACTGCATCGCGCCGACCCCGAAATACCGGTCGAGGAGACCTGGGGCGCGATGGCGGAACTCGTTCAAGCCGGAAAGGTACGGGCGTTGGGCCTGTGCGCGGTGGGCGCGCGCGGTGGGCGCCGCTCGGGAACCCGTCTGCACGACGCGACGATCCGCCAGTTGCAGCGGGTACAGCAGGTCTTTCCGGTGAGCGCCGTACAGGCGGAGCTGTCGGTGTGGTCGCCGGAGGCCCTGGAGACGCTGCTGCCGTGGTGCGAGGCCCGCGGCATCGGCTTCCTGGCCGCGATGCCACTGGGCAACGGCTTCCTGACCGGCAGGCTGACCCCCGGCGAGGGCTTCGAACCGGACGACGTCCGCGCCCGCCACCCGCGCTTCACCGCGGAGATGATGGCGGCCAACCAGCCCATAATCGCCGGCCTGCGCCGCATCGCGTCCCGCCACGGGGAGGGCGTCATGCCGGCGCAGGTGGCACTGGCGTGGGTACTGGCCCAGGGGCGGCACGTGGTCACGGTGCCGGGCGCGAAGCAGGAGCGCTGGGTGAGCGAGAACGCGGCGGCCGGCGAGTTGCGGCTGACGGAGACGGACCTGGCGGAGGTGGCGGAGTTGCCGGGGGCGTTGGGGTCGTGGGACTGAGGGTGCGGGTGGGGGGACGGCGGGGCGGCGGCGCGGACGCATAGCGCCGGGCGCCGGGCGCCACATGATCGCGGCCCCAGGGGCCGGGGCGACGGCGGCTGACGCGGACCGATCTGGCGGAGCTGGCAGACCTGACAGACCTGGCAGACCTGGCAGATAAGCCTCCCGGATGGGCGGCGCAGGCCAGGAACGGCGGCCGAGCCGCGGGCTCCAGCGGACCACAGGAGCGCGGCCCCCAGGCCGGGCCAAGCGCGAGCGCTGTGTGAGCGAGGACGCCGGGGCCGGAGGGATGCGGCTGCCGGAGACGCACCCGGCTGGGTGCCTCGGCCGCCTTGGATCACAGCGGCTCTGGGCCGGTACAGCGCAAGGACCCTGGCCTCCCGAAAATCGCCGGGCTGGGGCCGAGATCCGGCCGGGGGGGCGGGCGGACAGCGGCCATGCAGGCTGGCGACGGCCCAGCACACCGAAGGACAGGGCCGCCATACTGACCGGCGCGAATCTTTCGATGGCCCGGACGCCGCCCTGTGTCCCGACCCGTCCCGACCCGTCCCGACCCGTCCCGTCCCGTCCCGTCCCGTCCCGTCCCGTCCCGTCCCGTCCCGTCGGGAAGTCTCGGCCCCCGGAGGCTGCCCCACCGGCCCCCACAACTGGGCTCGGCCGCAGGTCACAGGCGTCGGCTGCCGACCGAACAGGGACGAGACGCCCGCACGGTGGTGGTTCGAGGTTCATGGATCGGGAACCTGTGAGGCGCGAGCGGTGTAAGAAAAGTAGAACCCGCCGCGTCGAAGGGACCTTGATCGTGCAACGTCGAGTTGTGACGGCCGTGATGGCCGCGGCCGCGCTCCTGCTGACGGCCGGCTGTTCCTCCGACGACGGGGGATCACCGGGCGAGGACGGAGCCGCGGCGCCCAGCAGCACGGCCGCGGGGTCGTCGCCCTCCGGGCAGGCCGCCGAGGAGACCCCGTCGGCGAAGGGCTCCGTCAAGGTGGTGCGTACCGTCGCCGAGGGCCTGAACACCCCCTGGGGCCTGGCCCCTCTTCCCGACGGCGACCTGCTCGTCTCCTCCCGCGACGAGGCCACGATCACGCGGGTCGACGGGGAGACGGGCAAGAAGACGGAGCTGGGCGAGGTACCGGGGGTGTCCCCGGCGGGCGAGGGCGGCCTCATGGGCCTGGCGCTGTCGCCGGACTACGCCTCGGACCACATGATCTACGCGTACTTCACCTCGGCCTCGGACAACCGCATAGTCCGCGTGCTGTACGACGAGCAGCGGCCGGCCGGCGAGCAACTGGGCGCACCCGACACGATCTTCAAGGGCATCCCCAAGGGCTTCATCCACAACGGCGGCCGGATCGCCTTCGGCCCCGACAAGATGCTGTACGCAGGCACGGGCGAGAGCGGCGACACAGGCCTGTCCCAGGACAAGGAGTCCCTGGGCGGCAAGATCCTGCGCCTGACCCCGGAGGGCGAACCGGCTCCCGGCAACCCCTTCCCCGACTCCCCCGTGTACTCGTACGGCCACCGCAACGTCCAGGGCCTGGCCTGGGATGCCAAACAGCGCCTGTTCGCCGCCGAGTTCGGCCAGGACACCTGGGACGAGCTCAACGCGATCAAGCCGGGCGGCAACTACGGATGGCCAGAAGCCGAGGGCAAGGCGGACAACTCCAAGTACCGCAATCCTCTCGCCCAGTGGGGCACCGACGACGCCTCCCCCAGCGGCATCGCCTACGCCGAAGGCTCTATGTGGATGGCGGGCCTGAAGGGCCAGCGCCTATGGCGGGTCCCTCTGAACGGGACCGAGGCATCGGCCGACCCGCAGGCCTTCCTGGAGGGCGAGTACGGCCGGCTGCGGACGGTCGTTTCGGCGGGCGGCGACAAGCTGTGGGTGACGACGAGCAACACCGACGGACGGGGCGGCCCGAAGGACGGGGACGACCGGATTCTGGAGGTGCAGGTGACCTGAGCGGCCGCCCTCACCCCTGCCCGTCGCGCTTCCCGTCACGCTTCCCGTCGCGCCCGCCGTCGTCCTCCTCGGCCGACGGTTCGGGCGGCCGTACGACGACCTTCCCGGACGCGAGATCTATCGGTCCGCGCCCGGGGTCGGCGTCCCCGACGTCCTCGCGAGTCAGTTCCAGACGGTTCTGTTCGTCGCGGGTGTGCTTGCGGCCGGGCGCGAAGAGTTCGTCGAACGCGTTGAACACGGAGCCTCCCTGGGCCGGCGGCGTCCCTTACAGCGTAAACCTCGGGCTCAGGTCCCGGACGTGAGCGTTTCGGCCGCGAACATCCCCGTCCGATGCGCCACGGCCGCCGCCTCGCCCCTTCCGGAGACGCCGAGCTTGCCCAAAATGTTCGACACGTGGACGCTGGCCGTCTTCGGGGAGATGAAGAGTTCCTCGGCGATCTGGCGGTTGGTGCGGCCGACGGAGACCAGGCGCAAGACGTCTCGTTCGCGGGTGGTGAGGCCGAGGGAGTCGGCCGGGTCGGCCGGGGGCGGGGCCGTCGTGAGGGCGAGGCGGGCTCGCTCGGCGAGGTGCGTCGTGGCGTCGACGAGCGGACGGGCGTCCAGGTGGGTGGCGGCGGCCCGGGTCAGCCGGAGCAGTTCCGTCGCGCGGGCGCGCTCGTCGTCGCCGCCGACGGCGAGCAGGGCCTCGGCCAGGCGGTGGCGGACCCGGGCGAGGTCGTAGGGCCGCTCCAGGGCCTCGAAGGCGGTGACCACGTCCGACCAGGTGGCGGTGGCGGTCCGGCCGTCGGCCCGGTCGAGTTCGGCCCGGGTCCACTTCTCGTAGGCCAGCCACAGGGGCGCGCCCGTGGTGAGCGTGCGGACTGCCTCGAAGAGCCGTTGCAGGAAGGCAGCGCGGCCCTCCTCGGCGGTGGGCAGCGACTGGGCGCGGGCGTCGGACTCGGCCACGGCGGCGGCGAGCAGCAGCGGCCAGGCGTAGCGGTGGGTGCCGGGCGGGAAGCCGGCGTCCAGGACCCGGTCGGCCTCCGCACGGGCGTCGAGGAGACGGCCCTCGGCGGCGGCTGTGCCGAGGGCCAGGCAGGACATCGGCAGGTTGTTCTGCGGCATGGGGTCGTGGGTGCCGTAGGAGGCGCGGGCGGCGGCGAGATGGCGGGCGGCCTCGGTGACCTCTCCGCGGGCGAGTGCGAGATGGGCGAGGCTGTTGGAGGCCCCGCCGCGCGGCTTGGCGGACTGCCCCGTGCGCTGGGCGTTCACCGCGGCGTCGGCGGCCTCGTCCCAGCGGCCCAGGGAGACTAGCGACTCGGCGAGGTTCGTCCAGATCCACGCCTCGGAGTCGCGCAGTCCCCACTCCTGAGTGAGGCGCAGTCCCTCGCGCAGGATGCCGACGGCGTCCTGCGAGCGGCCGATGCCTTCGAGCGCGGAAGGCAGGTTCACATGGCTCCGGCCCACCACCGTGGTGATGCCACGGGTCAGTACCTCTTCCTTGACCTCGTACATCTGGGCCAGTCCGGCGTCGATGTGGCCGGCGTCGACCATGAGGCCGCCGAGGGTGAGGCGCGCGTTGAGTTCGATGTCCTCGGCGCCCACCATGCGGGCGTACTCCACGGCCCGCTCGGCGGCCGACATGGCGTCGGGGCCGGGGGCACGCAGCATCGACCAGTTGGCCGCGGTGGCCAGCACCTCGGCGTGCACCTCGGACGGCGGCAGGCCGCGCACCAGCTCCTGGGCGGTGCCCAGCTCCTTCCAGCCGTCGCCGCGGGCCAGGGCCTGCGTCAGGCGGGAGCGCTGGACCCAGAACCAGGCGGCGCGCATCGGATCGCCCTCGTCCTCGAGCAGATGCAGGGCGCGCTTGGTGATCTTCAGGGCGCGTTCGCGTTCCCCGCAGAGCCGTCCGGCGACGGCGGCCTCGGCCATCAGGTCGAGGTAGCGCAGGGGTGTGGTGTCGGGGTCGCAGCCGCAGGGAGGGTAGGCCTCGGCGTAGTCGACGGGGCGCAGGGTGGCCCGGATGTCCTCGGGGGCGGTGTCCCACAGCTCCATGGCGCGTTCCAGCAGCCGCAGTTGCTCGGAGTGGGCATGCCGGCGGCGGGCGGTGACGGAGGCGTCCAGGACGGCGGGCAGGGCCTTGGCCGGGTCGTGGGCGTGGTACCAGTAGCTGGCCAGCCGCATCACGCGCTCGCCGGCGGGGACGAGCGTCGGGTCGCTCTCCAGGGCTTCGGCGTAGCGGCGGTTGAGGCGGGAGCGCTCGCCGGGCAGCAGGTCGTCGCCGACGGCCTCACGGACCAGGGAGTGCCGGAAGCGGTAGCCGTCGTCGCCGGGCGCGGCGATGAGGATGTTGGCGCCCACGGCGGCCCGCAGCGCCTCGATGAGGTCGTCCTCGGCGAGTTGGGCGACGGCGGCGAGCAGCCGGTACTCGACGGTGGAGCCGCCCTCGGCGACGGTCCGGGCGACCCGCTGGGCGCTGTCCGGCAGGCTCTCGACCCGGACGAGGAGCAGGTCGCGCAGGGAGTCGGTGAGGCCGGTGCAGCTGCCCTCGTGGGTGGCGACGGCGAGTTCCTCGACGAAGAAGGCGTTGCCGTCGGAGCGTTCGAAGATCTCGTCGACCTGGACCGGGTCGGGTTCGGTGGCGAGGATGCCGGCGATCTGGCGGCCGACCTCGGCGCGGCTGAAGCGGCCGAGTTCGATGCGGCGGACCGTGCGCAGCCGGTCGAGTTCGGCGAGGAGCGGGCGCAGCGGGTGACGGCGGTGGATGTCGTCGGAGCGGTAGGTGGCGAGGACGACGAGGCGGCCGGTGCGCAGGGTGCGGAAGAGGTAGGCGAGGAGGTGGCGGGTGGACGCGTCGGCCCAGTGCAGGTCCTCCAGGGCGACGACGACCGTGCGGCCCGCGGCGACGCGCTCCAGGAGCCGGGCCGTGAGCTCGAAGAGACGGGCCATGCCCTCTTCGTCGGAACGGTCCGCAGCGCGGGTCGGGACCGTCTCGCCCAACTCGGGCAGCAGCCGGGCCAGTTCCTCCTCCTGGCCGGCGGCCGCGGCGGCCAGCTCGCCGGGCAGTTCGCGCCGCAGGGCGCGCAGCGCGGTGGAGAACGGGGCGAACGGCAGCCCGTCGGCGCCGATCTCGACGCAGCCGCCGAGCGCGACGACGGCTCCCCGGCCGGCGGCGGTGGCGAACTCCTCGACGAGGCGGGTCTTGCCGACCCCGGCCTCGCCGCCGATCACCAACGCCTGCGGCTCGCCCGCGGCGGCTCGGGCCAGCGCGTCGTTCAGTATCTCCAACTCGGCTGCGCGACCGACGAACACGGGACTGACGGACCGACTCTCCACGGGCTCGAGCATCGCACGCGCCACTGCGGGTCCGGCATCGGTTTTCCGGGGGCTGTCGCCCCCGGACTCCCGCTTCGGCCCTGAACGGGCCTCGTCCTCAAGCACCGGACGGGCTGAGACGGCCGCGACCCGCGCCGGGAGGCGACCGTCGGCGTCCGTAACGCCGGACTTCACGCCGCACGCGGATGCCGGAGCCTCCGGAGACGGGACGTATGCGATTCCGCCGCCGCGCCCTTGGTGGAGCGCCTCGCGGCGCGGCGGACGCGGATGGCCTCGCGGACCATGCGCTCGTGCTCGGCCTCGCGGATCAGTTCGGCGGAGCGGATGTGGTGGAGTTCGTACTCAAGCATGGCAGGACCCTCGTTTTCCCTGGTGAGACGCGTTTTCCGACTTCGCTTTGTGCGATGGGTCAACCTTCGTCTCCCAGGCGGGTCCGCCACATCGGGAGAGTTCCGCATCTTCGGTGGCCGAGGGGGCCTTAGACGCGCGCGAGGGGCCTCAGGGCGCCGTCTAAGGTCCTTACGGCGGTCCTGAGGCCCCTCGGGGCCTGCGGTGATTCAGGTGGCTCAGCCCGCCGAGGGCAGGCCGAGCAGGGCGTCGGTGTACTTGAGCACCGCCAGCAGCAGGCCGATGACGCCGAGCGCGACACCGCCCCAGGCGACCGACTTGATCCACGGGACCTGCGGCTTGCCGGGCGCCCCGAACGCGGGACGGGCGAGCACGACGACGCCGACGATCAGCGCGGCCAGCGCGAACACGCCGGCCCACAGGGCGGAGGTCTGCCAGGCGTCGCCGTAGACCTCCTTGATCTGGGTGGCGACGCCCGCGTTGGACGCGGTCTGCAGCTGGCCGATGAGGGTCTCGCGCGCGGCGGCGACCGTGCCGATCCAGCCTCCGGTCAGGGAGACGAGGCCGAGCGCCGCGGAGACGACCGCGGCCGCGCCCTGGCCGACAGCGGAGGGGCTCGCTTCCGTGGCCTGAGCGGTCACCTCGTCCTCGGCCTCGATGTCATCGTTCTCCTCGACCTCGTCGGAGCCGGTGGCGTCAGTGGCGTCGCCCGCCTTGACGACGTCCACCTTCTCCTCGTCGGTCTTCGCCTCAGTGCCTCGGTCGGCGCCGGTCTCGTCCACTGTCTTCGTTCCCATGCCTCGCACCGTACGGACGCTGTATGAGAGGTCTCTTAATGATCGTTGAGGCCTCTCACTGATCATTGTGGACGGCACACGTGCGTGCCTCACGCCACTCGGGGGCCAGAATCGACCACACCTCGAGGTCGTGCCGCACCCCACGATAGGGGTAGCTCTCCCTGCGCACGCCTTCGCGGGTCATGCCGAGGCGGCGCGCCACGTTGAGGCTGGGTGTGTTCCCGGCGGAGGCGATCCATTCGACGCGGTGGATGCCGCGCTGCTCGACGGCGAAGTCGATGAGGATGCGCATCGCGCGCGTGACGAGCCCCCGCCCGGTGCCGGCCGGCTCCAGCCAGCAGCCGACCTCGCAGTTGGCGTTCTCGGCGTCGAAGTTGAGGAAGAGCACCCCGCCGACCAGCTTGCCCTCCAGCCACAGGCCGTGCAGGGACCCGGTGTCGGCGGCGCGCATGTCGGCGTACCGCTGGAGCACCGCCCGAGCGGCGTCCACGTCCGTGGCCTTCGAGCCGAAGGGGACGTACTCGTTGATGAACTCCCGCCCGCGCTCCAGATGGGCCAGGAACTCCTCGGCGTGCCACGGCTCCAGTGGCCGCAACTCGGCTCCGTCGTCACCCAGCGATATCGCGTACATCGCCCCGCTGCTCCTTCTCCAGTTCCGCCACGACGTCGGTGAGCCTCTCATGGGCGGCGCGGGACTCGGGCGGCTCGATGCTGATGCGGGGCATGCGCTTGTCGAGCCAACGGGGCAGCCACCAGTTGGCGCCGCCGAGCATGTGCATCAGGGCGGGGACGAGGAGGGTGCGCAGGACGAAGGCGTCCAGGGCGACGGCGGCGGCGAGGGCGATGCCGAACATGGCGATCACGCGGTCGCCGCTGAGGACGAAGGCGAGGAAGACCGAGATCATGATGACCGCGGCGGAGTTGATCACCCGGCCGGTCTCGGCGAGGCCGATGCGCACGGCCCGCCGGTTGTCGCCGGTCTCCAGCCATTCCTCGTACATCCGGCTGACCAGGAAGACCTGGTAGTCCATGGAGAGGCCGAAGAGCACCGACACCATGATCACGGGGAGGAAGGGCTCGATCGGCCCGGCGCGGCCCAGCCCCAGCAGCTCACTCCCCCAGCCCCACTGGAAGATCGCGACGACGACGCCGAAGGCGGCGGCGACCGCGGCGACGTTCATCGCGGCGGCCTTCAGCGGGATGCCGACCGACCGGAAGGCGAGCAGGAGCAGCAGACAGCCCAGGCCGATGACGACGCCGACGAACAGCGGCAGCTTGCCGACGATCACATCGGCGAAGTCGTCGTAGCCGGCCGTCATGCCGCCGACCTGCACATCGAGCGAGGTGCCGGTCTCGGCGCGCGGCAGAACCTCGGAGCGCAGCCGGTCGACGAGGTCGCTGGTCTGCCGCGACTGCGGCGAGGACTCCGGTACGACGGTGAGGTAGGCGGTGTTTCCGCCGCTGTTGTACGTCACCGGGGTCACCGCCGCGACGCCCTCGGTGGAGCGCAGGGTGGCGTCGAGGTTGTCGAGGGCGAGCTTGTCGTCGCCGCCGTCGACCCGGGTGACGAGGGTGAGCGGGCCGTTCACGCCGGGTCCGAAGCCGTCGGCGAGGAGGTCGTAGGCCTGGCGGGTGGTGGCGGACTCGGGGTTGTTGCCCTGGTCGGAGGTGCCCAGGCGCAGGCCGAGGGTGGGCAGCGCGAGGACCGTGATGACGGCCAGGGCGATCGCGCCGAGCGCCTTGGGGTGGCGCTCCACGAACGCGGACCAGCGGGCGGCGAACCCGGTCGGCAGCTCGGGCTGGGGTCCGTGCTCCGTCAGCCGGCGCCGCTCGCGACGGCTCAGGGCGCGCATGCCGATGAAGGACAGCAGGGCGGGCAGCAGGGTCACGGACGCGGCGACCGTCAGGACCACGGTCAGCGAGGCGGCTATCGCGACGCCGTTGAGGAAGCTCAGCTGGAGGATCAGCATGCCGAGCAGGGCGATGCACACCGTGGCACCCGCGAACACGACGGCCCGTCCGGTGGTCGCGACGGCGTTCGTGATCGACTCGGTGACGGGCAGCCCGCGTTTCAGCCCGCGCCGGTGCCGGGTGACGATGAACAGCGCGTAGTCGATGCCGACGCCGAGCCCGATGAGCATGCCGAGCATGGGCGCGAAGTCGGCGACGGTCATGACGTGCCCGAGCAGTGCGATCCCGGCGTACGCGGTGCCCACGCTGACCAGCGCGGTGGCGATGGGCAGCAGCGAGGCGGCGAGCGATCCGAAGGCGAGGAAGAGCACGACGGCCGCCACGGCCACCCCGACGACCTCGGCGATGTGCCCGCCCGGCGACTCGGTGAGCCCGGCGGCGCTGCCGCCCAGCTCCACCTGGAGCCCGTCGGTCTCGGCGTCCTTGGCCGCGCTCACGACCGCCTGCGCGTCGCCCTCGTCGAGGCTCTCGGCTCCGGCGTCGAAGGTGACGGTGGCGTACGCCGTGTGCCCGTCCTCGCTGATCTGCGCGGCGCCCTGCTTGTCGTACGGGCTGCTCACGGCCGCGACTCCGGGCAGGTCCGCGATCTCGTCCAGGGTGCGCGTCATGGTCTGCTCGACGTCGACGGCGCGCACGGTGCCGGAGGTGGTGTGCCAGACGACGGTGCCGCTGTCGCCGCCGAGGCCGGGGAAGCCCTCTTCCAACAGCTGGGTGGCGCGGCCCGATTCGGTGCCGGGGACCTGGTAGTCGTTCGAGTACGCGGAGCCGGTCACGGCGGCGGCCGCGGCCACCCCTCCGAAGGCAAGCAGCCAGAGCAGTACGGCGACGAGGCGGCGCTGGGCACACCAGCGTGCGAGGGCTGCCACGAACGTGCTCCCAGGACTATTTATGGATCTTTGACCGGGAACAGTCGTTCATGTGAGGTGAACAGCCCGCAAAGAACGCGTGAGCGATGTGAAGCAAACTCTCGCAGGCGGAAATGATCGTTTGCCCCGTTCGTGCGCTTATTCACACGAGTGGGAGGCAGATCACAGGACAGTAACGCTCACTCTGTCGCTCAGGAGTGACGGCTTTCACATCAGTCGAACTGATCCCCCAGCGCCATCACCATCACCCCGGCGATGAGCAGCCACAGCGCCCGCCGGGTGCGACCCCGCGAGCCGAGGTACGCGCCGAGCGCGCAGACGGCGGCGCCGAAGGCGTAGGCGGCCGGGACGAGGGCCGGTGCGGAACCGGTGGCGCGCAGCATCGAGGCGGCCAGTCCGGCGAGGGCGAGCAACGCCCCGGTCCCGGCCGCCGTCCAGCGGGCCCGCCGCGCCACCTGCGCCGGATCCGCAAGGTCCTCCGAGTCTTCGACGTCCTCCAAGCCTTCGACGTCCTCCAGGTCTTCGACATCCTCCAAGTCCCTGCCGTCGTCCAGTTCCTCGGGCGTCTCGGTCCGGTCCTCCCCCGTCTCGGATATCTCGGAATCACCGCGTCCACTCATGGCGGGCGAGCGTAGCTGGTCGCGCTGGAAAACCGGATGCCGGGCCGTACCCGCACTGTTAGTTTCCGGAGGTCAGCCATGCTGCGGCACACCGCCGCCGACCTGAGCAGGTGCATTGTTTGAGCGTCCGGCCGAGCTCCTCCGTATCCCTCTCCGCCTTCCCGGACTCAAGGAGCCCGTTCACCGATGCCGGACCTCACCCCGAGGACCTCGAATGAGGACCTCACCAAGTGGCTGACCCACCCCCGCTACCCGCGCAGCAACAGCTACGACCCCCGCTGGGTCGTGGAGAACCAGATGGGCCCGAACGCACTCTGGCTGCTGGAGTGGCTGGCCCCGGCCCTCGGCCTGGAGGCCCTGCGCCCTGGCGCGCGCGTCCTCGATCTGGGCTGCGGGCGAGCCATGACCTCCGTCTTCCTGGCCAGGGAGTACGACGCCCAGGTCACCGCGGCCGACTTGTGGATCAAGCCCGACGACAACGCGGGGCGCATTGCCGAGGCCGGTTTCGCCGACCGTGTGCAGCCCGTGCACGCCGAGGCGCACGACCTGCCGTTCGCCGAGGGCAGCTTCGACGCGATCGTGAGCGTCGACGCGTACCAGTACTTCGGCACCGACGACCTCTATCTGCCCACCCTGACGCGGCTGTTGCGGCCCGGCGGGCGGATCGGCGTCGTCGTGCCCGCGCTGCGGGAGGAACCTCAGGGGCTCGAGCCGCCGGAGCATCTCGAGCCGTGGTGGGAGCCGGGCTACTGGTGCTTTCACTCCGCCGACTGGTGGCGACGACAGTGGACCCGCAGCGGCGCCGTCGAGGTCGAGGCCGCCGACTGGCTGGACGACGGTTGGCGGGACTGGCTGCTGTGGTGCGAGGTGATCGCCGCGGAGAGCCCGGAGGAGTGGCATCGCACGATGGCACGCCAGGTCGGCGAGATGCTGCGCCATGACGAGGGCCGCGCGCTGGGCTTCGTACGGCTCGTGGGACGCCGTAAGCCGTAGCGCCGGGCAAGGCGACGGCCCCGGAGGACTTGCCTCCGGGGCCGTACGCGCTTCGGCTCAGCCCTCGCTGACGCCCAGCTGCTGCAGGATCAGCTCCTTGACGCGTGCCGCGTCGGCCTGGCCGCGGGTGGCTTTCATGACCGCGCCGACCAGGGCGCCGGCCGCGGCCACCTTGCCGCCGCGGATCTTGTCCGCGATGGCCGGGTTGCCGGCGATGGCCTCCTCGACGGCCGTGGTGAGCGCACCCTCGTCGGAGACGACCTTCAGACCGCGCTTGTCGACGACCTCGTCCGGGGTGCCCTCGCCCGCGAGAACGCCCTCGATGACCTGGCGGGCCAGCTTGTCGTTCAGGTCGCCCTTCGAGACCAGCTCGGTCACGCGGGCCACCTGCGCCGGCGTGATGGCCAGCTCGTCGAGCGACTTGCCCGACTCGTTGGCGCTGCGGGCGAGTTCGCCCATCCACCACTTGCGGGCGGAGGCCGCGTCGGCACCGGCGTCGATCGTCGCGACGATCGGGTCCAGCGCGCCCGCGTTGAGGATCGCCTGCATCTCGACGGCCGAGATGCCCCACTCCGCGAGGAGTCGGGTGCGGCGCACCAGCGGCAGCTCCGGGAGGCCCGCCCGGATCTCCTCGACCCACTCGCGCGAGGGGGCCACCGGCACCAGGTCCGGCTCGGGGAAGTACCGGTAGTCCTCGGCCTCTTCCTTCACGCGGCCCGAGGTCGTCGACCCGGTGTCCTCGTGGAAGTGCCGCGTCTCCTGGATGATCGTCCCGCCACCGCTCAGCACGGCGGCGTGCCGCTGGACCTCGTAGCGGGCCGCACGCTCCACGGACCGCAGCGAGTTGACGTTCTTCGTCTCGGAACGCGTGCCGAACTTCTCGGTGCCGTTCGGGCGCAGCGAGAGGTTCACGTCGCAGCGCATCTGGCCCATCTCCATACGGGCCTCGGAGACGCCGAGCGCCTTGATGAGCTCGCGCAGCTCACGGACGTATGCCTTGGCGACCTCGGGAGCGCGCTCACCGGCGCCCTCGATCGGCTTGGTGACGATCTCGATGAGCGGGATGCCGGCGCGGTTGTAGTCGAGGAGCGAGTGCGAGGCGCCGTGGATACGGCCCGTGGCACCGCCGACGTGCGTCGACTTGCCGGTGTCCTCCTCCATGTGGGCACGCTCGATGTCCACGCGGAACGTCTCGCCGTCCTCCAGCTGCACGTCGAGGTAGCCGTTGAAGGCGATCGGCTCGTCGTACTGGGAGGTCTGGAAGTTCTTCGGCATGTCCGGATAGAAGTAGTTCTTCCGGGCGAAGCGGCACCACTCGGCGATCTCGCAGTTCAGCGCGAGACCGATCTTGATCGCCGACTCCACGCCGATCGCGTTGACGACCGGGAGCGCGCCGGGCATGCCGAGGCAGGTGGGGCAGGTCTGCGTGTTGGCGCCCTGACCGAGTTCGGTCGAACAGCCGCAGAACATCTTGGTCTTGGTGCCGAGTTCGACATGGACCTCAAGGCCCATGACGGGGTCGTACGACGCCAGAGCGTCCTCGTACGACACCAGGTCGGTCGTGGTGGTCACGGTGAAACTTCCCTCTCAGCCCAGCAGGACGTCGTCGTCGCCCAGCCGCTTCAGCTCGCGGTAGAGGATGGCGAGGCCGGTGACGATGGCGGCGGCGGACACGGTGGCGTCGATCAGGACCAGAGTGTCCTTCTCGGCGCGGGCCGTCTTGAGCCGCTTTGCGACGCCGAACGCGCCGAACGCGGTGGCGGCCATGGACAGGTACGTACCGGACTTGGACTTCTTGAAGCCCTTGGCCTTGGTCAGTGCACTCACAGCGACGGAGCCTCCTCGATCAGCGGGTGCCCCCACCTTTCCACGAAGGCGGCCTCGACAGCAGCGCCGACCTTGTAGAGCCGGTCGTCCTTCATCGCCGGAGCGATGATCTGCAGGCCGACCGGGAGGTTGTCCTCCGGAGCCAGACCGCAGGGCAGCGACATGGCCGCGTTGCCCGCCAGGTTGGTCGGGATGGTGCACAGGTCGGCGAGGTACATCGCCATCGGGTCGTCGGCACGCTCGCCGATCGCGAAGGCGGTGGTCGGCGTCGTCGGGGAGACGATCACGTCGACCTGCTCGAAGGCCTTCTCGAAGTCGCGCGTGATGAGCGTGCGGACCTTCTGGGCGCTGCCGTAGTAGGCGTCGTAGTACCCGCTCGACAGGGCGTACGTGCCGAGCATGATGCGGCGCTTCACCTCGGGGCCGAAGCCCGCCTCACGGGTGATCGACGTGACCGCCTCGGCGGAGTTCGTGCCGTCGTCGCCGGTCCGCAGGCCGTAGCGCAGGCCGTCGAAGCGGGCGAGGTTGGAGGAACACTCGGAGGGCGCGATCAGGTAGTACGCCGAGAGCGCCAGGTCGAAGGACGGGCAGTCCAGCTCGACGATCTGCGCGCCCAGCTCCTTGAGGAGCTCGACGGACTCGTCGAAGCGCTGGATGACGCCGGCCTGGTAGCCCTCGCCGCGGAACTGCTTGACGACGCCGACGCGCATGCCCTCGACGCTGCCGTTGCGTGCGGCCTCGACGACCGGCGGGACCGGCGCGTCGATCGAGGTGGAGTCCATCGGGTCGTGCCCGGCGATGACCTCGTGCAGCAGGGCAGCGTCCAGGACCGTACGGGCGCAGGGGCCGCCCTGGTCGAGGGAGCTGGAGAAGGCGACCATGCCGTAGCGGGAGACCGCGCCGTACGTCGGCTTCACGCCGACCGTGCCGGTGACGGAGGCCGGCTGGCGGATGGAGCCGCCGGTGTCGGTGCCGATGGCGAGCGGCGCCTGGAAGGAGGCGAGCGCGGCGGACGAGCCGCCACCCGAGCCACCGGGGATCTTGGTGAGGTCCCAGGGGTTGCCGGTCGGGCCGTAGGCGCTGTTCTCGGTGGAGGACCCCATGGCGAACTCGTCCATGTTGGTCTTGCCGAGGATGACGACGTCGGCGGCCTTCAGCCGCTTGGTGAGCGTCGCGTCGTACGGCGGGATCCAGCCCTCGAGGATCTTCGAACCGACGGTCGTCGGAATGCCCTCGGTGGTGAAGATGTCCTTCAGCGCGAGCGGGACGCCGGCCAGCGGGCCGAGCTTCTCGCCCTTGGCGCGCTTGTCGTCGACGGCGCGGGCCTGTGCCAGGGCACCCTCGCGGTCGACGTGCAGGAAGGCGTGCACCTTCTCGTCGACGGCTTCGATGCGGGCCAGGTGGGCCTCGGTGACCGACACGGCCGTGAGTTCGCCGGAGGCGATCTTCGCGGCGGTCTCGGCGGCCGTGAGCTTGATGATGTCCGTCATGGCGATTAGTCCTCCCCCAGGATCTGCGGCACCTTGAAACGCTGCTGCTCCTGGGCCGGGGCGCCGGAGAGCGCCTGCTCGGGGGTGAGCGACGGACGGACCTCGTCCGCCCGCATGACGTTCGTCAGCGGGAGCGGGTGCGAGGTCGGCGGTACGTCTTGGTCGGCGACCTCACTGACGCGGGCGACCGCGCCGATGATGTCGTCCAGCTGTCCCGCGAAGTGCTCGAGCTCTTCGGGCTTCAGCTCCAGACGCGCCAGCCGGGCGAGGTGGGCGACCTCCTCGCGCGTGATGCCAGGCATGCAGCGATCCTCTGGGGTGAGTGTGTGTGGTTTGGCCCAATCCTATGGGGCGGGGAGCCGTGCCCGTGAAACGGTTTCCCAGGGCCTCGTCCGTCAGTGCCGGCGCCCCTCCCAGACCTCGCTCCTCGTGAAGTGGTTGTCGTACAGCTCCTGCACCTCCAGCAGGCTCTCCGGGGTGGCCTCGCCGAGGGCGATGCGCCGGACATGGCGGAAGTACTCGAAGCGCTCGACGCCGGGTGTGATGACGATCAGGAGGTCGGCGTCGGCGCCCGGCACGGCGGCGAAGGCGTGCGGTTTGCCGGGAGGTACGACCACGAGGTCGCCGGGGCCGGCGGTGAGTACGTCCTCGCCGGAGAGGATCTCGGCGGCGCCTTCGAGCAGGAAGAACATCTCGGCGGAATTGTCGTGCCAGTGCGGCTTGGCGCCGTCGGCGCCGCCCTCGAGCGTGACGCGCTGGGTGGACAGCGCACCGCCCGTCCGGCTGCTGTCGGCCAGCAGACGCATGGTGGTGGGCGCGCGGCCGACGACCTCCGCCTCGGCCTCGCGGACGATCACGGACTCGTCGAACTTCGGAACGAACAGCGACATGTCGAACCCCCAGTGACGGTCTTGACGTACTCGGACGAGGTCATCGGACGAGGTCAGACGAGGAAGAGCAGGGCGGCGCTGATCAGGACGACGACCGCCGTGGCGAAGTGGATCCCGAACGCGACGGCCTTGGTACCGCCGTGCCGCAGCACTATCAGTGTGTCGCACAGCGGCACGAGCGCCACGGCGAGCATGAACCAGGCCTCGGCACGGGCGCCGGCGAAGAACAGCAGCGCCAGGCCCACCACTCCGAAGGTGCCGTCGCGCAGCCCCTTGACGGACAGGTAGGCGCCGGCGTCGCCGTCCGGCCGGGCGGGGACGCCGTAGCCCGTGGCGGCGGAGGCCGGCTGGAACAGGAAGCGGTACCCGAGGAACACGCAGAACAGGTTGAGCACGACGGCCAGGGTGTACGCGGTCACGGTCATGCCTTCACTCCTTTCTAGCAACGCTAGAGACAAGAGCGAAGCTAGCAGAGCATCGACAGCCACGCTAGCGCTGCTAGAATTCCTGGCATGTCGATCCAGACGCGCAAGGAGCGCGAACGAGCGGAGCGCGAGCGGCTCATCGTCACGGCCGCGCGGGAACTCGCCGAGGCCGAGGGCTGGGACGCGGTGACGACCCGCCGGCTGGCGGCGGAGATCGAGTACAGCCAGCCGGTCCTCTACAGGCACTTCAAGGGCAAGGACGCGATCATGGCCGCGGTCGCGGTGCAGGGGTGCGCCGACATGGCCGACGAGTTGCGTACGGCCCGCACGGCGGCGCAGGGCAAGCGCGCTGCGCTGGTGGCGGTGGGCGAGACGTACACGGCGTTCGCACGTCGCCGGCCGGCGCTCTACGACGCGATGTTCACGCACCGGGTGGACCTGCCGTTCGCCACCCCCGAGGCCCCCGAGGCGCTACAGCGGGCCTTCGCCGAACTGCTGGCAGCGGTCGAGCCGATCGCCGCCGAGGGAGACGACCCGGGCCTGCTCACGGAGACGTACTGGGCGAGCCTGCACGGTCTGGTCACGCTGATGCGGAGCGGGCGGCTGCCGGAAGGGGCGCACGAGCGACGGCTGGAACTGCTGACGGGTCACTTCACGGCGGGGGCGGACAGCTAGCAACGCCGCGCGGAACGGCCCTTCTTCAGGCGACCCGCACGCAGGGCCTTCATTCGGCGGCCGGCAGCGCCGCACGCGGCCGCTGCCACCCGCGCGGCCCCCGCGCCCGCAGCCACGCCGTCGTCTCCTCGGGCGGCATCGCCGCGGCGACCAGCCATCCCTGTACGGCGTCGCAGCCCAAATCCCGCAGACGTTCCCAGGTCTCGTCGTCCTCGACGCCCTCGGCGACCACGAGCAGGCCCAGCGAGTGCGCGAGGTCCACGGTGCAGCGCACGATCTCCGCGTCCTCGTTGTCCACCGCGAGCCGGGCCACGAACGAGCGGTCGATCTTCAGCTCGCTCACGGGCAGCCGTCTGAGGTGCACGAGGGACGAGTACCCCGTGCCGAAGTCGTCCAGGGACATCTTCACGCCGTGCCCGGTCAGCGCGGCGAGCGTGTCCGCGGCGCGCTGCGGGTCCTCAAGCAGGACGTGTTCCGTTATCTCCAGTTGGAGCGCTCCCGCCGGGACACCGTGCCGGGCCAGCCGCGCGGCGACGGAGCCGGCGAATCCGGGGGTGTGGACGTCACGCGGGGAGACGTTCACGGCGACGGGCACGAACAGCCCCTGCGCCCGCCACCGGGCCACCTGTGCGAGCGCCGTCTCCAGCACGTACTCCGTCAGGTGCGGCATCAGCCCGGACGACTCGGCGATCGCTATGAACTCGTCCGGCGGCACCTTCCCGCGTTCGGGATGCACCCAGCGGACCAGGGCCTCGAGGCCGGCGACCTGTCCGTCGAAGCGGACCTTCGGCTGGTAGTGCAGCTCGACCTCGCGCGCGTCGAGCGCCCGGCGCAGATCTCCCAGCAGGCCCAGCCGGTCCGGCGTGTTGGAGTCCCGCTTCGACTCGTAGACCTCCACGCCCGTACGGTCCCGCTTCGCCTGGTACATCGCCACGTCCGCGCGCCGCAGCAGCCCCTCGGCGTCGAGCGCGTGGTCGGGGAAGACGGCGACACCGGCGCTGGCCTCCAGGACCAGGGTGAGGCCGTCGAGGTCGAGCGGGGAGCTGAGGGCGGCGACAAGGCTGCGGGCCACCCGGGTCGCGGACGTCGTGGAGTCGGCGACCGGCAGTAAGACGGCGAACTCGTCACCGCCGAGCCGCGCGGCCTCCGCTCCGCGCGGCAGGGCGAGACGCAGCCGGTCGGCTATCTGCAACAGCAACCGGTCACCAGCGAGATGACCGAGCGTGTCGTTGACCGATCGGAAACGGTCGAGGTCGATCAGCATCAGGGCCGACCGGGCGCCGATGCGCTCGGCGTCGTCGAGCGCGGTCCAGATGCGCTCCAGCAGCCACTGCCGGTTGGGCAACCCGGTCAGCGGGTCGCGCAGTTGCTCCTCCGCCCGCGCCCGGGCGATCCACAGAGTGGAGTCGAGGGCGACGAGCGGGATGGAGAACAGCGGCAGCAGCAGGGGCTTGGCGGTGGCGACCACACACACGAGCGGGGCGATGCCGAGCAGCGCGACCGCGACCAGCCCCTGTCTGACCAGGGCGGTGCGGGCGACGGTGGGCAGGCCGCCGCGCGGGGCGTGCAGGTACCAGAGCAGCACACGCGTGACCGCGAGATAGGCGGCGGCGACGAGCACCACGCCGGGGGCCGTGTAGAGCGTCCAGGTGTCGGGGTCCCAGGGGTTCTCGACGGTCGGTACCCGGCCGAACGCCGCCAGCACGAGGGCTCCGGCGGCGATACCGAGGATGTCCACCGCGCCGTGCAGCACGCCCTGCAGCCAGCGCCCCCGCCGGGCGATGCCCACCAGGACGACGACGGTGAGGCTGACCATGCCGGCCGGGACCCAGCCGTACAGCATCAGCACGGCGAGGGTGAGGGCGGCGCCGGATCCGGTGCCGCCCCACCAGCGGGCGCGGCCGAGGGCGACAAGATGGCCGACGATGATGCCGGTCAGCACGGCCAGGGACCAGCCGACGGTGCCGGACGGGAAGAGGGCGTGGTCGCCGGAGAACGCCCGGTAGAAACCGGCGCCGAGAACGAACCCGGCCGCCGCGACGACCGCCGCGGGCAGCGTGGGCCAGGACAGGTGCCGTTCGTGATCGGAGCCGGACAGCCCGTCGGCGTGCTCGGCGCCGAACGGCGCGGCGGTGCGGCCCTCCGTCATGACCTTTCGCCCGGCGGTGCTCCCCGCACCATTTTCCGCACCACTTTCCGTCCGCGAACGCTCCGCGGTCCGTGCCGCCCACCCTCGCCACGCGCCGGCGATCCGGCGCAGCCGTGAGTCGGGGGCGGCACTCTCGGTCGGTTCCATTCCCGTCCCTCTCACAGCCGGCGGTGCCCACGCCACGCGGCCCGATGCCCGACAACAACCTTCAACGGCACCGCGTCGGAAAACCCTTCCCCTCGCCCTTCAAAGCTCTGCAGAGCCAAGGGGATGCCCCGACCGCAGCTGGGCACGGCAGGCGCACACCTCAACAGTAGGCCGCAGAAGGCTTCCACGGGCAGCGGTCGTCGACGGTTGCCCGAATGCGCCCCAGCCACCCGTATGCATCTGATATGCGCCGATCGGGGGGCCTTCAACCGCTACTCCTCTGCGGGGAGCGCAACTTCGGCCGCCGCGTCGGGCCCCTGGTCCAGCAGGACATTGAAGCCGTCCTCGTTCAGAACAGGCACCTTGAGCTGCATTGCCTTGTCGTACTTGGACCCAGGATTGTCACCTACGACAACAAAAGATGTCTTCTTCGAAACGGAACCGGTCACTTTCGCTCCGCGAGTTTGCAGCGCCTCCTTGGCGCCATCGCGTGTGAAGTGCTCCAGCGTGCCGGTGACGACGACGGTAAGCCCTTCCAGCGGACGCGGTCCCTCGTCCTCCCCGGAGCCCTCCTCCTCCGTGCGGACACCGGCCGCCTTCCACTTGCGCAGGATCTCCTGGTGCCACTCCTCGGCGAACCACTCCTTCAGCGAGGCGGCGATGATCGGGCCGACCCCGTCGGTGTTCGCCAACTCCTCCTCGCCGGCCTGCTCGATGCGGTCGATGGAGCGGAACTCGCGGGCCAGCGCCTCGGCGGCGACCGGTCCGACGTGGCGGATCGACAGGCCGGTGAGGATGCGGGCGAGCGGACGCGCCTTCGCGGCGGCGATGTTCTCCAGCATCGCGACCGCGTTCTTCTTGGGCTCGCCCTGCTGGTTGGCGAAGATCGTGACGATCTTCTCCTCGCCGGTCTTCGGGTCGCGCTTGGGCAGGCCGCTGTCCTGGTCGAGGACGTACGCCTTGATGGGCAGCAGCTGCTCCACGGTCAGGTCGAAGAGGTCGCCCTCGTCCAGCAGCGGCGGCTCGGACGGCTCCAGCGGCTTGGTGAGCGCGGCGGCGGCCACATAGCCGAAGTGCTCGATGTCCAGCGCCTTGCGGCCCGCGAGATAGAACAGCCGCTCACGCAACTGGGCCGGGCAGCTGCGGGCGTTCGGGCACCGCAGGTCGACGTCGGCCTCCTTCATGGGCCTGAGCGCGGTGCCGCACTCCGGGCACTCGGCGGGCATCACGAACTCGCGCTCGCTGCCGTCACGCAGGTCCACCACGGGCCCGAGGATCTCCGGGATCACGTCACCGGCCTTGCGCAGCACCACCGTGTCGCCGATGAGGACGCCCTTCGCCTTGACGACGTCCTGGTTGTGCAGGGTGGCGAACTCGACCTCCGAGCCCGCGACCGTGACCGGCTCGACCTGGGCGTACGGCGTGACCCGGCCCGTACGGCCGACGCCCACACGGATGTTGAGGAGCTTGGTGTTGACCTCCTCCGGCGCGTACTTGTACGCGATCGCCCACCGCGGCGCGCGCGAGGTCGAACCGAGGCGGCCCTGGAGCGGGATCTCGTCGAGCTTGACGACGACGCCGTCGATCTCGTGCTCCACGGAGTGGCGGTTCTCGCCGTAGTACGCGATGAACTCCCGGACGCCGTCGAGGCCGTCGACCACCCGGGCGTGCGTGGAGGTGGGCAGGCCCCAGCTCTTGAGCAGGTCATAGGCCTCGGAGAGGCGGCCCATGCCCTCGTACCCCTCCAGGGCGCCGATGCCGTGGACCACCATGTGCAGCGGAAGCGTCGCCGTGACCTTCGGGTCCTTCTGCCGCAGCGAACCGGAGGCGGAGTTGCGCGGGTTGGCGTACGGCTTCTCCCCCGCCGCCACACGCCGTGCGTTGAGGTCCGCAAAGGCATCCATCGGGAAGTAGACCTCGCCTCGGATCTCGACGAGCCGCGGCACACGATCGCCCGTCAGCCGATGCGGGATCTCCGCGATCGTCATGACATTCGGCGTGATGTCCTCGCCGATCCGGCCGGTGCCCCGGGTGGCGGCCCGGGTGAGCCGGCCGTCCTCGTACGTCAGGTTCACCGCGAGACCGTCGACCTTGAGCTCGCACAGCAGGTGGTAGTCGGGACCGCCGACGTCCTTGGCCACTCGCTCCGCCCAGGCGGCGAGGCCCGCGTCGTCGAAGACGTTGTCCAGGGAGAGCATGCGCTCGCGGTGCTCCACCTCGGCGAGATCCGTCTCGTACTCGACGGCGACCTTCTGGGTCGGCGAGTCCGGTGTGCGCAGCTCCGGATACTCGTCCTCCAGCGCTTCGAGCGAGCGCAGGAGCTCGTCGAACTCCGCGTCGCTGATGACCGGAGCGTCCTTCACGTAGTACCGGAAGCGGTGCTCCTCGATCTGCTCAGCGAGCTTCGCGTGCTTCTCCCGTGCCTGTGCGGGCACCGTCGTCTCCGCTTGCTTGTCGCCGGCCACCGTATTGTCCTCCCGTTACTCTGGGTTGTCCGCGAGGGATCTCGCCGCCCGGGCGCAGTGCGCGAGTGCCTTGCGTGCGTACTCCGGGGAGGCCCCCGCGAGTCCGCACGACGGCGTAAGGGTGACCGCCTCCGCGAGAAGCCCCGGTGACAGCCCCAGCCTGCGCCACAACGTCCTGACACCCATGACGCTACCGGCAGGGTCTGACAATGGGCCGTCCGTGCCCGGGACGACACCTGCGAAGAGCCGCGTGCCCCCTTCCACGGCCTCGCCGATCACGTCGTCGTCACGCTCGGTGAGGAGTGAGAAGTCGAAGGAGACCGCCACCGCGCCCGCCCGGCGCAGCAGGGCGAAGGGGACGTCCGGCGCGCATGAGTGGACCACGACGGGGCCGTCGCCGTGAACCCCGACGACGTCGCGCAGGGTGGCCTCGATGATCTGCCGGTCCACGGCGCGATGGGTCCGGTAGCCGCTGGCGGACTTCACCTGTCCGCGCAGTACGGCGACGAGCGAGGGTTCGTCGAGCTGGAGGACCACCCGGCCTCCGGGTACGCGGCGCCGGACCTCCTCCAGGTGCTGCCGCAGCCCCTCGGCGAGCGAGGCGGCGAGGTCGCGGCAGGCGCCGGCGTCGGAGAGAACGACCTCGCCGTTCTTCAGCTCCAGCGCGGCGGCCAGGGTCCAGGGCCCGACGGCCTGGACCTTCAGCAACCCCTCGTATCCCTGAGTGAACTCCTCCAGCGCGTCGAGGTCCTCCCCGAGCCACGACCTCGCCCGCCTGGTGTCCCGGCCCGGCCGGTCCCCGATCCGCCATCCGCTGGGCTCCACGCGCGCGTACAGCTCGACGAGCATCCCCGCCGTCCGCCCGATCATGTCCGCGCCGGGGCCGCGGGCGGGCAGCTCGGCGAGGAACGGGAAGTCCTCGAAGGAACCGGTGACGGTCCTGGCGGCCTCACGGGCGTCGCCGCCGGGCATGGAGCCGATGCCGGTGGCTCCGCCGAAGCTGAACTGGGTGGTGTTGTTACTCACCCCCGAAGCCTACGTAACCCTCCGGGGGTGGGGACCCGTCCTGGAGGACGGGCTGAAACACCCGGGATCTGCCGTCAGTTTCCCGGTCGTACCGTCAGGTCGTTGATCTCGGCGTCCCTCGGGAGGTCCAGGGCCATCAGGATCGTCGTGGCGACCGACTCGGGGTCGATCCACTGCGACTCGTCGTACTCCTTGCCCTCCTGCTGGTGGACCTTCGCCTGCATCGGGCTGGCGGTGCGGCCCGGGTAGACGGACGTGACCCGGACGCCGTTGTCGTGCTCCTCGTTGCGCAGGGAGTCGGCGAGGGCCTTCAGGCCGTGCTTGGACGCGGCGTACGCAGACCACTCGGCGCTCGCTCGCAGGCCCGCGCCCGAGTTCACGAAGATCACGTGACCGCGGTCTGCGCGGAGTTGGGGAAGGAAGTGGCGGGTCAGTTCCGCCGGGGCGATCAGGTTGACGTTCAGCTGGTGACGCCAGGACTTCGGGGTCAGGTCGCCTACCGGGCCGAGGTCCACGACCCCGGCGATGTGGAGCAGGGAGTCCACCCGCCCCGGGAGTGACTGGTGGGAGAAGGCCCAGGACAGCTTGTCCGGGTCCGCCAGGTCGCCGACCAGCGTCCTCGCGCCGGGAAACTGGGCCGCCAGCTCCTTCGCGCGGCCCGCGTCGCGCGCGTGGAGGACGAGATCGTCCCCGCGCGCGTGCAGACGGCGGGCGACGGCCGCGCCGATGCCGGAGCCCGCTCCGGTGATCACATGAGTAGCCATGCCCGCCATGCTCGCATCAGTGGCCGGTCACTCCACTCCCTGGCTCTCCTCCAGGTACGCCAGCGCCCCCACCGGCTCCTCCGCGAAGAACACCAGGTCGGTCAGGGGGCGGGGCAGGAAGCCCTCGTCGTCCATGCGACGGAACTGCTCCTTCAGGCCGTCGTAGAAGCCCGCGGTGTTGAGCAGCACGACCGGCTTGTCCGTGTGGCCGTGCTTCTTCAGCTCCAGGATCTCCGTCGCCTCGTCCAGGGTCCCGGTGCCGCCGACCATGATCACCACGGCGTCGGCCTTCTCCAGCAGCAGCTTCTTGCGCTCGGCCAGATCCTTCGCGATCACCATCTCGTCGACGCCCGGGCGGACCTTGGATGCCAGGAACTGCACGGAGACCCCGACCAGCCGGCCGCCCGCCTCCTGCACCCCGTCGGCGACCACCTTCATCAGCCCGACGTCGGAGCCGCCCCACACGAGCGTGTGCCCGCCCTTGCCCAGCAGTTTCGCGAACTCGCGCGCGGGTCGCGTGTAACGGTCGTCGAGGTCGGCGGCGGAAAGGAAGACACAGATACGCATGCAGCCACCGTACGCGGGAAGAACCGGGGGCCCGCGAGCGCTTTTCCGATATGGCTCAAGGACACACGATCACGATCGAGCAGGGCACGCAGCGCGTGCGGGTCGTCCGCGGCGGCCGGATCCTGGCTGAATCCGACCGCCCGCTCCTCCTGCGGGAGACGGGCTGTCCCGTGCGCTACTACATCCCGCCGGAGGACGTACGCCTGGACCTGCTGACGCCCTCGGAGACACATTCCTACTGCCCGTTCAAGGGAACGGCCTCCTACTGGTCGCTGCCCGACGCGGCGGACCTCGTCTGGGCCTATCCGGACCCGAAGCCGGACGTGGCGGAGATCAAGGACCACCTGTGCTTCTACGAAGTCGAAGTGTCGTAGACGATTAGGTCCGCCCTGTACGGCAATCTGCACAGGCATGGACAAGAACACCATTTCGCACGACGGCACCTCCATCGCATACGAGAGCAGCGGGCAGGGGCCGGCGGTGATCCTGGTCAGCGGGGCGATGTCCACCGGGGGCACTGTCGCCCCGCTGGCCGTGCCCCTCGCGGATCGCTTCAGGGTTGTCTCCTACGACCGTCGGGGGCGCGGGGAGAGCGGTGACACCCAGCCGTACGCGGTGGAGCGCGAGGTCGAGGATCTTGCCGCGCTGATCGAGGCGGTGGGTGGCGAGGCGGCGCTCTACGGTGTTTCGTCGGGCGGCGCCCTGGTGCTCGAGGCGGCGGCGAGCGGGCTGCCGGTGCGTCAGGTCGCGGTGTACGAGGTGCCGTTCGCCGTCCACGAAGGCGGCGCGAAGGAGCGCGCGGAGTACAGCGAGCGGCTGACCGAGGCGCTGGCGGAAGGGCGGCGCGGGGACGCCGTCGAGCTCTTCCTGCGGCTCACGGGCATGGCCGAGCAGATGATCCAGGGTGCCCGCCAGTCGCCCATGTGGCCCGGCCTGGAGACCATCGCGCCCAGCCTGGCGTACGACAACGCCGTGATGGGCGACGGTCTGGTGCCCCGGGACCGGCTGGCCTCGATCGGGGTGCCGGTACTGGCCGTCGCGGGCAGCTTGAGCCCCGCGTGGATGCGCGAGGCGACGCGGGCGGTCGCGGAGACCGTGCCCGAGGGGACGTACCGGAGCCTGGAGGGGCAGACCCACACGGTGGAGCCGGACGTTCTCGGGCCGGTGCTGGCGGAGTTCTTCGGGGCGTGATCCGGGCGGCGGCGGGCACGCGCGTGTGCCGGGAGTGCGGCTCCGCCCGGGCGCCTCGCCTCAGGCGGCTGCGGTCGTCGCCCGCACCGTGGACGCGATCGTCGCCGAGCCCACCACGCGCGTGCCGTCGTACAGCACGATCGCCTGGCCGGGGGCCACTCCGCGGACCGGCTCCGTGAAGGTGACCTCCAGAGTGCCGTCGACCAGTTCGGCGGTCACCTCGGTCTCGCCGCCGTGGGCGCGGAGCTGGGCGGTGTAGGTGCCGGGGCCGGCCGGGGCGGTGCCGCACCAGCGGGGCTTGATGGCGGTGAGGGCGCTGACGTCGAGGGAGTCCGCAGGGCCGACCGTCACCGTGTTGTTGACCGGCGAGATGTCGAGGACATAGCGCGGCTTGCCGTCGGCGGCCGGGGTGCCGATGCGCAGGCCCTTGCGCTGGCCGATGGTGAAGCCGTACGCGCCCTCGTGGGTGCCGAGCTTGGCACCCGACTCGTCGACGATGTCGCCCTCCGCCTTGCCGAGGCGGTTCGCGAGGAAGCCCTGGGTGTCGCCGTCGGCGATGAAGCAGATGTCGTGCGAGTCGGGCTTCTTCGCCACCGCGAGGCCCCTGCGCTCGGCCTCCGCGCGGATCTCGTCCTTCGTGGTCAGGGTGTCGCCGAGCGGGAACATCGCGTGCGCGAGCTGCTGCTCGTCCAGGACACCGAGGACGTACGACTGGTCCTTGGCCATGTCGGAGGCCCGGTGCAGCTCGCGGGTGCCGTCGTCGTTCAGCACGACGGTCGCGTAGTGGCCGGTGCAGACGGCGTCGAAGCCGAGGGCCAGCGCCTTGTCGAGCAGGGCCGCGAACTTGATCTTCTCGTTGCAGCGCAGGCACGGGTTCGGGGTGCGGCCGGCCTCGTACTCGGCGACGAAGTCCTCGACCACGTCCTCACGGAAGCGGTCGGCGAGGTCCCACACGTAGAACGGGATGCCGATGACATCGGCGGCACGGCGGGCGTCGCGGGAGTCCTCGATGGTGCAACAGCCCCGCGCGCCCGTGCGGAAGGATTGAGGGTTCGCGGAGAGCGCGAGGTGGACGCCGGTCACATCGTGGCCCGCCTCGGCGGCGCGGGCCGCGGCGACGGCTGAGTCGACCCCGCCGGACATGGCGGCGAGGACACGGAGGGGGCGGGAGGGCTGCGCGGTGTCAGTCATAACCCTTCCAGGGTACGGGGGCGTGGGAACCAGGACCCGCGAGTATCCGTTGACGATCACATGGGACAGCGGAAGGCTCCGAAGGACGGCGACCGGAAGGTCGGCCGGCGCGCGTTGCTGATCGGTGGGGCAGTGGCGGCGGCGGGCTCGGCCGTGCTGGCCCGCGACGAGCTGGCGCGGCTGTGGTGGCGGGTTCCGGGCGTGGAGAAGCCGCGCAAGGAGGGCGAGGTCGACTACACCGGTGCGCGGTGGGTGGCGGCGTCGGACGCGAACTGGCGGCGGGCGGACCGGCCCGACGACTACGGCATAGACATGGTGATCATCCATGTCACCCAGGGCAGCTTCGCCAGCGCGGTGAAGGTGTTCCAGGACCCGGAACACGGTGCGGCCGCGCACTACATCGTCCGCAAGGACGGCCATGTCACGCAGATGATCCGCGAGCTGGACGTGGCGTACCACGCGGGCAACCGCGACTACAACGAGCGCAGTGTCGGCATCGAGCACGAGGGTTTCGTGGAGCGGCCGCAGGACCTCACGGACGAGATGTACGAGGCCTCGGCGCGGCTGACGGCCCGGATATGCGCGCGCTATGACATCCCGGTCGACCGCCAGCACATCATCGGGCACGTGGAGGTGCCGGGAACCGACCACACGGATCCCGGGGAGCACTGGGACTGGGACCGGTACATGAAGCTGGTACGGGCGGCGCGTACGGCGAAGGCGGAGGCGTAGCCGAACCCGGTTGCGCCCTGCCTCATACGTCTTGCGTCTACGTCAGCCCTGCCGCCCGCGCCCGCTCCACCGCCGGGCCGATCGCCTTGGCGACCGCCTCGACGTCGGCCTCCGTGGAGGTGTGGCCGAGGGAGAAGCGGAGGGTACCGCGGGCCAGGTCGGGGTCGGTGCCGGTGGCCAGGAGGACGTGGCTGGGCTGGGCGACGCCCGCGGTGCAGGCGGAGCCGGTGGAGCACTCGATGCCCTGGGCGTCCAGCAGCAGGAGCAGGGAGTCGCCTTCGCAGCCCGGGAAGGTGAAGTGCGCGTTGGCCGGGAGCCGGCCGCCGGGTGCCGGGTCGCCGCCGAGGATCGCGTCCGGGACTGCCGTACGGACCGCTTCGACCAGGGCGTCGCGCAGGGCGCCGATCTCCCGGTCGAACCACTCGCGCTGCTCGGCGGCGAGGCGGCCGGCGACCGCGAAGGAGGCGATGGCGGGGACGTCGAGGGTGCCGGAGCGGACGTGGCGTTCCTGGCCGCCGCCGTGCAGGACGGGGACGGGGGTGTGGTCACGGCCGAGGATCAGGGCGCCGATGCCGTACGGGCCGCCGATCTTGTGACCGGAGACCGTCATCGCGGCGAGGCCGGAGGCGGCGAAGTCGACGGGGACCTGACCGAAGGCCTGGACGGCGTCGGCGTGCAGGGGGACGTCGAACTCCCTTGCAACGTCGGCCAGTTCACGGATCGGCATGACGGTGCCGATCTCGTTGTTGGCCCACATCACGGTGGCCAGGGCGACGTCGTGGGGGTTGCGGGCGATGGCTTCGCGCAGGGCATCCGGGTGGACGCGGCCGTGGGCGTCGACCGGGAGGTACTCGACCGTGGCGCCCTCGTGCTCGCCGAGCCAGTGGACGGCGTCGAGGACGGCGTGGTGCTCGACGGGGCTGGCCAGGATGCGGGTGCGGGTGCCGGCCGGGTCGGCGTCGCGGCGGGACCAGTACAGACCCTTGACCGCGAGGTTGTCGGCCTCGGTGCCGCCGGAGGTGAGGACGACCTCGCTGGGGCGGGCGCCGAGCGCTTCCGCAAGGGTTTCGCGGGCCTCCTCGACGGTACGCCTCGCGCGGCGGCCGGATGCGTGGAGGGAGGAGGCATTGCCGGTGACGCCCAGGTGGGCGGTCAAAGCCTCTGCCGCCTCCGGGAGCATCGGGGTCGTCGCGGCGTGGTCGAGGTAAGCCATGATGAGCCCGATTCTACGGGCGCCGCCGGACGGCCTCGTGCCCAGGTTGCCGCGAGGTGTGGCTGGATTGCGCCTTGCCCGCGTTTGCAGTCGACCTCGGCGGCGACCCACCCGGCACTGCAGCCCGCGACACCCGTTCCGCCTCGCGGAACAACTGCCCACGGGGGTTGATGGTGCGGGCGGCCGACGACGGGCGCCAACCAGCCCACGAGCCACTCCCGCAGTCGCGGCACCTTGCCCCGCGGCGCCGGACACCGGTGGGCCGACGGCGGGGGCGGCGGTCAGCCCCGGCGTTCGGCGGACGATGGGCGGCAGGCGACGGTTGGCGGCCGGCGGCGGTTGGCGGGCAGCCGGCAGGCGGCAGGCGGCAGGCGGCAGCGACGACGTGCACCCGGCAGCGAGCGAGCCACTCCCGCGCAAGTGGCGGGCATCGGGCGGCGGACGGCGGACGGCGGACGGCGGACGGCGGACGGCGGACGGCGGACGGCGGGAACGAGTCTCCCAGTCCCGACAGCCTGACCAGCGAACCGCGAACGCCGGGCACCGGGCACCGGTAGGCCGACGGCGAGCGGCTGCGGCGGTCAGCTGACGGCAGTCACTCAGCGGCGATTCAGCTGACGGCAGTCAGTGGGAGCCGTCCCGTGGACCGTCCGCGGCTGCGGCTCGTCCCAAGCCGCTTACCGTCGGGTCCGGGGCCGGCCTTCCGGAACTCCTAGAAGCCCCAGGAAAGGGTGTTGTCCACCTGCACGAAGGCCAGCAGGACCAGCAGGTCGGCGACGCCCAGGCCCATGCCCAGGTAGGCGCGCCCCCTGCGCTTGGTGCCGCGCCACAGGGACGCCGTGGCCAGGACGATCGCGGTCGGGCCGAGGAAGAGGTTGAAGACGAGGAGGCCGAGGAGGCCGAGGATGAAGGACGCCACGGCCATGCCGTCGGCGTCGCGGGTGCGGGTGCCGGGGCGCGTGGTGGCCGGCGCGGTGAGGTGCATGGGGTGTCAGCTCCCGAGAAGTCGGTTCGGATGACGAAGTCGCTTCGGACGATGGCGTCAGTTGCGGCGGGCGTGACGCTCGCGGGCGGCGAAGATGCCCAGCCAGACGGCGATCACGGCGGCGGCGACGGCGGTGAAGGCGAGCGGTGCGTGGGCCACGGTGCCCAGCAGCACACCCAGCAGCAGGAGCGCGGCGACGAGGAACAGCATGGGATGGAGCCCCCTTCGAGATCCCTCTCGCTGGAGATCTCTCTCGTTAAGTTTCGGTGAACAGTTGTAGTAACAGTTGTTCACTGACTCCAAGTCTAGCGCGCCCCGCGGCTTTTCAATTCCAGAGAACAGTTGTTAACTGCATGGTATGAGTCACACCTTCGGTATCCGGCAGGCCCAGAAGCAGAAAACCCGCCAGTCCCTCCTGGACGCGGCGTTGGTACTGCTGGAGGAGCAGAGCCTGAGCAGTCTGGGCCTGCGCGAGGTCACCCGGGCCGTCGGCGTCGCCCCCACCGCCTTCTACCGGCACTTCCGCTCCACCGCCGACCTCGGAGTCGCCCTCGTCGAGGAGGCCCTGGGCAGTCTGCACCCGATGATCCGTACGATCGTCAGCTCCGTCGGCGACAGCGACCAACGCATAGAACGCGCCGTCGACCTGATCTCCCGGCACGTCGAGACCCATCCTGCCCACGTCCGCTTCATCGCCCGCGAGCGGCACGGCGGCGTGCAGTCGGTGCGGGAGGCGATTCAGGACCAACTGGCCCGTTTCGCCGAGGAGGTGAAGGTCGCGCTCACCAAGGACCCGGTCTCCGAAGGCTGGAACGACGACGACCTCCTCATGCTCGCCAACCTCTACGTCGACCAGATGCTGATGACGGCCTCCCTGTTCCTGGACGCCCTGGAGGCACCGGAGGAGGAGCGGCGGCGCGTCGCTCAGGTCGCGACCCGCCAGATGCGGTTGATCAGCATCGGCCGGGAGCACTGGCTGGACTGAGGACGGCACAACGCCACAGGGGCGGCACCCCCGTTCACCGGGAGTGCCGCCCCTGTCGTACGGCTGTCGCACGGCTGTCGTACGACTCGTAAGGCGTCCGTACGGCGTACTAGGTCAGCTCTTGGTCGCCGTCGCCCCAGCGCTCGGCGCCCCGCTCGGCGCCCCGCTGGGAGCCGCCCCGCCGCCCTGGCCACCCCCGCCGGGACCACCACAGCCACCGCCACCCTGACCCCCGCCGGGGCCACCGTGGCCGCCGCCCTGCCCGCCACCGGGGCCGCCACTGGGCGCCTCGCTCGGCGCACCCGAAGGCGCAGAAGGCGCACCCGACGGCTGGGCGGTCGGGGCGCCCGACGGTGCACCGCTGGGCGCCCCCGACGCGACACCGCTCGGCTGCCGGCACGACGACTGCTGCTGCCCGGAGGTGCCGCTGTTCGACGTCGACGACGAGTCGCCGGACCCGCAGGCCGCCAGGGCCAGGGGCGAGAGTGCCAGCAGGGCCACGGCGGGGAGGAGACGTGCACGCTTCATGAGAGACAGCTCCAAGGAGGATGAGGAAACTGAGGAAGTCCTGGGCGGGCACTCAACCAACGCCGCTTAGGGCTCCCTTGAGGCCCCGCTGTCGAGGACCTGTGCGCCGGGCGAAGCGCACCTCAACACACGCCGCTGACCTGCGGATTTCCTTGGAGACTCACTCAACTCGCCGGTACAGGGCCGTGACACGGCGGAACTCGATCGCGATACGGGCCCTGCACTTCCGGGGCCGCTTCAGCCGAGCCGTACCCTCGCCAGCTGCCTCGACTGCGCCACCAACCGGTCCGCGCTGTCCCAGACTTCGGCGTCCTCCTCCAGGAAGCCGCCGGCGAGGTTGCGGGTGGTGATGGACACACGGAGGGGGCCCGGCGCCGGGCGGCAGCGGATGTGGACGGTCAGTTCGACCGTCGGGACCCAGCCGGATATGCCGATCTCGAAGGCCGTCGGGGGCAGCGCGTCTACGGCCAGGAGGAGGGAGAGGGGGTCGGCGTCGCGGCCGTCCGCGAGGCCGAACCAGGCCCGCATCTCACCCTTGCCCGAGGGCTGCCCGAGTGCCCAGCCCAGAGTGGACGGGTCGAGCTTGAGCATCAGGCGGTCGGCGATGGCCGAGCTGCCGTCGACGGGGGCGGGGCCGTCCTCGGGGCCGAAGCAGTGGTCCATCGGCGGGATCGCGGGCGGCTCGGCCGTCGTACGGACGTCGTCGGGGAGGGAGCCGAGGTCGCCGTAGGAGGCGAGGACGCGGATGCGCTCGATCTCGCGGCCCTGCTCGTCGTACTGGAAGAGCGAGGCGGTGCCGGTCGACAGGGTTCGCCCGGTGCGCACCACGTCCGTGCGGACGACCGCCGGGCCCGGCTGGGACGCGGTGAGGTAGTGCGCGGAGATCGTGAACGGGTCGCCGTGCGGGAGCGCGTCCGCGAGGGCGCGGCCAAGGACGGCCAGCAGGTAGCCGCCGTTGACGGCGCTGATGATCGTCCAGCCGGCGGACAGGTCGATGTCGTAGACGCCGGCTTCGCGCAGGGTCAGCGCGGTGTCGCGGTCGAACTCGCTGTCGCCGATCGTGGCCCGTGGGGCCGTCGGGGCAGAGGCTGCTTCTGGCATGGATGAACGGTACAACAGCTAACTACTAAGCGGTAGCTTTTTCCTCCGACAAGGACATACCCCCTTCCACGGAGGGCGCACCCCCCTTCCGGCGAGGGTGCACAGCCTTTCGAACGAGATGTGCGCAACTTCTCAGCAAGTGCCCCGGCTCGCCCGAAACCCGAAGCCCGCTCTGCCCCTCTATGAGGACATGAGTCTCACCGGGACCCCGTTCCTCTACACGTTGATCGCGCTGTGCGTCGTCGCCGTCGCGCTGCCGCTGGTCCTCTGGGCGCGGGTGCGCGGGCCCAAGGTCGTACGGGGCGCCTCCCGGGTGCTGATGCTGCTGTTCGCCCAGGCCACGGCGGTCGCCCTGGTCTTCACCATGGTCAACAACTCCAACCAGCTGTACGACAGTTGGGGCGATCTGCTCGGCACCAGCGACCATGTGCACGAAGCCGCCGATCTCGGGGCGAGCGGCACCGGCGGGATCGCGCTGGAGAAGCTGCCCAAGGTGCGGCAGACCTTCAAGCCGGCCAAGGGTCCGGGCATGCGCGCCGAGGGCGGGGTGCTCGTCACGCAGCTCAAGGGCCGGGTCTCCGGAGTGCACGCCGAGGTCAACGTCTGGCTGCCGCCGCAGTACCACGAGCCCGCCTACCGCAATCACCGGTTCCCGGTCGTCGAGGTGCTGCCGGGCTTTCCGGGCTCGTCGAAGGCCTGGTACGGCACGATGGACGCGCCCCAGCAGCTGGCGCCACTGATGCGCAGCGGGCAGGTCGAGCCGTTCATCATCGTCTCGCCGCGCACCTCGCTGCTGCCCGGCGTGGACACCGGCTGCGCGAACATCCCGGGCAAGGTGAACGCCGACAGCTGGCTCAGCGTCGACGTGCCGAGGATGGTCATGGACAACTTCCGCGCACAGGCCGCGCCGGACGGCTGGGCGGTCGCCGGGTACTCGGCGGGTGGGCACTGCGCGGCCAAGCTCGCCGTCGCCCACCCCGACCGCTTCCGGGCCGCGGTCAGCCTGTCCGGCTACAACGACCCCGTCGCCGTACGCCAGTCGCTCGCCGCCAAATCCCCGGCACTGCGGGCCGCGAACAACCCGTACGTCCTCCTCAAGAAGTCCACTGTCCCGCCGCGCGTGGCGCTCTACCTCTCCGGTCAGCCGAAGGACGGTTACGAGGCGGCCATGGCCGTCCAGCGGGCCGCGAAGGCGCCGACGACCGTGAACGTGGTGTTCATCCCGAGCAGCGCGGGCGGTCACACCATGGCGCTGTGGAAGCCGCAGGTGGTTCCGGCGTTCCGCTGGCTGAGCGAGGTGATGGGGCCCCGGCAGCAGACCCGTACGGCGCCGGGGACTAGTCCTCTCGCACCGTCGACCGCCGGTTCCAGGCGCGCGGAGCTCGCCAGTGGAACCGCATCGCCAGCAGACGCAGTACGAAGGCCGTGACGGCCGCGAGCGTGCTGGTGAACGGGGTCAGGGCGTCGTAGTGGATGCACAGGACGGTCATCGTGGCGCCGACGATCGCCGGGACCGCGTACAGGTCACGGTCCCAGCGCAGCAGTGACGGCACCTCGTTCGCCAGGACGTCGCGCAGCACACCGCCGCCCACGGCGGTCGCGAGGCCCAGGGCGACGGAGGCCGTGAGGTTGAGGCCGTAGTCGTACGCCTTCGTCGTCCCGGCGACGCAGAAAAGGCCGAGGCCCGCGGCGTCGAAGACGTTCACACCGGTCTGGATGCGCTCCACGTGCGGGTGGAGGAAGAAGACCAGGAGCGCGGCGAGCAGCGGGGTCAGGAAGTACCCCAGGTCCGTGAACGCGGCCGGGGGCACGGCCCCGATCACCACGTCCCGGAACAGCCCGCCGCCCAGGGCGGTGACCTCGGCGAGAACGGCGATGCCGAAGACGTCGAAGTTCTTGCGGACGGCCAGCAGCGCGCCGGAGATCGCGAAGACGAAGATGCCGATCAGGTCGAGCGTGTGCTGGACGGACGGGCTGAACAGTTGCTGGAGCACCCGCACATTCTCGCTCAGCGCGAGGCCCCCGCCTTGCAAAGGAAGGCGGGGGCCAGGGCTGGGTTACTTCTTTTCGTCCGGAGTTTCCGCAGCGGACTCCGCGGAGGCCTCAGACTCGGGGGCCTCAGACTCCAGGGCCTCAGACTCGGGGGCCTCAGCCTCAGGGGCCTCGTCCGCCGGTGTCTCCTCGGAAGCCGCAGCCGCCGCCGGCGTCCCCTTGGAAACCGGAGTGTCAGCGGGCGCCGCCTTGGAAACCGGAGCGTCCGGGGCATCCCCCGTCGGCACCAGCTCCGCGGCCTCCTTGGCCACGCTCAGCAGCACCGTGTCCTGCGGCTGCTGGTCCGCGAAGTTCTCCGGGTGGTGGCAGGCCACCCGCTGGCCGGGCCTCAGCTCCAGCAGCGGCGGCTCCGCCGTCCGGCAGATCTCCGTCGCCTTCCAGCACCGCGTGTGGAAACGGCAGCCGCTCGGCGGGGAGATCGGCGAGGGCACGTCGCCACGCAGCAGGATGCGCTCGCTCTTGGCGCCCCGGCGCTTGGGGTCCGGCACCGGCACGGCCGACATCAGGGCCTTGGTGTACGGGTGCATCGGCGCCTCGTACAGCGAGGTGCGATCGGCGAGCTCGACGATCTTGCCGAGGTACATCACCGCGATCCGGTCCGAGACGTGCCGTACGACGGACAGGTCGTGGGCGATGATCACGTACGTGAGGCCGAGCTCCTCCTGGAGGTCGTCCATCAGGTTCACGACCTGGGCCTGGATCGACACGTCCAGCGCGGACACCGGCTCGTCCGCCACGACCAGCTTCGGCTTCAGGGCGAGTGCCCGGGCGATGCCGATGCGCTGGCGCTGACCGCCGGAGAACTCGTGCGGGTAGCGGTTGTAGTGCTCGGGGCTCAGACCCACCAGCTCCAGGAGCCGCTGGACCTCCTTCTTCACCCCGCCCTCGGGCTCGACGCCCTGGAGCCGGAACGGCGCCGAGACGATGCCGCCGATGGTGTGCCGGGGGTTCAGGGAGCCGTAGGGGTCCTGGAAGATCATCTGGATGTCCCGCCGCAGCGGACGCATCCCGGCCGTGCTCAGCCGCGTGATGTCCTGGCCCTCGAAGTGGATCGAGCCGCCCGTCGGGTCCTGGAGCCGCGTGATGACCCGGCCCATGGTCGACTTGCCGCAGCCGGACTCGCCGACCACGCCGAGGGTCTCGCCCTTGCGCACCTCGAAGTCGATGCCGTCGACCGCCTTGACCGCGCCGACCTGACGCTGGAGGACGCCCTTACGGATCGGGAAGTGCTTCTGCAGGCCCTCGACCTTGAGCAGCACCTCACGCTCGTCGGGAGCGGAGCCCTGGGCGGGGACCGTGGCCGCGCCCGGTTTCGCCGCGCCCGTCTTGGCCTCGTCCGTTTTCTTCGTCTCACTCACAGCTTCGGCGCAATCTCTTCGGTCCAGATCCGCGTACGGTCCTCCGCCGAGAGGTGGCAGGCGGAGAAGTGTCCACTGCCGACCGGCTGGAGCTCCGGGCGCACGGTACGGGTGACATCGCCCTTGGGGATGTCCGCGTACGGGCAGCGGGGATGGAAGGCGCAGCCCGAGGGGACGTTGATGAGGCTCGGCGGCTGCCCCTTGACGGGGATGAGCCGTTCGGAGGTCTCGCGGTCGATGCGCGGCATCGAGCCGAGCAGGCCCCAGGTGTACGGGTGTTGCGGCCGCTCGAAGACGTCGTCGACGCTGCCTCGCTCCACGCACCGGCCGCCGTACATCACCAGAACGTCGTCGGCGATCTCGGCGACCACGCCGAGGTCGTGGGTGATGAGGACGACCGCGGAGCCGAACTCCTTCTGCAGGTCCCGGATGAGGTCGAGGATCTGCGCCTGAACGGTCACGTCGAGGGCGGTCGTCGGCTCGTCCGCGATGAGCAGTTCGGGGTTGTTGACCAGTGCCATGGCGATCATCGCACGCTGGCGCATACCGCCGGAGAACTCGTGCGGGTAGCTGTCGACGCGCTTGCCGGGCTCGGGGATGCCGACCCGGTCGAGCATCTCGACGGCCCGCTTGCGCGCGGTCTTCTTGTTGACGTCGTGGTGGACCCGGTAGGCCTCCACGATCTGGTTGCCGATCGTGTAGTACGGGTGCATCGCGGACAGCGGATCCTGGAAGATCATCGCCATCTCGCGACCGCGCAGCCGGCGCACCTCGTCCGGCTCGGCGGAGATCAGCTCCTTGCCGCCGAGCCAGATCTCGCCGGACATCTGGACGTTCTTGCCGCGTGCCCCGAGCCGGTGCAGGCCCATGATCGCCAGCGAGGTGACGGACTTGCCGGAGCCCGACTCGCCCACGATGCAGAGGGTCTTGCCCTTCTCCACCTGGAAGGTGAGCCCGTCGACGGACTTGACCAGGCCGTCGTCGGTGGGGAAGTGCACCTTGAGGTCGCGGACCGAGAGGAAGGCGTCGGAACCGTTCGAGGGTGAGCTCGTCGGCTCGCCCACGGCGGCACCGGTCTTGGAGAGTTCGGTCACGAGAGCCTCACGCGCGGGTCGGCGGCAGCGTAGAGCAGATCCACCAGGAGATTTGCGATCACGACGAAGAAGGCGGCCAGCAGGGTGACGCCGAGGATCGGGGGCAGGTCGTTGTCGGTGATGCCCTGCACCGCGTACTGGCCGATGCCGGGCAGCGAGAACACGGTCTCGGTGATCACGGCGCCGCCGAGCAACAGACCCAGGTCCATACCGAAAACGGTGATGATCGGGGTCAGCGCGGCCCGCAGCCCGTGCCGGGCCACGACCTTGCGCTCGCGCAGACCCTTGGCGCGGGCCGTGCGGATGAAGTCCTCGTTCATCGTCTCCAGCATGCCCGAGCGGGTGAGCCGCGCGTAGATGGCGGAGTACAGCAGGGCCAGCGAGCACCAGGCGGGGAAGAGCGTGTTCGCCCATTGCGCCGGATTCTCGGTGAACGGTACGTAGGTTCGGCCGAAGATCGGCCATTGGAAGGTGAAGAGGAGCAGCGCCAGGTTGCCCGTGAAGAACATGGGCAGCGAGACACCGGCGAGCGCGACGCCCATGAACGTGCGGTCGAAGAAGCTGCGGGGCTTGAGCGCGGAGATCACGCCGATCAGCACACCGGACACCAGCCACAGCACGGCGGCGCCGCCGGCCAGCGAGATGGTCACCGGAAGGCGCGAGGTGAGCTGCGGCCACACCTCGACGTGGTTCTTGAAGGAGTAGCCGAAGCACGGCGCGTTGCACTGCGTCGTGGTGGGGCCCAGGTCATAGGTGGCGCCGGCCACGATCCCCTTGATGAAGTGCCAGTACTGGACATACAGGGGCTGGTCCAGACCGAGGTTCTGCTTGACCGCGGCGATGTCGGCCTTCGTCGGGCTCTTTCCGATGTACTGCTGCGCCAGCTGGTCGGCGGTCTGGCCGGCCATCCGTGGCAGCAGGAAGAAGATCGCGAAGGTGACCGCGGTGACGACCAGCAGCAGGATCACTGCCGCCAGGGTCCGACGGAGGATGTACGAGATCACGGGGACCGGCGCTGGTGCCCGCGGGCTGCTGAGCCCGCGGGCACCAAAGCCTTCACCTGCCTTCCGGGGCTACTTCTTGGTCGTGCCGATGTTGAGGTAGTCGTACTGACCGCTGAAGGCCGCCGTGGACACCAGGTTGGTGAAGTTGGCGGGGCGGTACAGCAGGACCTTGAAGTAGGTCAGCGGGACGAGGACAGCCTGGTCCATTGCACGCTTGTCGATCTCGGCGTACATGCTGTTGCGCTGGGCCTCGTCCTCGGTGGCGATGGCCTTCTCCAGCATCTCGTTGATCTGCTTGTCATCGATGTACGAGAGGTTGGTGTTGCCCGAGGCGCCGATCGCGTCACCGTGCAGGATCTGCTGCAGGAAGCCGTAGCCACCCGGCCAGTCGGCACCCCACTGCATCATGTGCAGACCGATGTTCTGCTTCTTGTCGAACGCCGGCACACCCGCGTAGTCGGTGAAGTACTTGCCCGACGGGTACTGCTTCAGGCTGGCGTTGATGCCGACCTTCTTCAGCGAGGCGATGATCGCGGTGGCCGCGTCGATCTCCTGCGGACGGTCGCTGCGCGCCGAGATGTTGGTGGTGATGGTCGACTTGCCGCAGGCCTTCAGCTGCTCCTTGGCCTTGGCCGCGTCGCCCTTGTTGCCGGCGGTCGCGTAGACGTCCGCCTTCTTGTAGCCCGGGATGTCCGGCGGAAGGACGGTGGTCGCGATGTCACCGCGGATCGGGCCGCCCTCGGCGGTCTGCACGGAGACCTTGTCGATGGCGTACTGGACGGCCTTGCGGCACTCGACCTTGTCGAACGGCGCGACCTGGGTGTTGATCGCCATGTAGACCAGGCGGCCACCGTAGGTGTTGTCGGTGTTGGCCTTCAGGTCGGCGCTGTTGACGACCTTCGCCTGCGTCGCGGCCTGGACGCCGGTACCACCGAGGTCGATCGCGTCACCGGACTGGACGTCCTGGTCGATCGTCTCGGCGTTGACCTTGAGCTTGACGACGATCTTGTCCGGGTACTGCTTGCGCAGCGGGTCCGTCTTCGGGTCCCAGTTCTTGTTGCGGACGAGGACGGCCTGCTTGCCCTCCTCGTAGCTCTCGAACTGGTACGAGCCCGAGGACACGATGCTCTTGACGTAGTCGATGCCCTTGTCCTTGGCCTGGGGCACCGGTGCCGTCTGCGGCGTCGCCACCAGGTAGTCGAACTCCTGGAAGGCACGGTTGAGCTTGAAGACGACCGTGGTGTCGTCCGGCGTCTCGATGGACTTCAGGCCCTCGGCGCTCTTGTCCTTGTACGGACCCTTGTACTTGTCGCCGCCCTCGAGGAACTGCTGGAAGTAGTTCGGCCCGAGGGAGAGCACGTCACGCGCGAAGTTGGAGCGCGCGACGGCGTACTTGACGTCCTTCGAGGTGATCGGCGTGCCGTCCTGGTACTTCAGGCCCGAACGCAGCTTGTACGTCCACGTCTTGCCGCCGTCGCTGGGCACGCCCGCGCTCTCGGCGAGGTCCGGGACCAGCGTGTTGCCCTCCTCGCCCGCGCCGGGCTTGAAGGTCATCAGCGGGCGCGCGTAGAGCCGGCTGAGGTTGTACATGTACGCGTAGTACGTGTTGCCGGGGTCGAAGGAGTCCGGGACGTCCGAGTACTCGTACGTGACCGTCCCACCCTTCTGGGTGGAGGCGTTGACGACACCCTTGGTCGCTGCGTTGGCCCCAGCCGACTTGTTTCCGTTGTTGTCCGAGTTGTCATCGGCCTTGCTGCAAGCCGAAAGCAGCAAGCTCGCACTGCCGATGGCCGCTACCGCGGCCAGCGCTGACCTTCGCATGATGGTCTGCTTCCCCTCCATTGTTGGAATTTTGGGACTCTCGCTGCGGCCGCAGGTCAGCGGCTGCGCGGGTCGAGAGCGTCACGGAGACCGTCGCCGAGCAGGTTGAACGCCAGGACGGTCACGAAGATGGCGAGACCAGGCACGATCATGAACTGCGGGTCGACCTGGTAGTAGTCGACCGCCTGGTTGATCATGCCGCCCCACGAAGCCTGCGGGGGCTGGATGCCGACGCCCAGGAAGCTCAGGGACGCCTCGAACAGGATGTTGGTCGGGATGAGCAGCGTCGAGTAGACGATGATCGGGCCCACGAGGTTCGGCAGCAGCTCCCGGAAGAGGATGTACGGCCCCTTGGCCCCCATCCCCCGGGAGGCGTCGACGAACTCCCGCTCGCGCAGGGCCAGTGTCTGGCCCCGGACAATGCGGCCCAGGTAGGGCCAGTTGAAGAAGCCGATGACGAAGATCAGCACGCCGATGTGCAGCGGCAGGCCTTCCAGGCCGAAGGCACCGCCCTGCAGGGTGGCGGAGATGGCGATCGCGAACAGCAGGAGAGGGAACGCCAGGAAGGTGTCCATCAGGCGGCTGATGATCGTGTCGACACGTCCGCCGTAGTAGCCGGCCACGACGCCGAGGACGGCGCCGATCGTGTTGGACAGGATCGTGGCGCCGAAGGCGACGACCAGCGAGACCCAGGAGCCCTCCAGGATGCGGGTGGCGATGTCCCGGCCGAACTTCGGCTCCACACCGAGCGGGTGCTCCCAGCTCATGCCGCCGAAGTCACCCTTGGGCAGCGACGTGTTGGGGTCGATCAGATCCTGGTTCAGGGCGTTGGGGTCCAGGCCGAACATCGCCTGAATGGGGCGGGAGAGGATCGCGAGCAGGATCAGCAGGATCACGATGACCCCGCCGGCCACGGCCACCTTGTCCTTCTTGAACCGGGACCAGGCGATCTGGCCGAGGGAACGCCCCTCGATCTGGCTCTTCTCGACGCCGGCGAGAACGGCCTCGGGCTGCGCTCCGGCCTCCGCTCCGGTTGTCTCGATCGGTGCGGTCACAGTGAGATTGACCCCTCTCGGCCGGCGGTTGCCGACCCCCCTGGCTGCCGCTGTAGCGGTTGCTTCCACTCGTACACAGGACCGACCGGCCCGTGTCTTGCCGGGAGTCTTCAACGCTTTGGCGATCTGTTGCCAGAGCTGACGGGGAAAGGATGCGCAACCGTGATGCTGTCTGAGGGGTTCCGTTATCCGAACAGTGGGTATCGACCGCCGGACGGGGGCCAGTTGGGGCGTATGAGGGCGGACCGGGACCTTCCGATTGCATCTACGCGCGGAGATCGACCTGGGAAACCGCAGTCGCTGACCCTTTGCACCTACGACAGTCGGGTTGCTGACCGATCAGCAGGTTAGCCGATGAATGATCAGTAACGGCCCTGTGCCGGTGGGTAGCCGTAGCCGGCCGCCGGTGCCTGCGCGGGGGCGGCGACGTGTGCCTCGCGGTCGTAGAACGGGCGGGCGCTCGCTCTCATCCACATGGCGACCGGGTCGTCCTCGTCGGACATCGCCACGGTCGAGACGGGCAGCCCGTCGGGGACCGCGCCGATCGACTGCGACATCATCGAGCGCACCGAGTCGACCGCGGGCGGGCTGGTGTCGTACACGTCGAGCCCGATGGCGAGATACGGCGCACCGAGCGCCGGCTGCACCCAGGCGCGGCGCAGCGAGCGGACCGCCGGGGTGCGGTGGGCGTTCTGCGCGAGGAGGGCGTAGAACTGCGGGACCTCGATGCCGGGTTCCGACAGGCGAAGCGGGCCGGCGGGCTGGCGGTCCAGGCCGGTGGCGATGCGGCGCAGGTCGAGCCACGGGATGCCGACGCCGCCGCCCGGGGCGTGCGGGTTGAGCCAGAGGCCGTAGTGGTCCGGGTAGAGGGTGCGGGCCACGTCGACTCCGTCGACGACTTCGTAGCTGCGGTTCCAGCCGCTGGCCGACAGTTCCTGGGCGGAGGTGACGCACGGGGCATAGCCGTAGCCTTCGACCTCCATGTTTCCGTACTGGGCGTCCGGGGAGCCGCCCTGGCCGTGCCACAGCAGCATCCAGACCTGGCCGGAGGACGGGGTCGCGAGGGCGCGCAGGAGGGCCTCGTAGGCGTCGTAGCGCCCGGGCGTCACCTGGCGCAGCATGTGCTCGACCTGTCCGGTCGAGGTGGTGCCGCTCGCGCTCACCTTTTACCGCCCCTTCGGGAAACATGGCTTTGTGGCCCAGCTTAGGCGCTCCGCCGGGAGAGCCGGGGAGAGCTCGGGACCTATTGTGGTCTGCGGACTGCGGGTCACATGTGGCTTGTCGCGCCCACGCGGCGGAGCCCACTTCGATACAGCCCCGCGCCCCTGGAGGGGCGCTGCCCCTCAGGGACGCTGCAAGTCACGCTGGTAGAAGGGGCGCACCTGCCGGCGCATCCAGGCGATCACCGGGTCCTCGGCCACGTCCAGCAGGACCAGGTTGACCGGCCACGGGACCGGGGCGCGGCCGAGGGCCCGGGCCAGGGCGTCCATGGGGATTGCGCGCAAGTCGCCCTCCCAGAGGGAGAGTTCCACGCCGATGAACATCACCGGGGTGGCCGTCTCGATCGACGCGAGGCAGCGGCGGGCCGTCGTGACCACACCGGTTTCGGCGAACTCGGCCGACGCCACCGCCAGGAAGTCGATCGGGTCGTCCTGCCAGTCGGGCTCGTAGAGCTTGACGCGGCCCCCGGAAGTGAGGCCGTCCAGCGGGGTGCGGCCCACACGGCAGAGCTCGGCCACCGCGGCCGGGGGCAGCGGCACGCCGACCACGCCGTCGGGGTTGACGGCGATGCCCACCTGCGGCGGCAGACCACGGGCGAACTCCACCGCGGGGGCGATGGTGTACGACATGTGGGAGCCGACGACCTGGCGGAACTGTTCCTCGGAGCTGAAGACCGGCACGTACGCCTGGCCCTCGATCTCCACCGTCGGCAGGTCCAGCGGGCCGCTGGACGGGCCGCCGCCGGCGGGCAGGGGCACCCAGACGAAGCTGCGGCCCAGTACCTCGATGATCCGGCCCCCGGCCGAGGGAAGGCCGAGGGAGGCCGAGAGCACCTCCTCCAGTTCGTTGCCGGGCCACCCGCCGTGGGAGTGGAGGTGTGCCCCTGCCGGGAAGTCCGCGGGGAGTTCCGCTGGGAAGTCCATCTACTCTCAACCGCCTGCTGTGAACCGCTGCTGTGGCTCAAAAGGCTAGCGGGTGGCCGTCATGTACAGGGCCTCGGCCGGTCAGCCCGTGAACCCGATCCGGCGCAGTACGCCCGCCGCCTCCCGGTCGATCAGCACCGCCGACCCGCATCCCGGGGGCAGCTGGCCCTTCTCCACCGAGCGCAGCAGGTGGGCCGCGGCCCTGCGGTGGCGCAGGAAGGCGTACCGCGAGACGCCGCGGCCGCGCTCGCGCTGGCCCTCCAGGGCCGTGTCCGGGTCGACGTCGAGCAGCAGCAGGTGCAGGGTGCCGCCGTGGCGGCGGGCCTCGCGGGCCAGCCAGGCGCGCACCCAGGCCTGCGTCCCGCAGTCGTGCACGACGACGCCCTTGCCGGAGCGCACGGCGCGGCGCAGGCCGGCGTAGTGCGCGAGACGGACCAGGGGGCGGTAGACGGCGTAGGGCAGGAAGCCGGGCATGCGGGCGTCCCAGCGGTCCCGGGTGTCCTGGGAGTCGATGCGGGCGCCCTTCACCGTCCGTCGCATCAGCGTGGACTTGCCGCTGCCGGGCAGCCCCGTGATCACGACGAGGTCCTCGGGGCCGAAGAGCAGCGCGTGCGGGCTGTGGCCGGAGCGCTCGCGGAGGTCACGGACCACCGGTGCGACGCGCGTGCCCTTTGCCTCGACGGCCGGGGCCGCGGGCTGCTTGGGCAGCGCGATGCCCGACGTCGTGGCGTACGCCGTGGTGCGCTTCACCGTCATCGTCCTCCTCCGGTTCAGGATTCCCCATCCCCACTGAGCGTAAAGAGAAGGTAATGGATGATCTCTCGCATTTTCGTTCACTTCCTGCCACAACCCCGTTACAGACGTGGCCTGCCGTAGACGAGCCAGGCGTGCAATGATGTCCGCGCCAACTGCATACCGGCCGTTTGAATCCGCGCGGGAGAGTCCCCAGCAGTGCATCGCTGGGGCGCCGAAGGAGCAAGTCCCTCCCTTGAATCTCTCAGGCACCGTTACCGCGCGGGCGAGGCACATCTGAAAAGCGAGTCCCCCTTTTCGTCGAAGAGGCGTGACTCCACCCAAGGTGCAAGCCGTGACCTGGCCCTCGCCGGTCATGGCGAACCTCTCAGGTTCCGATGACAGATGGGGAGGAACGACCTCGCCCTCCCCCACGCTCGAATGAACTCGCGCGGGAGGTACCCCCATCGCCTTGGGAGAAAACCGTCCGATGAGCAGTACAGAAGAACTCCGTCACACCGCGCTCGATGCCCTGCATCGCTCGCTCGGCGCGACGATGACCGACTTCGCCGGCTGGGACATGCCCCTGCGCTACGGCTCCGAGCGCGACGAGCACAACGCCGTGCGTACCCAGGCCGGGCTCTTCGATCTCTCCCACATGGGCGAGATCACCGTCACCGGCCCCGCCGCGGCGGCGCTCCTGAACCACGCCCTGGTCGGCAACATCGCCTCCGTCGGCGTCGGCCGCGCCCGCTACACCATGATCTGCCGGGCCGACGGCGGCATCCTGGACGACCTGATCGTCTACCGGCTCGCCGAGACCGAGTACATGGTCGTCGCCAACGCCTCCAACGCCCAGGTCGTGCTGGACGCGCTGACCGAGCGGGCCGCCGGCTTCGACGCCGAGGTCCGTGACGACCGGGACGCGTACGCCCTGCTCGCCGTGCAGGGCCCGCAGTCCCCCGGCATCCTCAAGTCCCTCACGGACGCCGACCTGGACGGCCTGAAGTACTACGCTGGCCTGCCCGGCACCGTCGCCGGTGTCCCCGCCCTCATCGCGCGCACCGGCTACACCGGCGAGGACGGCTTCGAGCTGTTCGTGAAGCCGGAGCACGCCGTGGAGCTGTGGCAGGCGCTGACCAAGGCGGGCGAGGGCGTCGGCCTGATCCCGTGCGGCCTGTCCTGCCGGGACACGCTGCGGCTGGAGGCGGGCATGCCGCTGTACGGCCACGAGCTGACCACGTCCCTCACACCCTTCGACGCCGGGCTCGGCCGGGTGGTGAAGTTCGAGAAGGAGGGCGACTTCGTCGGGCGCGAGGCGCTCGCCGAGGCCGCCGACCGTGCCTCGCAGAACCCGCCGCGCGTCCTGGTCGGCCTGATCGCCGAGGGGCGTCGCGTCCCGCGTGCCGGGTACCCGGTCGTCGCGGGCGGCGAGGTGATCGGCGAGGTCACCTCCGGTGCACCCTCTCCCACGCTGGGCAAGCCCATCGCGATGGCGTACGTCGACGCGGCGCACTCCGCGCCGGGCACGGCCGGGGTCGGCGTGGACATCCGCGGCAGCCACGAGCCGTACGAGGTCGTGGCGCTGCCCTTCTACAAGCGGCAGAAGTAGCTCCAGAAGTAGAGACTGGCAGCGGCCCATGCGTGAGCCTGCCCACATTTGCGCTGCTCACGCACGTTTCCAGCGGTCCCCCCTTCATCACCACTCCCGCGCGTACAGGAGAATTCAGGCCATGAGCAACTTCCAGCAGCTGCGCTACAGCAAGGAGCACGAGTGGCTGTCGACCGCCGAGGACGGCGTCTCGACGGTCGGCATCACCGAGTTCGCGGCCAACGCGCTCGGCGATGTCGTCTACGCCCAGCTCCCCGAGGTCGGCTCGACCGTGACCGCGGGTGACACCTGCGGCGAGCTGGAGTCGACCAAGTCGGTGTCGGACCTGTACTCCCCGGTCACCGGCGAGGTCACCGAGATCAACGAGGACGTCGTGAACGACCCGGCACTGGTGAACTCGGCCCCCTTCGAGGGCGGCTGGCTGTTCAAGGTGCGCATCACGGAGGAGCCGGCCGACCTGCTCTCCGCCGATGAGTACGTCGCCCACACCGCCGGCTGAGGAGTTACACCCCTTATGTCTGACAAGTCGCTTCTGAACACGCCCCTGCACGAGCTCGACCCGGCGATCGCCGCCGCGCTCGACGCCGAGCTGGAGCGCCAGCAGTCCACCCTTGAGATGATCGCCTCCGAGAACTTCGCGCCGGTCGCGGTCATGGAGGCGCAGGGCTCGGTCGCCACGAACAAGTACGCCGAGGGCTACCCGGGCCGCCGCTACTACGGCGGCTGCGAGCACGTCGACGTCGCCGAGCAGATCGCCATCGACCGGGTCAAGGAGCTGTTCGGCGCCGAGTACGCCAACGTCCAGCCGCACTCGGGCGCCTCCGCCAACCAGGCCGCCCTGTTCGCGCTGGCCCAGCCCGGCGACACCATCCTGGGCCTGGACCTGGCCCACGGCGGCCACCTCACGCACGGGATGCGGCTGAACTTCTCCGGCAAGCAGTTCAAGGTGGTCCCGTACCACGTGGACACCGAGACCGGCCTGGTCGACATGGCCGAGGTCGAGCGGCTCGCCAAGGAGCACCGCCCGAAGGTGATCATCGCCGGCTGGTCGGCGTACCCGCGGAAGCTGGACTTCGCCGAGTTCCGCCGGATCGCCGACCAGGTCGAGGCGTACCTGTGGGTCGACATGGCGCACTTCGCCGGTCTGGTCGCGGCCGGGCTGCACCCGAACCCGGTCGAGCACGCGGACGTGGTCACCTCCACCACGCACAAGACGCTCGGCGGCCCGCGCGGCGGCATCATCCTCGCGAAGAAGGACTTCGCGAAGAAGCTGAACTCGTCCGTCTTCCCGGGCTTCCAGGGCGGTCCCCTGGAGCACGTGATCGCGGCCAAGGCGGTCTCCTTCAAGGTCGCCGCGAGCGAGGACTTCAAGGAGCGCCAGCGCCGTACGGTCGAGGGTGCGCGGATCCTCGCCGACCGTCTGACCGCCGCCGACGCCCGCGAGGCCGGCGTGAACGTGCTGTCCGGCGGCACCGACGTGCACCTGATCCTCGTGGATCTGCGTGAGTCGGAGCTGGACGGGCAGCAGGCCGAGGACCGTCTCCACGAGGTCGGCATCACGGTCAACCGCAACGCCGTCCCGAACGACCCGCGCCCGCCGATGGTGACCTCGGGTCTGCGCATCGGCACGCCCGCCCTGGCCACCCGCGGCTTCACGGCCGAGGACTTCGCCGAGGTCGCGGACGTCATCGCCGCGGCGCTGAAGCCGTCCTACGACGCGGACGCGCTGAAGGCCCGGGTCAAGGCGCTCGCGGACAAGCACCCGCTGTACCCCGGTCTGAACAAGTAGTTCCTTTTTGTGGGGTGTCCCGCACACTCGTAGGTGAGCGGGACGCCCCACGCCCCTGTTCCACCCCGTATTGAGGAGTCCCCCGTGGCCATCTCGGTCTTCGACCTGTTCTCGATCGGCATCGGCCCGTCCAGCTCCCACACGGTCGGTCCGATGCGCGCGGCACGCATGTTCGCCCGTCGGCTGCGCAATGAGGGTCTGGTGGACTCCGTCGCGTCCGTACGGGCCGAGCTGTACGGCTCCCTTGGCGCGACCGGCCATGGACACGGCACCCCGAAGGCGGTGCTGCTCGGCCTGGAGGACGCCTCGCCGCGCACGGTGGACGTGGAGACGGCGGACGAGCGGGTGGAGGCGATCAAGAGTGAGGGCCGGCTGCGGCTGCTCGGTGAGCGCGACATCCCGTTCTCCTTCGACGAGGACCTGGTCCTGCACCGCCGCAAGGCACTGCCCTACCACGCGAACGGCATGACGCTGTGGGCGTACGACGCGTCCGGCGGGGAGCTGCTCGCCAAGACGTACTACTCGGTGGGCGGCGGCTTCGTCGTCGACGAGGAGGCGGTCGGCGCGGACCGCATCAAGCTGGACGACACGGTCCTGAAGTACCCCTTCCGCACAGGCGACGAGCTGCTGCGGCTGACGCAGGAGACGGGTCTGTCGATCTCCGCGCTGATGCTGGAGAACGAGCGGGCCTGGCGCACGGAGGAGGAGATCCGCGCGGGCCTGCTGGAGATCTGGCAGGTGATGCGGGAGTGCGTGTCGCGGGGGATGTCGCGGGAGGGCATCCTGCCGGGCGGCCTGAAGGTCCGCCGCCGCGCCGCGAACACGGCCCGCAAGCTGCGCTCCGAGGGCGACCCGAAGGCGCTCGCCATGGAGTGGATCACGCTCTACGCGATGGCCGTGAACGAGGAGAACGCGGCGGGCGGCCGGGTCGTGACCGCCCCGACGAACGGCGCGGCGGGCATCATCCCGGCCGTCCTGCACTACTACATCAACTTCGTGCCCGGTGCGGACGAGGAGGGCGTGGTCCGCTTCATGCTGGCCGCCGGCGCGATCGGCATGCTCTTCAAGGAGAACGCGTCCATCTCCGGCGCCGAGGTCGGCTGCCAGGGCGAGGTCGGCTCGGCCTGCTCGATGGCGGCGGGCGCGCTCGCGGAGGTGCTCGGCGGCTCCCCGGAGCAGGTCGAGAACGCCGCCGAGATCGGCATGGAGCACAACCTCGGCCTGACCTGCGACCCGGTCGGCGGCCTCGTCCAGATCCCGTGCATCGAGCGCAACGGCATGGCCGCCGTGAAGGCGGTCACGGCGGCGCGGATGGCCATGCGCGGGGACGGCTCGCACAAGGTGTCCCTGGACAAGGTCATCAAGACCATGAAGGACACGGGCGCCGACATGTCCGTGAAGTACAAGGAGACGGCGCGGGGCGGGCTGGCGGTCAACATCATCGAGTGCTGACGGGGTGGGCCCTGACCTGCGCGTTCGCTTCTTTCAGCGCTGTCAGGGCCTTCCTTGCTTACGCAGCGGAAAGTCCCTGGAAGCTCCCTGGGACAGACGTGAAAGTCCCTGAAAAGTCCCTGGGATGTCCCTGCCGAACCCGCTCACCGTGGTTGGGTACGGTCGACGTCGTGGCCGACCTCACGCTCTTGGACGTGCCTCAGGAAGTGCAAGCGGCGCAGGTGATGTCCCCTGCGGTGCTGGGGTGCAGACTTCGGCGTCGATGTCTGTGCCTCACCATCCGCTCGCGCATCGCGCGCACGAAGACCTGCCAACACAGGCGGCGGGCCCTCAGCATCACCGTCGTTCGAGGGCACCGATAGGCGCTGGGAAACATCACGCTTCAAGCCGGGTACCGGTGTCATGCTGTGCTGGTGGACGTATCTCTTCCCGACCAACTGGGCACAGTTGAACGAGAGTCCTGCGCGGCTGCGCGAGAAGTGATCCGAAAGCTGAATCTCTCCGCGCTTCCTGAGCAGATCACGGGTCAGCAGGAGGTCGCCTTTGTACCGGTGACCCGCGCGCAATGGAAGACAGTGCTGAGGGAAGCCGACCTGTCCGGGCTTCAGCGGAAGACCGACGAGAAGGTTACGGAGACCCTGCGCCTGCGGACCGCTTCTGGCCGAACCATCGGAAAGCGGCTTCCGGAGTTGTTGCGGAGTCTCCACGCGTCGGTTGTTGCTGTGGGTGCTGCCGCAGAAGAGGTGTCCCGGTTCAGTCCGTCCCGTACCAGCGCGGCAGAGCGACGGTTGGCGACTGACCTGGCGCGAGCGAATCAGAACGAGGTTCAGGCGCTGTTCGCCTGCCTGGAACAGGGATGGGCGGAGTCCGCTTGGTCTGCAGTACGGAAGTATGCTCTCGCGGCTCAGGCGGCCGGGCGAACTCTGGAAGCTGCCGCCAGGACTGCTCCCGCCGGCCTTCCTTACGAGGACGTCTACCAGCGAACGCTCGGGGTGTCGGCCGAGCAAGTGGGTCCCGGGTCGGGTGTGGCGTCGCGGGCCCGCCTCCTGGCCGCTTGGGCGGAAGCCCCGCAGATGCTCGATCATCGGCTGCGCCGGAGCATGAGACATCTAATCGATGACTCGCTGCCCCTAACGGTGATACTTCTCCATCACCTTGCCGTCCTAGCGATCTCCGATCGCCCCTTGGTAACGCACCGCGCTGCCCTCCTGGGACGTGACCTGGTGACGTCCCATCTGAAGTCCGATCCGGAACTGGCATGTTCAGTGATGGCACGACACGTCGCTCGAGAACCGGAGATGGTGTCCGCCCATCGGGGACAGATCGCCTACCTCGACGCTTACTACGAGGAGGAGTACCAGGAAGAAAAGGCGCGGGCGGTCATGGACCTGCACCGGGCCGTGCTGGAAGCAGACGTCAGGCGCACGGCTGTTGTGGTACTGGAGCTGCTGGGAAGGACGGTTCCGCAGGGGGCCTCGCTCGCCACCGTCCGGGATCTGCTGGCAGCTCAAGAGGGTCAGCCACTGTGCAAGTTGCTTGCCTCGACGATCCGCTCCGAGTGGCGCAACGCGAACGCCCACGAGGACTTCCGCTGGGACCCTGTCAACGGCACGCTCCTCTTGGGCGGACGGCGAACCGATCTCGACGAGGTACTGGACGCCGCGCTCCGCGCTCGCGCCATTTGCCGCGGGTTCGAGCACGGGGTCGCCGTGGCCTACGCACAGAACGCATCGCTGGTCATCCGGGGCGCAGAGGACTCGAACTACGTCGGCCGAGACCTCTCCATACTCCAGGCAGCAGGAGAAGCCAGATTCCCGGTGCTGGACATCCGGCGCCATGGCAGTCTCGTGCGGCTGGACGTGCCCGACGTCTCCGTTGAGAGCCTGAGAGAGGCGTTTCGTGCGATCCTCAGGGCCGCCATCGCGGACCCGAGCGTCGAGCGCTGGGAACTACGTCAGGCCTCTCCCGACCGGCCTCTGCTGCACGTGGACCGTACGGGAACACATGCCGGGCTCCAGGTCGCGGAGCCCCTCTGGGACATTGCCGACCCCCTGCCTTTCGCCGCTTTCCCCCTGCTGGTGAATGCCATGACCAATGCGGGCGAACCCGCCGAGACAACAACGTCGACGGTCCTCTGCCTGGCAGCTGCCCACGTGCTCGGAGAACGAGACCGCTTGTCGCCTGCTCTTGCACACGGGGATTCAGCCGCCAAGGACGAGTTGATCAGCACCACGAAGCTGATCAGCGTCGGCGCCAAGGCGGCAGCACACCTGATGGAGGGAGCAGCCAACCGCAAGTTGCTGGCCTTCGCTGAAGTCCTTGCCGGAGAGTGCCACCGGTTGAAGGGCGCTCCCCCCTTCGCACTTGTGCGCGAGTTCGTGCCGGCGTATCGGGCCCTGCGGAGGCATGGGCCAGCTCACCTCCCATGGATCACAGGGTTCAACGACTCTGCCGTCTGAGATCCCCGACACGGTCGGGCTCAAATCACGCTTCAGCTGGGCCCGTCGCAAGTGGCTGCAGACGCAGCTCGACGCCATGCCGCCGTTCCGGCGCATCACCGGCCTCAACACCCAACCGCATATCCGCGACACCCTGCGGGCCGCGCTGAACGTCGCTATCGCCCAGCAGGTGATGCCCGCCTTCAACCCGGCCGCCCACGTCGAGTTGCTGCCCGGAACCAAGCCGAAGGCCCTCATCTGGACCGAGGAGCGGATCGCCCACTGGCAGGAGACGGGCGAGAGGCCCTACTCGGTCATGGTCTGGACACCCGAACAGACCGGTCAGTTCCTCGACTTCGTCGCCAAGGACCGGCTGTATCCGCTGTGGCGGCTCATCGCTTTCCGGGGAACACGACGCGGCGAGGCTTGTGGCGTCCGCTGGGTGGGTCACTCGGCCGTCGCGCAGTCCCTGGCCATCGCCACCCAACTCGTCCAGGACGGCTGGGAGATCCACGAAGGTGCCCCCAAGACCGACAGCGGCATCCGTCTGATCGCCCTCGACGACGAGACGCATCAGGTCCTGCTCAGGCACAAGGCCGGCCAGGAGCAGGAACGGGAGGCGTGGGGCGATGGATGGCAGGACACCGGCCGCATCTTCACCCAGGAGAACGGTTCTCTTCTCCACCCCGGCAAGGTCTCCGACCTCTTCGAGCGTCTGGTCGCCGCTGCCGGCCTGCCTCCGATCCGGCTCCACGACCTGCGCCACGTCTCCGCCACACTCATGCTCGCGGCCGGAGTCGACATCAAGGTCGTCTCCGAGACCCTCGGGCACTCGGACACCCGTATCACCCGTATCACCCGCGACATCTACCAGGCTGTCCTGGACGATCTCGCCCGCGACGCCGCCGAGAAGGTCGTGCAACTCGTGCCCCGGCCCCGGAAGCCCTTCACGGTAGTCAAGGACACCGAGGCTGCGGCCCTCAGCCGCAGGCCGAGGATGACTCCGCCCCAGAAGGCCAAGGGGGCAGACGAGGAGTGCTCCGCCTGAGTGAGCGATGAAGAGGAGCCCCGGTCAGCAGCCGGTCGCGTGGAGACTCGGCAGCGGGGCGGTCACGCTGCTGATCCTGTGGTGAGAAACCCGCCACTGACGTTCTGGCGGGCCTGCTCAGCACGGGCCCGCCTCATCCCGACGGCACCGCATCGACACGGCACGATCGAACTATTGTGCGGTGGGAGAGCTCGCCGCCGGACAGGCTCAGCCGATGACCGATTGGGCGAACAGGACACCGCCGGCGAACGCGCCGCCTCCGGCGAGCACGGCTGTCGGCCACGGGCTCCCCGACAGCCCCGTCAGGACCGCCGCCCCGACACTGGCCAGAACGCCTACCACCAGGACCACGGCGGCGCGCACGCTCAGCAGCGCCTGCGGTTCGCCTCGTTCGCCGATGCTCACTGTCCCTCCCCCATCTCGAGGGTTTTGCGGCGCAGGACTTCGTTGCCGAGCCGGCGCAGCTTGCGTCGCACCCGGATACCGTCCTCAGGTTGCGCTCCGATCAGTAGCGGGGCCTCCAGCCAGGTGATGGTCGAATCCTCCGCCCAAACTCGGGAGACATCGCGCTCGTTCGGCTTCAGCTGCCTCGTGGCGTAGCGGACGTGCGGGTTGTCGAACTGATCCGGCCATGCCACGACCCTGTTCAGCACGGCCGTTTCCGGGCCGGGTGCCAGGTCCTGGGGGATGAAGTCGCCCAGATACTGGATGCGTTGGCCTCGGAGGGTGCGGTCTCGTTCCAGACCTACGCCCGTGCTGGCGTATGAGCGCATGGCCTTGTGCAGAGCAGCCGGGTCAGATGGGTCTGCGGCATCGATCAGCCCCTCCAGGATCGCTAGCGCCAGGGCTTGGCAGCGTTCGTCCAGCCGGTCGGTCAGCTTCAGCTCGTTCCTGATAAACGTACGCAGCGGCAGGGAGTCACCCGTGGCGTACGCAGTCAGCGCTCTCTTCGCCCAGCGCACCAGGCGGTAGCCCCTGGCTTCGTCGAGGATGACAGCCGCCCACTTCAGGGCGTCGCGCATCAGAAAGGGAGCCTCCCAGTCCGCGAGGCTCGCCCGAACCACCGCACTGAGACGACTGGTGATGCCGAAGGCGGCCACGGTCTCCTGGACGGAACTGATCAGGGGCGCAATATCCAGCTTCATCCATGGGGCCGCCGCGATCCTTGCCTGGGCGTCCAGGAGGGGCTGGCTGATGCTGCGGGCGTACTGCGCGAGCAGATGCTCGGTGTGCGCGACAGGAACGAGTGTTTCCAGGACGGCCCGCGGAATGAGTGGCGGCTGGAGCACCGAAGCGGCGAGATCCGCAAGGCCGCGCTGGACCGCGACAGTGCGGGTGTCGATGGCCGGGAACCTCATCTGACCGGCAAGGCTCGCGACGGAGGTGACCGTGCCGGTGAGAATGGTCGCGGACTTTACGGCATGGACGATGGCTGGCTGCGGCAGAACGACGGTGGAACTGAGCTGCGCCGCGATCTCAGACACCCGAGATGCCGTCGCGACGACTGCTGCGGGAGCAGTGGCCACGGCCCGTACGGAGTCCATCGTCTGAGCGAGCTGTGCCGCGATATCTGCGTATGGTCGGCAGATCGCTGTCGCGGCTTCCACCGCTTCGGCAGCTGTCGAGTGCACCTGCCGCAGGGAGGCGATCACCTCGGCCGCGTCAACTACGGCCGACTTGGCTGGCTCATCCGTGACGAGCACCAGTGCCTTGCTGGTGCTGCCCTCCAGCGCGGAGGCATTCTGCGGACTGGGCTCCGCAGCCTCGCCCCCCGCCGGGGCGGCGTCAGAGGAAGCGGTGAGGGACATCTGTGCTCCTTGCCTTTTGACAACTCTCTGCCTAAAGGCAATGGCGCCGGTCTCAAGCGACAAAGATTCTGACACCAGGCGAAGTGATGTACATCACTTACCGTCCGGTTAGACAGGTCGCGCGACCACCGTCAGCAACGCGGCGGCGATGCTGATCAACGCCTTCGCCTCGCCCGGCTGTACTTGAATGTCAGGTGACGGCATCCGCGTGTACCGATCCGCTCGCCTGGTCCTCGACGACCGAGCGGACCACCTCGCGCGAGATACGCACCATCGGGGAACTGGCCGCGCAGCCTCCCCGCGACATGCTCGGACGACCAACACAGGCCCGCTTGACCTCCATCAGCGCACGCACAGCGGGTCGTTGGGCAAGCCCGGCTGTCCTGGGACGGTGCTGCTGCTCACTCCCCTGGATCAGGCCAGTTCGGCCTGTTTCACATTGCGTCTGCAACGTGAGGTGCGAGAGGATGTTCGACGGGCTGTAAGTCATTCATGACGCATGAGTACGCTGCAGGTGATCACGCAGCGCCGGTATGTAACACGCTTACGGGGGTGGGTTGATGAAGTTCGACATGGGGTCGGCGACCCTGTCGGATCTTGGGAAGAGCACCGTCGGTTCCAGTGAGGACCTGGGCACGCTGATCCAGCAGTTGATCCAGGCGGCGGAGCCGTTGGAGGGGAAGTTCAACGGGGCTGGCAAGGCGGCCTTCGACACCTTCAAGATTCATGCCGACGAGATCACGGATGCACTCAACAGCTCGCTAAGCGCGATCCTGGGTGGTCAGTCCGGCATGGATACCGCGTTCGGTACCGGTGACGTCGAGTTGGAGGACAACGCCCATCAGAACATGGGTGCCGCCAACTTCGACGCGGCTCGCTTCGGCGCGCGGTAACCACGCAAGCACGCACGCGCTCGTCCGCAGACATCACCTTCACCGTCACCGTCTTTAAGGGGGAACTTGACGATGCCTCAGAACCAGGACCGCCGTTCGTACGACACCGGTGCCTCCAGCGAAGTGCAGATCAGCCTGCAGGGCATCATCGGCCAGTTGGAGCGCGTGCTGACCGACCGTGAGCGTGCGGTGAAGGCCGCGATGGCCGACTTTGCCGCGGACGGCGTCGCCGACGAGTACCACGGCAAGGAGATGCGCTGGCACCGCGCCGCCGGCGAGGTCCGCGAGATCATCCGGCTCGTGCGCACGACGATGGAGCAGAACGATGGGACCGCGCAGTCGACCCTGGCCAAGGCGAAGGCGGCCGTCGACAACATCGGCTGACACCTTGCGCGCAGCGGTGCGGGAACAGGGAGAGAGAAGCGGGGGCTGACGCATGCCGAGGTGGGACGTATCTCCGTCCGGGGTCGGAAGTGTGGTCTCGAATGTCGGAGAGGTCATGAAGGTCCTGGACGACATCGTCCAGGCGTACGCGAAGGACTTGGAGGGCGCGGCCACGGCGGCCGGGACGCTCGCGCCGGGTGGGGCAAGCGGGGAGCACAAGGGGCAGACCGGGCTGGTGGCCGCCGCCATTGCGGAGTTCATCGAGGGCACGGCCGACGAGCTGAAGTTCATCGGCACACGCGTCGGCAAGACAGTCAACGGCGCAGTGGAGGCCACCGTCGCGTACCGGGACGGCGACCTGCAGATGGCGGCCGAGGTGCAGCGGCGGGCGTCCGGGCTGGTCATGCCTGACATGCCAGCCGGCTGGAAGGCAGGCCGTCTGTGATCCAGCCGGAATCCATTCCGCTGTTCACCGGCAATCTCGGCCAGTTGGAGCAGCACACCGACGCCCTGCGGGTCGAGGCGGACGGCATCCGCCAGGCCGGCGCGGAGGCCCACCGCCAGTTCCAGGGGCTGTCGGCCTTCTACGAGGCGCCGGATGCGGAGAAGCTGTTCGCGTCCACCGCGCCGGCACGTGATGGCGCGGACGCCTTCGCGGACAAGGTCGCCACGGTGGCCGACGCCCTGTCGACGTACGCGGCCGAAGTCGCGCCGATCATCAAGCGCTTGGAGCGCCTGCAGAGCAAGGCGACCGCGTTCGTGGCTGGACTCAAGACGCCCAGCGGAGAGTTCGACGAGAACTGGACCGATGACGCAGACAAGGTCGAGCAGCACCAAGCGCTGATGCACGACGTGAGCGTCGCGCAGGCGGCTTTCACGGCAGCGGAGATCGCCTGCAACAACAAGATCACGGCACTGGTGGGCGGCACCCAGTACGTCATGAACACCGGCGCCAAGCAGTTCATGCCGCTCGGCGCGGAACTCTACGGCTACAGCGCCGAGGTACTCGATCAGGCCAAGGAACTCCCCTGGGGCACCCCGGTTACCCAGTCCCACGACTGGTGGGACCCGGACGACCTCGGCTACTACGCCAAGAGTTTCTTCTGGGACGGGCTGATCGTCGACAACATCTGGGGCGCCGTCGACGGCCTCGCGACCCTGGTCGGCGTCCACGGCTCAGACAAAGCGGGCCAGGCATGGGAAGGCGTGGTGCGGGCGATCGTCGGGGCCGAGACCTATCTCATGGAGTCCGGCGGCCAGAAACCGACCGGTGTCTTCGCGACCGACTTCGCCCAGGACAGCAAGACGTACGCCAAGGAGTTCGGCAAGTCCTTCGTCGCCTGGGACATGTGGAAGGAAAACCCGGCCCGCGCCGCGGCCACCGTCGTCTTCAACGGCCTCACCCTGGGCGCCGGCCCGCTCAAGGTCGCCGCCGCGGGCAAAGCCGGCACCGCCGCGAAAGTCGCCACCACGGTCGCCAAGGTCGGCGACGCGATCGACCCGATCAACGCGGCGGTGAAGGTGACGGGCCATGCCGTGCCGAAAATCGCCGAGGTCGCGGCGAGCCTGCGGGGCGTGGACGACATCCCCGACCTGTCCGCCCCGCACAGCGTCCTAGAACTCTCCGACGGTTCCAGACTCGTCATCGAGGACGGCAAGTTCATCGCCTACGACAAACACGGCGACCTCGTCGGCGAGGCACCGAAGCAGGAGCGCTCCCTTACCGAGGGGACCGTACCGTCGCGGGAGCGGGAGCTCGCCGGGGCCAGTGCCACCTCACGCACCCCGCACGTCACCGCCCACGCAGGGGACGACCTCTCGCCCCGCGACAGCCATGAGGCATCGGCCAGCCACAGAGACGTGAACGACTCCCACGGCCGGACAGAAGGCGCGCCCAGCAGCACAGGCCGCGCGGGCACTGGTGGCGGCGGGGGCTCACGATCCGCAGGCGGCGGTGAACACAGCAACACTGGCTCCAGTGGAAATGGCGGCGCCAGTCCCCACGGCGACAAGGCGGATTGGCCCGAGCACGTGCGACGCCAAGTCGAGAAGGCGAACCAGCCTGACAAGAAGTGGCTCAACGCACACTACGGATCCGATGGCCGACGCCTCCGCGAAGATGGCGTCGACGAATACGGCGATCGCCTCACGAAACTCAAGCCGGATCCTGACCATCCTGGGAAGTGGCTCCCGAAGATAGAGAAGCAGGCCGAGCCTCCGAAGTATCACTTGGGTGAGACCGTCGAGAGACGCAGGGCAGACGCCACGCCCGAGAACCTCGAATCGCTCGATAAACACGCTCACAGCAGGCGCACGGCGATTGATGCTGACCAAGCGTTCCACCCCAAGGTCGAGGCCGCCGAGAAGGCATACGCAAAGGATCCAACACCCGAGAACAAGGAGCTCCTCCGCCAGGTCATGGCAGACCATGCACCCCTTCACGAAAGCATGGGCAAGGAAAGCGAAGCATTCGGCGAGCGCGTCGCCGAACTGCAGGCGATTCCGGACAATTACCAAGGGGCCCATTGGGTGGATCTCGCCGATACACCCACCCACGCCGACCGATTCGATCAGGTGTGGCGCCTCAACGACGGAAGATTCGTAGTAGTCGAAGCCAAGAGCAATATCACTACCAGGCTCGGGCATCGCACGCTCGAAACCGGCAAAAAAGTAAGCCAAGGAACCAGAGAGTACTTCGAGGACATCCTCAAGAAAATGGAAGAGCGGGGCCGCACCAACCCGCAGGAAGCGCAGGTGTATTCTGACCTAGCCGACGCTCTGGACGAGGGGAAGGTAGAATACGTACTCGTCAAGGGCAGGCCGGACGGCCACACTTACGCCGGCTACGTCATGAAGAAGTTCAATATCAGCCTACCGAAGGGGGCGACTGGTGCCGACACAACTGCCGCGCCATGAAATTCCCACCGCCTCATCGCCGGAAGCGCTGGAAATCCTGCACAACAGCCTCATTCGCTCCATCGACAAGCTTGAAAACTCACCGAATGGCTTCAATCGGACTTTCAACTCGTCCCTGACGTTCGCACGATCCTTGTGCGCCACGGACGCAACTGCGAGTCGACTTCAGTCCTGGGAGGCTTTCGTCTCCGCCATGCAGGTCGGAAGTGCTCTCTTCAGTGCTGCGGCCATCAGCGAGGGGACAGTCGATTGCCGCATCGCCGACAAGATGCGCGTAATCCCCGCTGTGGGCCCGCAGTACTACGCGGACGCGGGCAACTGGATCAACGCGTTCTGGCTGGCCGCGGTCTGCCGTGAGTCCAGCCGCATGGACCAGCTGAGTCGGGTCCCTATCAGCCTCCTGCGAGCCTCGGGGGCCGAGTACGACGAGTACGTCTACCACTGGGTTGACTCCCTGCAGACCTACTGGCAAGAGGCTCCGGGGCTCGTCGACAAGCTGGTCGCCACCATCGACTCCTCTTACCCCGATGTCGCCAGGAACACGGACCGGGAACTCCTGGAGAAGGTCCTCTATCAGCCGATCAACCTGTTCCACCGCTTCCTTCGCCAGGATCACGACGGGTTCAACGAAGCCCTCGTGGAAGCTCTTGAACACCACCGGCAGTACTGGACCGCCAATGCGCAACGGGCTGACAGCCCCGAAGGGTTCGTTGCCCTCGGGCCGTTGGCCATGGCCTGCCTCGCCTATGACTCAGGGTTCCCCATTGACGTCGAGTCCGACTACCTCCCCCGCGCCTTGCTGCACCGTTCCTGGGTAGGGGAGTTCGAGACCTGAGATCAACCGTCGCTACGCTGGCGTCGGCTCCGGAACATCGATCGGGTCATGGGGAGACGGGGCGAGGCCCCCACCTGAACTGTGTGACAGCGGAGAGGTGACATGCGACCGTGACTGCCCATGACTACGACAACCAGCTCCTTGAGTCGGTGTCCGTCCGTCGGCGTCGTCTTCGCGACGCCCTGCTGTTTGGTGCGCAGCGGCAGCGGCGATCGCTGGACGAGCGGGTCGGGAAGGTCTTCGCCGGGGTGGTAATCGCAGCCGTGGTGTGTGCCGGGTGTGTGGGGTGGTCTTTCGTGTCTCATCGGGTCATCGGGAAGAGCCCGTACGGGGCGTCAGTACCGTCCCAGCCCTCCACCCCACCACCGTCTTCGCCCTCATTGGCCTCTTCTACCCGGTGATAGGTTCGAACGCGTGATACCCACGGGGACTTTGAGCCGTTCAGCGGCCGGCCAGCGTACGGCGCTCAGCCGGGTCACCCTGGTCGGCGAGCAGCGCCGGGTCGACCTCGTACTGCCCTCGCTGGAGCCGATCGGGGTTCTCCTACCGGAGATCATGCGGTTGCTGGACGACCGCGTGGGCGCGCGGCCCGAGCCGCGGCATCTGGTCACTGCTGACGGCTCCGCACTGGAGCCCGACTCTTCGTTGGCGTCGGCCGCTGTGCCGGACGGGGCCGTGTTGCGGCTGGTCCGCATGCAGGACGCGCCGTCGGCTCCTGTCGTGCACGACGTGAGCGACGAGGTCGCCGACGATCTCGACGTACGGGCGTGGCGATGGCGTCCTGCGGTGCGCAGGGTCGTCGCCGGGGCCGTAACCGTGTTCTGGGCAGTGGCCGCAGGCGTGCTGGCCCGCGGAGAGTTCGATCTGGCGGCGGTCGGCGCTGGGTTGCTCGCCGTCGCAGGTGTGGCTGCGCTCGCCGGGGTGCTGTGCGGACGTGTGCGGCTGCAGGGCCTCGCCACCACTTTGATCGTCACTGCTGGCGCCCTTGGCCTTCTCGGCGTCTGGACCTGTGCTGACACGTATGGCTGGTCTGGTCCGCAGCGGCTCGCGTGTCTCGCTGTGTCCGTGGCAACTGCGCTGTTGCTCGCCGGATGGTTCACGCCGTTGGGGCGCGGGGCGCTGTTCGGGGCCGTGGCGGTCGGCGGGTGTCTCGTGCCGTGGGAAGTGGCCATCGGGCTTCAGGACGGGGCGGGGTCGGCGGCCGGGCAGGCCCGGGCCGGCGCGTTGTTGGCGGCATTCTCCATCGTCGTCCTGGGCGTGCTGCCGCGGCTGGCGCTGATGGCGTCGGGTCTGACCGGGCTGGATGACCGGCGCACGAGTGGCGCCTCGGTGAGCCGGTACCAGGTGGCCACCGCGCTGGCGGCCACTCATCGCGGGCTGGTGATCGCGACCGTCGTGCTGGCCGCCTCAGCGGCCGTGGCCGGAGTCATGGTGCTGCGATCGGTATCGGTGTGGACGGTGCTGCTCGGTGTCATGATCATGGTGGCGCTCGGGCTGCGGGCGCGTGCGTTTCCGCTTACCGCCGAGGTCGTGGTGCTGCTCGTAGCTGCGAGCGTTGTCGCGGTTCGGCTCGCTGTGCTGTGGCTGAAGGACACCGGCGCAGGCGGGCCGGTCGCCGTGCTGGCCCTGCTCGCGGTCGTGCCCCTCGTGGTGCTGAGCGTGGAGCCCGCCGAGCATGTGAGGGTGCGGCTGCGGCGCATCGGCGACGCCCTTGAGTCGGCGGCCGTGATTGCCATGCTTCCACTGGTCATCGGCGTGTTCGGGGTGTACGGGCGGCTGCTCGGCACCTTCGCGTGAGGACACGGAGATGGGCATGACCGGGGGAGGAGACTGGCAGCACGATCTGTTGCGGGAGCTGGCCGGCGGTTCCTCTGAGGAGGCACCGATCCAGTCCTCTCCCGCCGAGCCCGAAGCGGTCCCGGGCTCCCCCGCGCAGCCGGAAACGGCGCCGGCAGCGGTTCCCGAGCCGTCCCCCGCTGCTCCTCCCGTCCCTCGCCAGACCCACGCCCCGCAGGGCCCTGCCCCGACCTCGCAATCCCTCCCCACGGTCGATCCCCGTCTCGCCATTGCCCTCGGCCGACCCCAGCACGGCGACTCGGTCGCACGTCGCGCCGGGCGCTCCCTGAGACAACTCACCGCCTCCGCCGGGCAGGAGGTCGCCGAACAGACCCGGTTTGCCCAGGAGTTGCAGCAGCCGGTAACGACTGGCCGGGTGATCGCGGTGACCTCGATCCGGGGCGGCGTCGGCAAGTCGACGGTGTCCGCGCTGCTGGGCCGTACCTTCAACCACTACCGGCACGACCCGGTGCTCGCCCTGGAGGCCGACGCGGCGCTCGGCACTCTCCCGGTGCGGCTGGGCGCGGACACGGTGCGCTGGTGCTGCGCGGACCTGGCCCGGATCCTCACTCCCTCTATGCGCCTGACTGACGTCACCGGCTACCTGGTGCCAGTGGCCGACGGCGGCTGGCTGCTGCCCGCGGGCCAGGGCCGGGTCGGCGCCCCGCTGGACCTGCGCACCTACATGACGGTGACGATGGCCCTGCGGCGCTATTTCGCAGTGACGGTGGTGGACTGCGAAACACTGCCCGGTGAGGTGGCGCGCGCCGCGATGGACACCGCCCACGCACGAGTAGTGGTCGCGCCGATGACCGCGGAGGGCGTGCACGGCACCCGACAGGTCCTCGACTGGCTCGGGCAGTTGCCGCACTCCGCCCTGAACACCACCGTCGTCGCCCTCAGCGCCGCCTCGCCCGACACCACGCTGGATGTGAAGGCGGCCGTCGCGCACCTGCGCGAGCCCGGCGTGCCTGTGATCCCGCTGCCCTACGACCGTCATCTCGCCCAAGGAGGCCCCATCCACACCGCCATGCTGGGCCAGGCAACCCGCGACGCGGCCGTCCGTCTGGCGGCCGAGGTGATGCAGCGGGCGGTGCGTGTCCGGTGACCCAGCAGATCGTCCACCGGCCCGCGCGGTCCACCCGCCCGCTCGCCCCTGCAGAACCACGCACCATCGAGGCGCCTCCGAACCTGCCCGAGGGCAAGATCGGTAGTGCGGCCACGGCGCTGCTGCCCATGGCCGGTGTCCTCAGCTCTGTGGTGCTGATGACCGTCGTCCGCAACAGCCAGTTCGCCGCGATCGGCGCGATCGTGCTGGTCGTCGCCCTGCTCGGCGCGGTGGCACTGTTCCTGTCCCAACGGGGCAAGGCGCAGCGCACGCGGCGCACCCAGCGGGAGCGGTACCTGGAGTATCTGGAGGAGTTGCGCGAGGAGTTGGGCACAGCCGAGCGGGAGCGGCGGCAGCAGTCCCGGCTGCTCAACCCGCCGCCCGAGGCGCTGTACGACCTCGTACGCGACCCGGCGCGGCTGTGGGAGCGCCGTCGCCAGGACGCCGACTTCCTGCGGGTGCGGGCGGGCACGGGTGACGTACCGGCTCAGGAACTGGCGGTCGGGCAGAACAGCGCCGGCGGGGTGCTGACCCCGCCAGATCCGTTCATGCTGAACGAGGCCCGCGCATTGCAGAACCGCTTCGGCACGACCACGGACTTCCCACTCACCGTGCCGCTCGACCGGGCCGGCAACGTCAGCATCGTCGGCGACCGGGAGGGAGTGCTCCGCGTCGCCCGTGCCTTGGTACTCCAGACGGCGGTCACCCATGCGCCGGACGACGTGGCACTCGCCCTCGCCACGGCCGAGGAGTCCGAGTGGGCGTGGGCCAAGTGGCTGCCTCACGTCCTCGACACCCAGGTCTACGACGGTCCCGTCGCCGCCCGCCGGATCGCCCCCGACCTGGCCGAGCTGGCCCGCCTGTGCGCGCCCGATCTGCGACGGCGTGCCGCGTACGCGGCCGAGGTACGCCGAGGCCTGTCCGGCAGGGACGCGCTGCGACTGACCTCGCGCATGCTCATGGTCAGCGACACCTACGGTGACACCTCGGCCGAGCTTCCCCGCCCGGACTCGGCGATCGGTCTGCCCGACATGGGTGTCACCGTGCTGCATCTGCTTCAGCATCAGGTGCACGAGCCCGACCAGGTCAGTGTGCGTATCACCGTCGACGGTGACCGGGTCGCCGTGGAGGACCTGCGTACGCCCGACACCCCTGCCGCACACGGCACGTCCGACGCGGTGACCACCCCTGGTGCCGAGGGCATCTCCCGCATGCTGGCGCCGCTGCGTCTGTCGGCCGAATCGGTGGACGAGGGCACGCCGGTCTCCGGGCCGGTGGACTTCCCGGCTCTGCTGGGCATCGACGACCCGGCCGAGCTGGACCTCCAGACGCTGTGGGCGCCGCGCGGTGAGCGGGACTTCCTGAGGGTTCCCATCGGCCTGACCGACCGCCACGAGCCGGTACTGCTCGATCTTAAGGAGTCCTCCCAGCTGGGCATGGGTCCGCACGGGCTGTGCGTGGGCGCCACTGGCTCTGGCAAGAGCGAGCTGCTGCGCACCCTGGTCCTCGCCCTCGCGGTCACCCACTCCCCGGAGGACCTGGCCCTAGTCCTGGTCGACTACAAGGGCGGCGCCACCTTCGCCCCGTTCGCCGAACTCCCCCACGTCGCCGGGGTGATCACCAACCTGGAGAACCAGGCCGGCCTCGTGGAACGCGTCCACTCCAGCCTCGCCGGAGAGGTCAAACGCCGCCAGCAGGTGCTGAAGGACGCCGGGAACGTCGCCGATATCGGCCAGTACACGGTGCTGCGCGCCATCGAGCGCCCCGACCTGGAGCCCCTCCCCCACCTGTTCGTCGTGATCGACGAGTTCGGCGAACTCATCACCGCCAAGCCGGACTTCATCGACCTGTTTCTGTCCATCGGCCGCATCGGCCGCTCCATCGGCGTCCACCTGCTGCTCTCCAGCCAGCGCATCGAGGGCGGCAAACTCAAGGGCCTGGACACCTACCTCTCCTACCGGCTCGGCCTGCGCACCTTCTCCGCCGACGAGTCCCGCACCGTCCTGGACACCACCGACGCCTTCCACCTGCCCCCACTGCCCGGCTTCGGCTACCTCAAGGTCGACACCTCCACCTACGAACGCTTCAAGGCCGGGTACACCTCAGGTGCCTACAACGGCCCGACCCTGCACAAGGAGCGCGACGACGAGCCACTCGCCCAGCCCTATCCGACGTACAACACACCGCAACAGGCCGTGGCCACGGAGGAGCCCGCCGCCACCAAGCGCGAGACCGGACCGACCGTCCTGTCCGTCATGGTCGGCCAACTCGCCACCGCCGCCCCACCGGTACGCCGCATCTGGCTGCCCCCGCTGCCCGACGCCACCACCCTCGACGCCGCCGCGGGCCCCCTCCAGGCCGGCACGGACGGTCTGCGCCTCGCCCACAGCGACGGAGCAGTCCGCATCCCGCTCGGCATCCTCGACGACCCGGCCCGCCAGTGGCAGCGACCCTGGCTGCTGGACCTGACCCTCGCCGGCGGACACGTGGCCATCATCGGCGGCCCGCAGTCCGGCAAGACCACCCTGCTGCGCACCCTCACCCTGTCACTGGCCCTCACCCACACCCCGTACGACATCGCCATCTACGGCCTCGACCTCGTCGGCGGCGGCCTGTCCGCCCTGGCCGACCTACCACACGTCGGCGGCATCGCAGGCCGCGCCGATCACGAACGCGCCGCCCGCACCGTCGCCGAGGTGCGCACCATGCTCACCCAGCGCGAGGAACTGTTCCGCGAGCACGGCATCGACTCCATCGACCAGCTCCGCCACCTACGGGCCAACGGCCGACTCCCTGAGCTGGGCGCCACCGACATCGTGCTGCTCATCGACGGATTCGGCACCCTGCGCGACGAGTTCGCCGACCTCGACGACGCGGTGGCCGACCTCCTCAAACGCGGCAGCGGCTACGGCATCCACGTCGTCGCCGGCATGCTGCGCTGGAACGACGTCCGCATCGCCACCCAGTCCATGTTCGGCACCCGCATCGAGCTACGCCTGAACGACCCGGCCGACTCCACCATCGACCGCAAGCTCTCCGAGACCCTGTCCCCCGACAACCCCGGCCGCGCCCTGACCGACGGCAAGCTGTTCACGCAGGTCGCCCTGCCCCGTATCGACAACCGGCCCTCCACCGGCGACCTGGGCCCGTCCCTGGAACGCACCGCCCGCACCATCCGCGCCTCCTGGCACGGCGAACTCGCCCCACCCGTACGGGTCCTGCCCACCCGCCTGCCGAGCGCCAAGCTGCCCTCACCGGCGGCCGAACCGACGAAGATCCCCCTCGGCGTCGACCAGGACGCCCTCGCCCCGGCCCTGCTCGACCTGTTCGGTACCGACCAGCACCTGCTGATCCTCGGCGACAACGAGTGCGGCAAGACCAACCTGCTCAAGCTGATCGCCACCCAGCTCGTCGAGCGGTACGGGGACAAGGAACTCGTCTTCGGCATCTTCGACCCGCGTCGCGGTCTGCGCGGCGCGATCCCCGAGCCGTACCGCGGCGGCTACGCTCACAACGCCAAACTCGCTGCCGCCCTCTCCGCCGGCATCGCTACCGAACTGGAAAAACGCCTGCCCGAGACGGCCGACCCCGACGCGCCACTGACCACCGAACCCACCTTCACCGGACCCCGGATCGTCATCCTCGTCGACGACTACGACATCCTCACCGCCGCCGGCCAGCAACCGCTGACCCCCTTCCTTCCCTACATCTCCTCCGCCCAGGACATCGGCCTGCACTTCGTCCTCGCCCGCCGCACAGCAGGCGCTTCCCGCGCCCTGTACGAGCCTCTGCTGACCGCCCTGCGCGAAACCGGCACCACCGCGCTCGTCATGACCGGCGAGCGCACCGAGGGCCAGCTCTTCCCCGGCCTGTACGCCTCCCAACAGCCGCCCGGCCGCGGCACCCTCGTCCGTCGAGGCCGCCCCCACCAGCTGATCCAGACCGCCCTGACCGCGGAAGAGGCCGACGAAGAGTGACGAAGGACGTCATCGCCCTCACCCCGAAAATGCCGGACCTGCCCACGCTCCTAGCGGGCCTCTACGCCGGCGGCCCCGACCTCGGCGTACAAACCACGGCCGACGGCGCCGTCGTCCAGCTCTGCGCCCCCGACGGACGCCCCCTCGTCTCCGTGGAAGCCCCCATCCTCGTCCAAGTCCCCGGCGAGACCACCCGCCTGCTGGGGCACCCCGTCGAGGAAGGCCCGGTGTGGTGGACCGAGGCCCGCGCCTCCACCGCCGTCGCCGAGGCCGGACGCCTCGCCGGCTCCTTCGCCGGGCGCCTGGCCACCGTCCTCGGCGGCACGGTCTGGCCCCCGGAAGCCGCCACCACGGACGTTGTCCCCGTCACCACCGACGTCTCGGCGATCCCGGTGCCCGCCACCTCCACCCCCGCCGTGGACGTCCTCACCGACTCGACAGCCGTGGTCATGCAGGAGCGCCCCCTAGTCGCCATGACCAGCTGGCTCTCCGACGCCCTGCGCACCACGACCGCCACCGACCGCGCCCTGCAGATCGTCACCCCGCCGACGGCACGCCTCACCCTGCCCACCCGCACCGCCCTGCACGGCCTGCCCAACCGCTGGGTCGTCCAGGATCCCGAGCACGGCTACTACGACGGCCTATCCGGCGCCGTACTCCATTGGAAGAACGGCACCTTCACCCCCGTACGCGATGAGGACGGCACCACTTCCGTGGCCGAGGCGTTCAAGGCGCCCGCCAAGACCGGTGAACGCCAGCTTCTTCTCACCCTGCGCACCCGATACCCCGCAGACGCGGACCTCGTCCTCGGTGGCGCCTTGGAGGCCGCCTTCCGGCACCTGACCGGTGCCCCGCCAGCAGGCTGGAGCACCGCCGAGCCGATCAATCTCCCTTGGTCCACTCGCCAGTTGACCGACCTGGCACGTGCCCGTGCGCCCCACCCCTGCTGGCTGATCGCCGTCGGGCATCCCGACCAGCCCGCTCTCGCCACCATGCGCGTACTCCGGACGACGGCAGGCGTCGAAGAGGACATCACCCTCGCCCTCGGCTACCGCGAGACCGAAACACCGCCCCTGCAAATCATCGACGCTCTCGCCGCCGAGCTCAACGCCGAGCACGGTCTCGTCACCATGCTCACCGCCCTCCGTGCCGCCCGCCACGACCTCACCGTCCCCGCACGGCTCGAACCCCCGCCGATCCCCGTCACCTTCACGCTCGGCCACAAGGAGGCCAGGCGCACCAGTACGCTCCGCGCCGAGCACCCGTCCTTCGGCCCCGCACCCACTCAGCTCGGCTCCCAGGCCGAACCGGCCCTCCATTACCCCTTGGGCGATGGAACCGACCCCCAGGCCTGGTCCGCTTTCCAGCAACTCACTCAGAAGCTGAAACAGCAGGCATGACCAGGCCCCTCCCCTGAGCTGATGAGTGGGATCATCCTGATGGTGGCGGCTGAACGAGAGAGGCACAGTCCTGTGATCGAACGTGTCTTCTAGCTCGGGAATTCGTTGAGCAGGTGGCGTTCGTGGGGCGGAACGGGGCGGTCGCGAGGTGTGGCCCAAGGGCTGTCCTCTAACATGGGGTGGCTCATAGGAGAACACTGCTTCAAGTTAGCGATGAGGCACGGTGAGTGAACCGCAGTGTTCACCAGGCAGGTCACCCGCGTGACAGTCGAGGCTGTACGACGGCGGGGACCGGTCGGAAGCCTTGCCTCCGCAGCGTCGTGCGTGATCTCCTGGAGGTCGTTCAGGTCGACAGGTACGGAGGAGTAGGTCGTGGCGAAGGAGAAGGGGGCAAAAAGCACGTATGGCGTGCCCCTGGAGCGGAGCGACTGCCTCAAACTGGATAAGCACAGGCACCACTGCGAGCCGGATGACTTCAGGAAGTGGGTTCAGTCCGGTTACGGAAAAGATAAACGCCTAGCTGTTGACCTCTTCTCGGGCGCTGGCGGACTGAGCCTGGGCCTTCAGCGGGCTGGGTGGACCACCGCTGCGGCCGTGGACTTCGACGAACGGGCTCGCGAGACACATGCAGCAAACTTCCCGGGAATGAGCCTCTGTGTCGATCTCGGGGACGACGACCAGCGAGGCGAATTCGTCCAGCGAATCCTTGACTCCGGCGCCGAGATCGACCTCGTGGCGGGAGGTCCCCCCTGTCAGCCGTTCAGTCGGGCTGGACGCAGCAAGATCCGGCACTTGGTCGAGTACCACAATCGTGACCCGCACGATCTCCGAAAGGAACTCTGGCGGGCCTATGTCGACGTGGTGGAGCGGCTGCTTCCACGCGCCGTCCTCATGGAGAACGTCCCTGACATGGGGCTCGGCGATGATTTCAGCGTGATCCGCATCATCGAGGCAAAGCTGGAAAGTCTCGGGTACGTGACCCAGGTACGCCTCGTCGACGCGTGGAACTACCGCGTGCCGCAGCACAGGAAGCGTCTGATCCTGCTCGCACGGAGAGACGGTGGCGGCTTCCCGTGGGGTAAGCCGACGAAACAGACCACCCTTCGGGACGCCATCGGCGACCTTCCTGCACTCAATCCGCAGCCTTTGGAACCAGTAGGCACCCGAGTTGGCGACTATGACGAGCAACAGGAGCCGAAACTCTCCTCCTTCGCCAAGGAGATGCGCAAAAGGGCGGATAAGGGTGTAATTCATGACCACATGACGCGGCGGGTCCGTAAGGACGACTTCAGGATCTTCACGGTCATGGATTCCAAAACCCTCTACTCCGAGCTTGACGAGAAGCTGGAAGACGACGAGAAGGAATTCCAGAGGTACGACGCGGAGCAGTTCACCGACAAGTACAAGAAGCTGGACTGGAACGAGTTGAGCCGCACCATCACTGCGCACATCGCCAAGGACGGTTACTGGTATATCCATCCTGAAGAGCCGCGTACGCTGACCGTACGTGAAGCTGCGAGGATCCAGACCTTCCCGGACCGCTTTCGGTTCGCAGGTACGCGGAGCGACGCCTTCCGGCAGATCGGCAACGCGGTTCCCCCGTTGTTGGGTGAAGCCGCGGCCCGGGTTCTCCTGCCGCAGGATGTTCCCGCGGAGAGCGAGGCCGCGGACAAGTGGCCGAAGGTACGTGAGGAGCTGACCCGCTGGGCCAAGGAGCAGCGCGCGGGTAAGCAGTGGTACCAGTTCCCCAATGGCCGGAAGATGAAGCCGCTCGGGGCCCTCGTCATGGCGGTGCTCTCGGGAAGCAAGCTGCACCCGAAGCAACTCGCCAACGTGATGGACGATGTCGCTGGCCACAAGGAGCTGACACGGGACGTCTACCTCGCGCTCCTGAACGCGGCGTCGACAGCAGCACTCCGCAAGCGGTTGGAAGACCGACTCGGTCCGGTCGTCGACCGCCCCGAGGTCTGGGTGAACGCGGATTCTGTTCTTGATCACAGCAAGGTGATGGGGCTCAAGCCGGCTGAGCTCGCGTTGTTCAGGCTGCTGGCTGGCGGCGACATAATGCTGGTCAGCCAGAGTGCGTTGCGGGTGGCTGCGAGGGTGCAGCAGAACGAGTCGCACCTGACCAACCGACTGACCGAGGGGCGACTCAACCTCATCAAGCTTCTCGGCGCTGGCCGTGATGCACCCGTGCGCATGGCCGCCATCAGGTTCATCGGCGAGAACCTGTGTCGGGAGAAGCAGCCTGTATGTGGAAGCTGCCCGCTGAGCGACTACTGTCCGACCCGTCCGCAGGAGGATGAGGGAGCCGAAGCCACCTTCGATGTTGCGCTGACCGCAGGCTGACAGGGCTCCCCAGTTGGAACAGGGACGCCGTGGTGTGCGGCGTCGGCGATGCGCTGGGCGGCCCGCCCGGCGTCAGCCTTGACCTCACACTCCCAGACACGCACCACGGTCCATCCGGTGTCTGTTGCCGCTTGGGTGTTCCTGGCGTCCCTCTCCATATTGGCCGTGATCTTGGCCTCCCAGCGCGAGGCGTTCGGCCCGCGGAAGTGCCGTGTGCCGTGGGAGGGGCAGCCGTGCCAGAAGCAGCCGTCGACGAAGACCGCGACGGAGTGCCGGGGCAGTACGAAGTCGGCCGTGCAGCGAGGAGCGACCTTACGGTGCAGCCGAAAGCGGAGCCCGAGGGCGTGAACGGCGCTCCTGAGGGTCTTTTCCGGTTCGGTGTCCCGTATACGGCGGCCTTGGAGCTGTGCACTCCAGGGCGTGCTCACCCATCCTTCGTTTGTGCTCACGAGGCCATGCTTTCACCTCGGGCGGCCACGCCGTGGGCGTGCTCCGGGTGGCAGACTGACCCAGATGATCCGAGAACCCGCAGAACTCGACGTCGACGAGGCAGGCCGTGTGGAGATCCCGCTCGGGATCCTCGCCGAAGCAGGCATCAGCCCGGGCACCAGGTTGCTGGTATTCAGTGACGGGGACGGGCGCATCGTGCTGAGGCGTGCAGAAGACGCGATCAACGACCTGCTGGGCGAGGGAACCCTGTAGCGGCAGACCCGGTTCTCCGGGCCTGCCGCCCTCACGCCGTCTCGTGGTCCAGGCTGACCGGCACGGGGTGGAATCCATGCCGCAGGGCCTCTTCGTAGACCTCCATCGCCTGCCTGGCCTGGGCCCCGGTGACTCGTCGCCCCTGTGACAGACGCTGCGCGACACGGTCGGCCAGCTGTCTGTCGACGGAGCGCAGGACCCGTCCTTCGCGGGCCCAGTCCGCGAGAGCCCGCCACTCCTCGCTGGGGATGTCCTCGACAGCGGCTTCGGCCTCGTCGGACTCGGTGCTCTCGGGGGAGGCGATCTCGAACGGCTCGGCTGTGAGCTCGGCGGCCAGTGCGTCGGGGAGCGTCCACGGGATGCGGGACACCTCGTCCCAGCAGTCGGGCTTCTTCGCCCACTCCGACACGTGCCGGTCGCCGGAGATCACCGTCTCCATGATCAGAGGAGTGAGCTCGTCGAGGGCGTCCCTCAGAGCGTCCGTGGTGCCCTGCTCGTTCCAGATCCTGTCGAGGTCGATCCGCTTCTCAGCGGCGAGTGAGAGCCGGGCGACCGTGTAGGTCGTGATCAGCCGTTTGTGGCTGCCGGCCGAGTGCATACGGGCAATGCGGTCGGCGGCCTGGAAGAGGAGGGCGGTGGCGATGGCGCGCTTGCAGTACTGCACGTCCACGACGGGGTCGGACTTCTCGATCCGCTCCATGAAGTGGGCGAAGTTCTTCTGGGCGCCGCGGCTCACCCAGTAAGGGAGCTGTTCCCAGGAGTGCACGAAGGTGGCCAGGTCGGACTTGCTGAATCTCTGCCGCGTCGGCGTGATCAGCTTGAACTTGCGCTGGGCGGCGCGGGTCTCGTATTCGGCGGACTTGTCGGTGTACTGGCCCCGTGCCCGCTCGTAGAACCATCGCGTCTCCTGACCGCTGCCGTCGGTGGCGGGAGCCCACAGGCTGCGGGAGACACGCTCGAAGGCGACGTGGAACTCGTGGTTCGAGCTGAAGTCGACCAACGTCACCTTGTTCTGGGTGTTGGAGTACTGGGAGATTCTCGGAACGATCTCGGAAAGGTACGCGGGATCGACGATGGTGAGCTTCATCTGCACGTGGACCCCGTCTAGGTCCCGCTTGTCACGGGTCAGGACGTGGTGCAGCGAGGCGGTGGTCTGGCCGCCGTTGACGATCTGGAGGCCGGTCATGCTCCTGATGGCAACGGGACTGCCAGCCTCGTCCGTCTCGAAGTCCACGTCCGAGGCGGTGGCGGTCACACCGTTGTTGTAGGCGAGGAACCGGCCCGGGGCGTTCAGCAGGGTGTCGCGGATGCCCTTGTTCACCGCACCGCGGGTCTGGAGGAAGGACCGGACGTTGAGTTCGAGCAGCCGGGTCCGGTGCTCCTTGTACAGTTCGGCAAGCTGTCGGCCGGGGATGACGGCCAGGACGACCGAGTAGTTCGGCTCGTCGCTGTGCGCCGCCAGGCAGGGAAGGGGACGCTCGAAGGTCACCTTGATGGGCTCGCCGATGCTCCCGGAGGTCTCGTGCCTGTGGAGCCGCGCGAGATCCCAGAGCTCGTAGGTGACGGGGATCCCCTGGAACTCCGTGGGCTCCGGGGCGCTCGTCGTGCTGACCCGGTTACTGAGGAGGAAGAGGCGGATCTTCGGAACGTTCGACAGCGCCTTCTCCACACCGACGCACATGTCGTGCACGTCGGTGTTGTCCTCCTGGTTGGGGCGGATGGCCCCGTGCTTGCCCAGGAAGGCGAACAGTCTGCGGAAGAGCCTGTCGGACTCGGCCTTGGTCAGCTTGCTGCTCAACGGGGTCAGGTTGAAGTCGGTGGTGTAGAGGTCGAGGCTGGACCCGTCCTCGGGCAGGCCGTAGCCGTAGATCTCCAGCCCCCGGGAGGAGTGGTACGCGAGTGCCGCGTCGGTGACGACACCGGCTTCCTCGAGGATCTCGAGTACGTGCTGGGTGAACGTGTTCGGGATCGAGCCGCCCTCGGCGTCCGCCAGCGCCTGGATGTCGGTCACCAGCGCGCGGGAGTACTCGTGGAGGTCGTGCTCAGCCATGGGTTCCTCGGATCAGGTCGACCAGTGCTTCGGCGGTCACGCTGTGGGGGGCCAGGGCCGACACGTCGATGGTGTAGGTGCAGTTACCCACCCCGGGCGGCAATTCGGCCTCGACGATGCGGGGGAAACCCTGCCCGACCGTCCAGAACTCGCCGCGCCGCAGGGTGTAGCGATCGTGGTCGTAGAGGTCCCGCTGGTTCGGCAGGTAGCCGGCCTGGACCAGTAGGCTCTCGAAGCGCTGGGAGGCGGACGGTGAGGTGAGACGGGCCCGTATCTCGTCCACCAAGACGTTCAGACTCCTGCCGAGCCCCCGCTGCCGGTCGTCGAGGACGAGGTGGGCCAGTGCGAGGGGCGTCGAGTCGGCCGTGTCCAGCTGCCGCTCGCTCGCGATCTGGACCGTCCGGGGGGAGCGGGCCGTGGTCGCCTTCACCTCGACCGCAGCACCGGGCAGCTGGAAGTCCTGGTTCGTCTGCCTCGGTCCGGTCCAAGAGCTGACGGCGGTGAGCTGGTCGAAAGTCGGCAACACGTACTCGAGGAGGAAGTGGAGTTCGCCGAAGAGGCCGCACCGGGCCTGTCGGGACAGTCCGTCGCGCGACACAGAGCGCAGCAGCTGCTGCCACCGGACGTAGCGGCGAACCGCGGCCTCCGCCGCCGTCTCGGTTGTCGGTGCGTCCCGCACCACCTCTGCGATGTCGGAGACGAGCGGGGTGAAGACCTCCGTGAGTTCGTCGTCAGTGAGCATGACCTGGAGCTCGTAGTGGTTACCGGACACCGACGACAGGTTCAGCTGCAGGCCACGGGTGGCCGGCAGTTCGTGGATCTCCTGACGTACGGTGTCGGCGGTCCTGGCGTCGGTGCCGAGCAGCAGCATCCGCCGGAGGGCAGGGTGCGTCACCGACACCTGGATGTCGTGCGGGGAGTCGGGGTGGAGCCGCCGGGTGGACCTGCCCGGGGTCTGCTGGTGGGCCTCCAGCTCCTGCCACACACTCTCGTCGATCACTCTTCGTCCTCGAAGTCGTCGAACTCCATGTCCTGCTTGAACCAGATGTCGTTCACCACGTACTCGGTCTTCAACTGATGGCGGGAGAACGGGAAGCTGATGGCGAACCCGACCAGCGGAGCGACCGGCTCGGGGTTCCCCGACGACTTGGCCACCTCGGCAGGGCTGAGGGGATACAGCAGAAGCAACGGCTGGTCAGGGCGGCGCTGGTGACGCAGAGGCCGACCACGGGGGGTGTCGGGATCGAGCGGTTCGCCCTTCCTGTTGAGCTGGCCCTTCGCGGCTTCCTGCGTGGCCTTTAGCGCACGCTCGTACTGTTCCGGGGTCAGATCGCAGAGCTCGTCGGCAGGGCTGAGGACGCGCTTGATCGTGTAGCGGCCGGGGACGACCTCCGAGGACTTGGAGTGGCTGCGCGTGATGAGGCCGATGGAATGACCCGCGATCTCGTCCGGCGCTCCCTCGGGCAATCGGCTGGCGAGGCGGATTGTCCAGTTGCCCAGCTCGCCCTGCTTGGCGCACTGGCGTACGTACTCTGCGATGAAGGCCGGCCGCACCCGTTGGGCCTGCCGGTCGGTGAGGTAGGAGTCGAGGAAACCCTCGGTGATGTCCGAGGCTGCGATGCCGCTCCAAGTGATGCTTCCGCTCCGCTCGTCCGCCTCCCCCGCGGAGAGCGCGTCGAGGCGCGCTACGAACGACTCGAGGAGTTCGTAGTTGTTGCGAACCGCCTTCTCGGAGAGGTCGAAGATGGTCGTCTCGGGAAGCTCGCCGGAATAGCTGAGGCGGACGCGCGTGCCCTGCCTCATCTTGTTGGAGGCCGTGATGCCGAGGCCGAGCGACGAGGTTCTGACCTTGAGACCGTACTCGCGGGGGGTGAGTCCCACCGCGGCCATCTCCTCGACGTCGCGCCGGAGTTCGTCGGTGGCCGCAGTGATCTCCGCGTACTGGCGCTGCAGCGTACGTGTCGTGTACAGGCGGCACAGGTCTTCGTAGCGGGGACGGTAGCCGAACCAGCGACCCATCTGCAGCAGGGTGTCGTACGTCTTGGAGGCACGCAGGTAGTAGCTGACCGACAGCCCTTCGAGGGTCAGACCGCGGGAGAGCTTCTCGCCGCCTACGGCGATGACCGACAGGCCGGTCTCCCGGCGCTCGTAGTACTGGAGAGCGTCCTTCGCCGCACCGTTGACAGCCATGACGGTGATCTTCCCGAGGGCGGCGTGGAGATGCGGTTCGACGTCCTCCCAGTCGAGCCTGTCCCCGGTCATGTCCTCGGTGCACGGGACGAAGTCCTCATCCCAGAGCTCCCGCAGCTCTTCCTCGAGTTCTTCGCGGGCACTGCTGAACCGGTCTTGGAGAACATCGAAGAGGAGACGCACGTGGGCGTCGATCTGGTCGCGGACCTGCTGCTGCACGGCCGTGAAGCGGGTCACATGCACCAGCATGGAGTTGTGCACGGCGACCTGCCCTCGAGCTCGACGTGCCGCGCAGGTCAGAACGAAGGACCGGATGGCGCGCTGCAGCGACTCCGGCAGGAAGTCGGGAACCCGGTGGTGGGACTTGTGCTTGTCCGGCACCCAGAGGTCTGTGTCCTTGATCTGCCTTATGAGTGGCAGCGGCTCGATGTCCTCCTCGTCGCCGTCGGTCTGCAGACCGAAGACACGCTCGGGACCGAGGTAGTTTGACGGCGCCCGCAGGGTGCGGATGAAACTCTCCGGGAAGAGATCGGGGCCCAGCTCGTCGTGGTCAGTGTCGGGGCTGATGTAGATGTTCGCGAAGGGGGTCGCTGTGTAGCCGACGTAGGACGCCTTCGTGAAGCTGTTGACCAACCGCCTGATGGCCTTGTTGATCGCCGACGGGTTGGTGTCGGGGTCCTTGGAGGTGTTCACCCCGGCGTTGTCAGCTTCGTCGTCGATCACGAACAAGGGGAGGTCGGGAACGACCATCCGGCCGGTCTCCGGGTCCTCCACGCCGTGGTTGTCGATCACCCAGTCCCGCAGGTTGTCGATGATCCGCCGGTTCTTCTTGACCACGAGGACCACCGGAACGCTGCCCACCGGCACGTTCGCGGAGACCGCCGTCTTACGGGCGAAGTCCCCCTTCTCGTGACTGGTGGTGAGCGACGCGGCCTTCAGGCGCTTGTCGTGCGACATCGCGCCGACACCGATATGACGATGCGCGTCGTCGTCCGAGCGGAACTGGTACTGGGTGTCGAACCCAAGGAGCCCCTCGTCGATACGGAGCTGGGTCTGGCTGCGCAGGTCGTTGTGGATCCCGGCGAACACCACGATGAGCCGGTAGCCTGCGTCGGCTGCCTTCGCGGCGAGCCCGATGAACTGCCCTGTCTTGCCGGACTGGACCTGTCCGATCACGAGCCCGGTCCGGCGCCAGGCACCTTCCCGCTGAGGGTCTTCCAGCTCACCGAGAACGTCGTCGGTGCTCTGGTCGAGTCGGCGCACGACCTGCGTCGGGAGCTTGGAGACACTCAGGAGGTAACGCCGGTAACGGTCCCAGAAGTCCCACTTCCGGTCGGCCTTCGCGTCGGCGAGCCAGGGCACGTGGCCCTCGTCGTTCTTCATCGCGGAGGAATCAGCCTGGAACACGGAGGCCCGGGCCTCGAGCACCTTCCGCACCTGGTCCCGCTCCACAGTGATCCCCTGGGCAGCGAGGATGCTGACCGCGGTGTTCACGGCGAAGTCGACCTCGGCCGGCGTTGCCTGCCGGTCGCCAGGCAGGAGCAGCACCGCTGTCTGCTCGGCTTTCTCGAGAGTGTCTTCGGGGGTGCTCACAGCGACCTCCTGTGGCCGGGTCGGTTCGGAGTGGGGGACTTCCAAGTGGGTCAGGAGTTCCAGAAACCTTGTTGTTCGTCGAAGGGAGACATGGAGCTGAGTACTCCGCGGGCGTCCTCAGGGGAGCGGCCCTGGGCCAAGAGCGCTTCGTACACCTGGCGGGCGATGTCGACGGTCTCCGGAGCGGCTGGCCCTGGACCGCCGAAGGGTTCGGGGTCGTCGACCGTGTCCGTCTCGTGGAGCATGCGGAGCGCCGTGACCGGGACCGTCTCCTCAAGGAGGCGGACCATCGAGCGGACGACGTCCGGGTTGCCGTTGTGGTCGTCCATCGCTGCCTTCACCAAGGGGTGCCTTCTGTTGATGCGCAGAACGATCCGGCCGTCGTGACGCTTCACGTTCCAGGCGAACTTCAGGGGGTCACCGTGCGCCCGCGAAACGACCTGACCACGCTGTCGTGCGGAACGGGAGGCCGCCTCGCGCGTGTACCTGGCGATCCTCTCCAGGTGACGACGCAAGGAGACGGGGGGAACCACGCTCGCCTTGCGCACGTCCACGCCCCAGTCGGCGTCGGTCTCCGCCGGTATGTCCACGGCGATCCGCGCGAGGTTGTACTTCTCCTCGCGCCGCAGGCCGCGGATCCCCAGCCAGTCACCGGCCAGGATCAGGCGGTCCCGGCGGTAAACGTAGAACCCCTGCTGTCCCAGCCATCCCCTCTGCCCGGCAGCCGACTCGTACTCGGCCTCCGAGAGACGCTGTGCCGTCGGGAGAATGAAGGGCTCCACGCGCACCGACTGCGATCCCAGCGGCAGGGGCTCCCAGGGGATCCGCTGTACCGACGGGTGCGTGGACAGGAACGGGTCCCACGGGGAGAGATCGGAACCGCGCACCCGGATCCGGCAACGGGCAGGACGCTGCAGGAAACGAGCGAAGACCATCGAGAGGTGGGATTCAGTGCGCTCCGCCTCCGCATAGAACTGGGCCTGCGTCTTCTCGTCGTCGATGGTCACGGCGGTGTTGTGGTAACCGGAGAGCTGCTCCCACAGGACGACGGTCCCGTGCTGCATACTTCCCGCTATTCGACGCAGGAGAGTCGTGGTCGTGTCGCCGGGGTCACGGAGGAGCCGCCACTCCTTGTAGTGCTCCACAACGCCGAGGTCCCACGTCCGAACGTGCCAGGTCCCGTCCCTGACCGTGGCGACAGTGAGCTTGCGGCACTGGGAGAAGGAGGCGGACTTCAGCCCCACACCGAAACGGCCGAGATCCGTGGCACTCCGTTCGGCGGACGGGCCGCGCGCCGCCACCGTCATGGCGGTCACCAGATCGGGCTCCGTCATCCCCCTGCCGTCGTCGGTCACAGCGATCCAGGAACTCTGTCCGTCCCACGTGAAGTCGACGTCGATGTTCTTGGCCTCTGCCGAGACACTGTTGTCCACGAGGTCTGCGACGGCGGCGGGAAGCGAGTAGCCGAGCGAACTGAGCGACGCCACCATGCCAGCAGGGTCGGGAGCGGCGACGTCGAAGTCCATCTTCACGCTCCGTACCCGGTCAGTCCTGTGCGGTCGATTCGTCTGTGTGCTCCGCGGAGCGGCATGTGGCAGGACTTCTCGGGCCTCGAGCGGTGAGTGTGCTGCAACTCGTCCCACGCCAGCCGAAATCCCCCGTTCGGAGCATGGTACCGAAAGGGGCTTGTCCGGCGTAGGTGATCTCTGTGGAGGGCTGTCCCCAGCTCCGCGAGGCACAACACGTACGCACCGCTTGGTTACCTGGGCGGAGGACACGAAGATCCCACGCCTAGATCCGGCCGACCGTTCCGTGCGGAACCACGGCGCGTACGAGTTGCTGACCGGCAGCGGTAATGCCTCGCCGGGGTCGGCATTCCGGGCGGGTTCCAGCACTGCAGCTGCGTCACTGCGGCGCTAGTCGACCGAGCGGACGAGGACGGGCAGGACCGGCAGGCGCATCCTGGCCTTGCGCCGTCGCTGTACTTGATGGTCGAGCTGAGCGACGGATTCGTTCGCGACATCCGGGGAATCGGCTGCCTGGGGACAGGCGAGCTCTCGGAGGTGCGGATCCGGCCCCAGGAGGATCTCGCCAGGGCCACCAGCCTCGTCCAGCGGTGCGTCGAAGGCTGCTGAACAACGCTCGGGGATGAGGTATGGATCCCTGCGCCGCGACGACCACACTCCAGAAGATGAACCGATGCGCCGTTACGGCAGATTGACATAGCATCAGAAGACCTACGCCTGAAACAAGCACTTCCTGGCCGTGAGAGACTTACCCACCCCCCACTGCACTGATTGGCCGTCTGTATGACTAACACGGTCGGCTCTTAGATAGGTCCAGGGAGACAGTGTTCGGTGGAAGCCTTCGGCCAGTTGAGCAAGCAGGACCGCTCCCAAGCGATCCAAGTACTGCGCTGGCGTCTCACCCCGCAGGATCTGCGAAGGGTGATCGAGGATCTCGAGAGCGGAGGGAGATCTCGCTCCAAGAAGTCGGTGGAATGGATCATCGCGGCGGTCGAGAGCGGATCCGGAAGGCCGCGGTCAAAGCTTCCCGAGGACCAGCTTGCCGAGTTCCTGGTCGACAGGTCGGGCTTCGGTCTTCTCGAGTCCCGGACGCTACGGGAACGGCTTGCACTTTCCGCATCGGAGGACGAGCTGGAGACGCTGCACGACTACCGAGGTGCCGAACGCAGCCGTGGTGGGAGCAGAGCCAAAGCCAAGAAGATCGCGGAGCGCACGTGGAAGCCCGGTAAGAGCTGGCCTCGCCACTTCGCACGAGTCCTCGATATCCCACCTGCCTTTGCCGGCCTGCCGGGGAGTACACGGGAGCCGGACACGCTGGAAGTTGCCCCCTTCGTGCCTCTCCGAGACCTGGAGGACTTCCAACAGGACCTCAAGGAGCAGGTGATCGAGGTGCTCTCCGGGGCACCGGGCGCCAACCGTGGTGTTCTGACCCTGCCCACAGGAGCCGGCAAGACAAGGACCGCGGTGGAGAGCCTCATCGAGTGGCGCCTCTCCCAGCCACACCGTCAGACCGTTCTCTGGATCGCCCAGAGCGAGGAGCTGTGCGAGCAGGCGGTCCAGGCGTTCCGTGAGGTGTGGACCGACCTGGGGCACCGCAATGACCAGGTACGGCACACTATGGAGATTGCCCGACTTTGGGGAAGCGCCTCGGTCCCGAGCAACCCCGACATCGTGGTGGCCAGCATCCAGAAGCTTGGCTCGGTTCTTCGAGGCACCAATGACGACACACAACAGGAACTCGAGCTGCTGCGCGAGAACCTGGGTGCGGTGGTTGTGGACGAGGCGCACCGGATGCTGGCCCCCAGCTACAGCGATGTCCTGCGGTTCCTGGGAATCGAACTCGGGCAGAAAGCCCCGGTTCCCGTCATCGGGCTGACAGCCACACCCTTTCGGAGGGTCGACGCCGAGACTCGCCAGCTGGCGGAGAGGTTCCACAGCAAGCTTCTCAGCTCCCGCTCCTTGGGGGACGACATCGTGTCCGAGCTCCGTCGGCGGGACGTCCTGTCACGGCCTGAGCACAAGGTGCTCTCCTATGCCGGTCCCGGGTTCCGGATGGACGACGTCGAAAGCCACCGTGCACATTTCGACCAGTTCAAGGACTTCCACCCTGACTTCCTCCGTAAGATCGGTGAATCGGACGCGAGGAACCGTGCCCTGCTCGAGCAACTGCTCGAACTACCGCCGGACTGCCCGACGCTGTTCTTCGGCTGCACCGTAGAACACTCCATAGCAATGGCTGTTCTGCTGCGACGCGCCGGCCGAGCTGCGGAGGTCGTCACCTCCCATACGCGCAGTGCGACGCGGCGTGCACTCATCGAACAGTTCCGCGACAAACGTCTGTCCGTTCTCTGCAACTACGGCGTCCTCACGACCGGCTTCGACGCACCGGCGGTACGAGCCCTGGTAGTCGGTCGTCCCACCACCAGCCCGGTCCTGTACGAGCAGATGATCGGTCGAGGCATGCGCGGACAGCGATTCGGTGGAACGAAGAGCTGCCTGGTCGTGGACATCGAGGACAACATCCGCTTCAGCGGACAACTAGCGTACGAGCGGTACTCCGACTACTGGTCGAGCAATCAGAGCCGCACGTAGTCCGACGCCACACCGCTTCTGCGTCGGCTGTCCGCCAGCCCACGCAGAAGCGGTCGGTGATCGACCAACCTGCTAAGCAGGTCACGGTAGGTTCTCAGCGAGAAGAAGGCGGTCCAACCCCTGGTTGCGGTGCTCACACGAGGTCTCTGACGCCAGGAGACACGAGTAGCAGGCGACTCCCTCCGCCCCCACCGACGGCGCCTCCTGGCACAACGGGTCGTTCGAACAGCTCTCGACGTCTCGTAGCGCGTGCGAAAGAACGTGCTCGAACCGGTTGACGAGGGCGACCAGCCCCCCAAGGGTGCCATCGCCTCCGGGTTGGACCGCGTAGAGGAGGAGTCCACTGCCCGTGACCTTGCCGTCCTGCACGCTGAGATAGACCCGCTCGCGGATCGCTGCGGACGAGTACCCGGAGTCCACTGAGAGCGATCTGAGGAGGCGGTGGGAGAGAGTGTGCCACCAGACGTGTACGGGGTGGAGCGACGGATCACCGTGTGGATCACTCCTGAACCGATCGTTCCACTGGTTGGCCCGGCTGCCTGCCGGGGAGAGCGAGGCACCAGCGAGATCGATGAAGACGCCCTCGCCGAAGAGCTCGATGCCCGGGTACCAGGTGGTGCCGTTCCAGCCGAAAGCGGTGGACATCTTCTGGGCCTTCTGCGGGTCCAACCGCTGGTAGCCGGTCTGGACCATGACCATGCGGAGACGGCTGACGGGTGCGACGCGCAGCCCATGACGCCGGTCGGGGCCCTGTACGAGGCGCACGTCATCCTGGTGAACCTCGAACAGCGGAGGCGAGCCAGGATGCGGGTGGGGTACCGCCGGAACACCACAGGTCGCCGCTTGGCGAAGGCGGTCGAGCTCGTCGTCACGTAGCGACGACGAGCCCGTGTTACCGGCCCCCAGCAGTTGGTCAAGCGCCTTGCTGATCTCGGACCAGGCTGTCTGTTTCAAGTACTCGATGGCACCCGGGGCAAGCCCGGCCTGCTCCGCCTCTTCCATGAGCGCGACCTGGTCGAGGAGACCGCGGCGATGGAGTGCACCGACTGCTCCCGTTAGGGATGGGTCGTTCAGGATGTCGTGAAGGCGGGTCGGCATATCCATGATCGTCAGTGCGCTCTGGAGCAGGGTGAGCCGTAGGTTGGCAGCTCCTCGCTGGACGATGCGCGCCTTCTTCACGCACCGCGCCGTTGTCGGCACCGGGCGCCCCCCGTGCTCCACGATGCGGCCGCTACAGCGCCAGGACTTCGCGTACGCCTGGCCGAAGTTCGCGGTCACGTGGCAACGGGGGCACTCAATGCGGACGAGTCGGAGGGCGCGGCCACCTCCGTGCCACAGGTAGTGCTTCGTGTCACAAGCTGCCCCCTCGTGTACAAGTCCGTGCCAATGAACCTCGTCCAAGTGACCGTTCTCGCATGCCTGCACGAAACGGATCGCCTCACGCCCCGCCTTCTCCCGACGCTGCGGTGCCGACACCGATGGGCACTCCGGACATCCGCTTCCCGTCTCGTACAGAACCTGGTGCGGTCGGTGCTGTGTGCACAGGGACCAGAATGGAAACGCGTGGGTGGGGTAGATCGTTCTGTCCGAGGGAAGCCCGAGTTCGGCATTGGTTGGCACACGAGCGATGCGTGCACCGTCCAGCTCGAGTCGTGAGAGCCGTTTGTCGACGATCTCGAAGTCCTGGGGGTTACGGCCGATCTCGTTGAAGAGCGTGTCCATCGACTTGAGTACGACCGGCCCGGATCCTGTCTCGAGAATGCTTCCAGGGCCGAGGGTGATGACGAACTGAGAGGGGCGGACCTCCTGGTAGGGACGGCTCATGGTTCAACCTCTTCCCTTGATCGTGGTGGTGGCCTCCACCTCTCGTAGAGAGTTTGGCGCGTTTTCATAAGCCTCACCCATGTTCGCGACAAGATGCGCGAGGTCGCCCAAGACGACCGGGCGAGAGGCCGGACGTGTGACCGTCGACTCGTGGTACAGCAAGGCATCACCGACGCGGTCAGCGACCTCCCGCCAATGCTCCAATTCCGAGCGCGCATGGTTCTCCGTCTCCGATGACGGTGGACGACGGAGGGCCGGCTGCTGGGCGGCACGTTCCTCGAGGATGCCGGGGAGCAGGTCCACCTCGGGGTCCGTGTGGGCGTCGCTCATCTCGTGGGCACGGCAGAACCAGCCCCCGTTACTGAGCCGCTGTTGGATCCGCCACCGCTCGTCGACCTCCACGGAGCCCGTCGCGGTCGGGATCCTCGCCGCCTGGCGGAGGACACTGACCATCACCGGTCCAAGAGCCCTGTCCCTTGCCCGGGGTGCGAAGGGGTTGACGGTGACCGGCTCGACGTGGCGGTAGAGCGTGGTGTGGTAGCCGGTGAAGTACTCGTAGTGGCTGAGGTCGCGCGGGCGCGATGCCCGGTAGAAGGTGACGACGAGCCCGCCGACACCTCGGCCCACACGGCCGGTGGCCTGGATGTAGGAGGACGTGGTCTTTGGCTGCCCGTGTACGACCATGAGTCCGAGTCTGTCCACGTCGACACCCGTGCCGAACATGGAGGTGGCGACGACCGCGTTCGCAGGTTCCCGGCCGGGCCCCAGCCGGACTCCCAGCTCCTCGAGCATGCCCGGGAGCCGCAGGGAGCTGGTGCGGCTGGACAGCTCCATCGGTTCCTGCTCGTCCAGAGTCCGCGGCGACGCGGCGACGCTCCCGAGACGCTGGGGGATGTCCTGACGGGCCAGCGCAACGGCTCCGGCGAGTTCGCGGATAGCGTTGAAGTAGCCCACGAGCGTCCAGAACGGGTCCAGCTCCTTTTGTGCGACGCCGGCCCCGAGTCGGTTGCGGGGTGTCTGGAGTAGACGCGACCACATCCGGACGATGGGTGTCTGTGCTCCTCGACCGGGGGCGATCACTCCGACGTACAGACGACCCGCTTCCTGCGCGTCGAGCGGGTGCGAGGAACCGGTCGAGGAGAAGAACGTCTCCTCGGCACGGAGGCCCTGAGGAGGGAAGACCTGCAGGCTCCGGTCGAACAGCGAACGGACCTGCTCCTCGGCCCTCCGGACGGTCGCGGTGGAGGCGACGTACTTCGGCCTGACAGTGTTTTCGCCGTCGTGCACCGTGGAGAGGAGGTCGATGCCAGCCTCGTAGAGACCGACCATGCTGCCCAGAGGGCCTTCGATGAGGTGCAGTTCGTCCTGCAACACGAGGTCGGGTGGGCGGAATCCACGGACGGGAACGTTGTTCCCGGACGTCACCTCCTCACGCGCGTTTCGTGGGAGTGTCGCTGGCCCTGCCGGAGGTGCCCAGGCCCGGTAGTAGCCCAGGTGTTCGTTGAGCCTGTCGACGTTGCCAAACAACGCGCCAGCTCTCGGTTCGAACGCCAGGCGGGCGAACTTGTCCACCGTCGCCACGACCATCGACGGGCACCTGGAATAGACCTGCTCGTCCACTGTCCACGCCGGGACAGGACAGTGCGTCGAGGAACCGTCGCCCCGGTCGAAGGCCGGCGGAACAGGCCAGGCACCGACCTCAGTCGTCTCGGACCAGGCCAGGTCGGAGTTGAGCGGGCACTTCGGGTTCGGGCAGAAGATCTCGAACTCGACGGGCTTCTCGCTTCGTTGCCTGCCCCACTCAACTGTCCGCACGAAGTACCCTGGTCGACTCGCGCGTGCGGAGACGAGCCAGGATCTGGAACCGAGCAGACGACTCGCATGCCCCTTGAACCATTTGTCGACGCTCTGGTCAGACACGTCCGCAGTGACGCGGAACAGGACGGACACGGTCGCGAACGACGGGTCCGGATGACGGGTGACCGTGACCGCGGTCACGTCGAACGGCTCTTCCGACAGCTGCGGCGCCACGTCCGGGCCCAGAGCCGGATCCGGGTCGCCCACCACGAAGTGCAGCACACCCGTGTCGCCCTCACGCAGGCCCTCCGGAGGTATCGCCAGTGTCGACCTGCAGGCCGGACAGTTCAGGATCTGCGCCGGGTCACCCTCGCCTTCTTCCCCCTCCAGGATCGAGATGGCTCCGTGGGCCGTGATGATCCTGTTGTTCGCGTCACGGTATTCGAGGTCCTGCAGGTTGTTCGGGGTCACGTTGCCGCCCACCCACAGTCCGACCGAGAACCTGGTGGAGCCCCACGGCACGTCACCGAGTTCCTCCCAGCCGGACGGCCGCCAGCCACGCTGTCCAGGCGAGCCGCTGACCCTGAGGAGCTCGCACGCCGTCACCATCGCGAGCGCCCTCCTGTACTGCTGAATGGTGAGGAGCCGAAGTGTGTACCGGGAAAGGACGGTCACTCCTGCTCCTCCCCCGGGATCCTGCCCTCGCTGGGCACGAAGCCTCCGAAGCGCGAGGGTGAAGGCAGCGAGTCCGAGGTAAGCCTCGGTCTTGCCTCCACCGGTCGGGAACCAGAGCAGGTCACACACCTCGCGGTCCTCGTGGGCGTCGTCGACGATTCCCCGTAGGTTGACCAGCTGGAACGCGAGTTGGAACGGCCACCAGCGGTTGACTCTCCTCTTGGTCCACTGCGACTGGAGGGCGATCGCCCGGTTGGCGAAGCAGAACGCGAGGAGGGCGTCGCGGTCGTCTGCCAACAGCTCGATCCCGTCGCGGATCCGATCCAGCGCGCGTCGGCACCCGGAGAGGTGTCGTTGGGCCGGTGTGCCTGGCGCATGGCTTTCAACCCCGCGGGCTTGGCCCACGATCCAGCGTTCGTAGGCGTCCGCGAGCGGCTCCAGCCTCAGGCGGAGTACGGCACCATCCGTGATCTGGGCCAGTTCCATCGGGTCCAGCTCAGGTGGATCTCCCGCGTCGGCCGGCCAGCCCTTGTCCGGAGCGTTGACGGGAACCACAGGAACGAACTCGGACCGGACGTCGGCCGGCTCGAACTCAGCCACCGTCCCTTCCTCGAACAGGTGACGCCCGTCGGACCACCTGAACGGGGGCCTGGTTGCTTCCAACCCTCCCGGATGCGGGCGCTCTGGGTCGACCTGACGCCAGACGGCGGAGCAGAGGTGCCCTCGGGCAAGCACGGGACGGTCCTCGTAGAGAAGCGCCAGGCTCGCGTCCTCCTCGTCCTGTGCCAGGTGCTGGTGTTCCAGTGGAACCAGCTCGGCTCCGCCCTGACAGCGCAGACGCACCTGGGGCTGGAACACGTGCTCCGACGGGGAAGGGTGGTCTGATTCCACAGAGCTCAGGTTGACCACGAACACCGAGATCTTCCAGATGCCGCGAGAGTCCCTTCGGCTACGGACCCTCACCCCGACTCCTGGGTCCGCGGGGTCACTCAGCAGGCTGTCGACGGAACAGTCCACGTCGCGCCAGACAGCCCCGTGAGGCTCCCGGCTCCACTCCCCGTTGGCCTCCTTGCGGTACCTGGCCCACGTACAGCAGATGTCAAGGAGTGGCCTGTCAGGGGCGCTGACCGCCAGGGAGACGCCCATCGACGACGGCCTGGCGCGAGGGTCGAGTACCAGCGACGGAATGCCGACGTCGGCGGGCTGACGTCCTGACACGGACTCGCCTGGATCGAGGTCGTCATCACTGCCCGACAGCTCGTCACCGACGAGCTCCTGGTCCGAGTCGACCTCGACCGAAGGGGATGAGAACGGAGCCAGGACACCGACGATGTACTCGTCAAGCGGGTCCTCGTCGCCCCCCAGCCTCTCGTTCGGCCCTCGGCGGGGACCGAGGATCTCAGCTACGAGATCCTCGACGAGGTGGTCTCGTTCACTCACCGAGGTGCTCCTTCTCGCTTTGTTCCTCGTGGGGGAACCCGAGAACGAACGCGGCACCGCCGAGTTCGTCCGGCTGCTCGGTCTGGTCCGCAGGACGCAGCGTGTGTCCGAGGAGAGAAGCCGTCACCGCCTGCCACTGCGCCTGCCGACTGGTGAACGCCTCGTTCGTGGAGGTGCTCAGGTCGTTCGATCTGACCAGCATCCGAAGATCGCGCCCTGCCAAGACATCGCCCCCCTGACGATCAACTGAGGCCAATGTATGTCCCCTGGGCGGCTGAGGGCAGGCCAGATCCAGGTAACAGGGCGAATGATTACAACTCCACTTGATACAAGCCCCGTTCCCCCGTCTACGCCGACGAGGCTCCGAAGGCCGACCGGCTCCCTCACAGAGGCAGCCCGACGGCGCGGAATAACCGTGCCCTCCGGTCGATTGTCCGACTGTTTGACATCGGGGAGGACGGGGAGGCGAGTGAGCGACCTGAAGCTGTTCCGGCCGGATGCCAATGGCTGGGACGTCGAGCTGCGCGGTTCGACGGTGGCTCTGGAGGTGGAGCTTCAGCGCCGGATCGAGGCCAACATGGAGGCCATGCTCGGCATCCGCTTCCTCGCATCCGATTATCCGACCGGGCCTTGGCACCGGGGCCGGATCGACTCGCTCGGTCTGGACGAGAACGGCAGTCCTGCGCTGATCGAATACAAGAAGGGCGCCGACAGCGGTGTCCTCTCACAGGCCGTCTCCTATCTGTCCTGGTTGGACTCCGCACGTCACGAGTTCGAGGCGCTGGTCATGGAGAAGCTGGGTTCCGAGGCCGCCGAGGCGATCGACTGGCGGAACCCGCGCATGGTCTGCATCGCGGCCAGCTTCTCGCACCACGACCGGGTCGCCGTGCACCGGCTACGCGAGCGGATCGACCTGGTTCGCTACCGCGTCTTCGACGGCGACCTGCTGAGTCTGCTGCTGATCGAGTCCACATCGAGGTCTCCCAGTCCCGCTCCGGCTCGGCGCCGGAGGCGGCAGAGAGAGGCGGAGGCCCGTACCAACACCGGGCCGGTCCAAGCGCCTCCGGGCGCGGCTCCCGCTTGCCTGCAGGACCTGTACGCAGAGCTGGACGAGGCCCTCACCGCCTGGGGCGAGGTCGAGGTGGCTCAGCTTCGGCACTACATCGCCTACCGTCGGATGGTGAACGTCGCCTCCGTCATCTTCCGCCCGAAGCATGAGGTGATCCTGGTCTACCTCAAGATCGACCCGGAGACGGTCGAGCTGGAGGAGGGCTTCTCGCGCGACATGCGCGGTATCGGCCACCTCGGGACCGGCGACTTGGAGGTGCGTATCGCCTCGGCAGCCGACCTGGAGAAGGCTGGACCGCTGATCCGGCGGGCGTTCGAGGCGGCCTGACGCAAGAGGAAGGGCGGCTGGTGCCTCGGTTTGTCGATGCACCAACCGCCCTTATCCGTCTGCGGTCCGTCGGCCCCGGTCCGATCGCTCTCATACTCATGCCTCCGGTCCTGCCAGAACGAAGTCGTCCCGGGTCAGCTCCGCTCGGAGCCTCGCCTCTACCGGTGGAGTGCGGGTATTCCTGATCGGCGGTATTCCTACCTGCCCAGCCGAGTGCACCTTCGCCTCGCTGAAAGACTTCAGGTGTCTATGCGTGCGACGGGAAAGCAGATCCAACAATGCACGAACTCTTCCACGAACTCGCCTGCCACCCGATCTCCCACCAACAACTCAAGTCACTGTGCTAACCGGCGCAAGGCAGGACATGCATGTTCTTCGGCGCTGACGCGATCGGGTGCACCGCCGTTGATCGCGATGCTGTCGAAGGAGCTGCCGGAACGGGCAACACTGTCGGTAACCTCGATGGCTCGAACCTCAACTCTACCTCTGAACAGAGTCGGTGATCGCATGATGTACGACGCGAACGGACATGATCCGCGCACGGGATAACCGGGAGCAGAGTTCCTTCCACTAGTGGTCGCGCTTCCGCAAGCGATGACCAAGAAGGTTGAGGGAGTGGTTGTCATAGCTGAAGGCAAGACACCGAGGTGTCTACACCACTCAAGGGCAGCTGTGGTGGGCATCGCCCTCCGGCTCATGAGCGTATCGGTCGGACGTCTGGCATCGAGGGAGCGTGCAGCATGGGGTCGGTGAATCCGGTCGACACGCAAGTGACAACCTTCACTGATGGGTTCTTCAAGGCCACGCTTCAACAACTCCGGCTGACCGTCGACCAGATCATGGCGCAGTCGCTCGCCGAACTACAGACGTCCCTGGAGACGGTGAACACGGCGATCGAGCATCCGGATTCGTTTCCTGTAGCGAGGGTGGAACTGGCGGCAAAAGCTGGAACAGTCCTCTTCGTCCTGGCGGACAAAGCCGAAAATGCGCAAATGGAGTTGGGGATCCTCCCCACACTGCTGGAGCGAAAGACCCTGATCCTGGAGCGGATCAACTCACTGCGTCCAGCCGAGCAGATCAAGGACTTCCGTCAGGAAGTAAGTGCGAGTGTCACAGACCCGGAGACTCGCGAACACCTGTTGAAGGTGCTCGACGAGCACGCCGCCATGGAGAAGGAGCGCTCCGAGCGGTTGGACCGGGAGCGCGCCGAGGCCACTGCGGGGTTGGCAACCGAGGCCACCAACCTGACCACGGAAGTCGCATTCACGGAGCTGAAGCACCGCACGGACACTCTGGAGAAGCTGGCCGACAAACTCGATAGTGAGAAGGTCACGAAGTACGACGTCGTGACGATCACGTTCGCCATCCTCGCCGCCATCGGTGGGATGACCACGGCAGTGCTCGCGCTCATCAAGTGGGTAATCGGCTGAGCGCGGGTTACGGGCCAGACCTCGTACTGCGCAGAGAGCGCACAGTCCTGCTGCGCCGTCTCCTTTCGCTCTTGATTACGCTTAGCAACCAGCATAGAGCTCGCCTGGCAGGTGATCATTCCCCCTTCTAGGAGCACCGTCACAGCCCGCCTTCGCCAGCAGCGCACCTTTGACGCGCCGAGCCCGGATCTGTTCCACCCGGCCGTCCGCCGTGTCGAACAGGGCCTGGACCTCGTCGTAGTCCAACGGCCGTCGCCGCGGATCGCCTTCGTAGTCCGCGATGTGCGTCAGGCTGTTCCACTCGTGGAACACCTGGTGCGGCGCCGTCCCGAACCGCTCCGAGCAGACCCGGCCCCATTGGTAACGGGCGTCGGTCAGGTACGTGCAGAACAGCTGGAGCGTGATCTCGTAACTCCGCGCCGTGGACACCATGATCGGCCGCGGCCCCGAGCGGAGATTGCTGATGAACGCCTCCGCCTCCGCCGCACCAAGGCCAGACGCGGCTCGATGGTCTCCCGCTCGTCGAGGAACCACGCCCGCTGCTGGCAGGCCCAGCCCTCCAACATCGCCCGGAACACCGTCGATTCCGGGTCCAACGGCACGACACCGTCCGCCAACACCAGCAGCGCCGAGCCAGGGGCCTCGATCATGCTCACCACCCGCTCCGGATGATGCATACAACGCAACATTGTTGCACTCCGCTGTGTGAGCGGTAAGTCCCCTGACCGAATGCTCCGGACTCGCCTCACTCAGGGCGTCACTATTCCTCGGGACCAGCGAGAATGAAGTCTTCGCGGCGTGCGCTCTGTTGCATCGCTTCCAATAGCCGAGCTTCGGCGATGTCGGCGTAGTGCTCGGAGAGTTCAACGCCAATAAACTGGCGCCCCTCGCGCAAGGCTGCGACGCCGGTTGTCCCCGAGCCGGTGAAGGGGTCGAGGACCGTTCCGCCCGGCGGGCAGATCTTCACCAGCTCCTGCATCACTTCCACAGGCTTCTGCGTGATGTGCACGCGCTCCTTCCGGGGCTGACTCGCCGTGTAGAGACCCGGGAGGTAGACGGGGTTCCGGTTGGCATCGACCGGACCCTTGGTTCCCCACACGATGTACTCGCACGACTGCTTGAGTCGACCCTTCTGCGGCCGGGAGACCGGCTTGTGCCACGAGGCGATCCCGCGCCAGGTCCAGCCGGCGGCCTGGAGCGCGTCCGTCGTCGTCGGCAACTGCCGCCAGTCGGTGAAGACGAGCGCGGTGCCGGACTCGACGGTCGCGCGATAGGACTCGGTGAGCAGGAGCGTGAGCCAGAAGCCGTACGAGCGCTGGTCTCGGTTCTCGCCGGGGAAGTTGGCAAGGTCGTGCTCGGCGTCCGCCGAGGTGTACTTCGCGCGCGCGGAGCGGCCGGTGCGCTCGCTGCTCGTTCGGCCGCCGCTGTTGTAGGGCGGGTCGGTGATCACGGCGTCGACGCTGTTGTCGGGGATGCCGGCGAGGGCGGTCAGCGCGTCGCCTCGGTGCAGGGTGTACGGCATTGCGCGGTTCTCTCTTTCAGGGGGCGGTCGTGCGCCCATTTCTCCGCTCGCGGAGGGAAGCGCACGTCGGCATGGGTCGCTCGGCGGAACTGCGAAAGCAGCCGCCGTAGCGAGCAATGCGCTGGAGGTTAACCCCGAATTCCGGCCGCACCCAATGAAGCAGATCCCAGCTCAGCGCCCCAAAACCGCCCGAAGCACAGGCCGTTTGGTGCGGCCGTACTTCGTCCCTACAGTCTCGCCGTGTTCGCAGGACGGGACCTGGTTCCGCCCCTGCTGAGCTGTGTCGATGCGTGCCGTTCCGTCCAAAGGACAGCGTGCCTGACACCCCACCGACTGGCTTCCTAATCGGCGAAGGGGCCTCCCCATGTGGCGAGTGAGATTACGAGCGCGGCTGGCTGCCGCTTTCAAATAAGGGGCCAGCGGCCGGGAGTTAGCAGCTCCCGGCCCTGGTTTCCCTGCCTCCCCAAGGGATTGCGAATTCATAACCCGGCGCGGTGCCGGTGACCTTTTCGACGAGAACGCCTGCGCCGCGCTGCCTACGAGTAAGGAGCTGCCGATGCAGCATGCCCAGGCGCGCCCCTCCGCGGGGCCAAATTCCCTGTCCTGCCGGTCGGCGTTCGGCCGGCGCCCGTGAAGAAGGCCATCGCCATAGCAGGGGCCGTGGCCCTCGGCCCGACATTGTTGATAGCGCCGGTCGCTGTCGCTCTCGCTGGTTCCAGCAGTGCTCAGGCCGCCTGTTCCGCGGACGGTGCACAGGCTGTGGACAGCGCGGCGGTCGCGAAGCAGGTGGAGTCCATCCTCAAGGGCGGCGACAAGGGGTCCGTGTCCGTTCCCGGGCTGGATGACCCCGAGGAGCAGATCCCGAACGCCCAGACAATCCAGGCCACTGGTATCGCGATGAAGGTGCCGGCGCGGGGGCAGATCGTTGCCTTGGCCACGGCTCTGCAGGAGTCGGGGCTGCGGAACCTGGACTATGGCGATCGGGATTCACTCGGTCTCTTTCAGCAGCGGCCCAGCCAGGGTTGGGGTACGGCTGCTGAAGTTCGTGATCCGGTGCATGCCTCGACGAAGTTCTACGAGGGTCTGCTCAAGGTCTCGGGCTGGCAGTCGATGACCGTCGCCCAGGCCGCACAGGCGGTTCAGAAGAGCGGCTTTCCCGACGCGTACGCGAAGTGGGAGCCGCTGGCCACAGCACTCCAGAAGGCCATCGCCAAGTCGCTCGGCCAGAACGGAAGTTCCGGCAAGGACAGCGACACCGGTGGTGAGGACGAGCAGACGACCTCCTCGGCGGCTACCGCGTGCGGCACCGGCGGGGACGGGTCCTCGTTCGGTCCGATTCCCGTGGGGTCCGTCCCCGAGGGCTACAAGATCCCGACTAATTCGCCCAAGTCGGTGCGTACGGCGATCCGTTGGGGACTTGGTCAGCTCGGTACGCCGTATCAGTGGGGCGGCAACTGCTCGGATCCGCACGGTCAGGACCCGATGGGCCGGTGCGACTGCTCGTCCCTGATGCAGGCGTCGTACAAGGCCGGTGGTGTCTCGCTCTCCCGGACCACGTACACGCAGGTCAAAGAGGGCAAGGCGGTCAGCGTCGATGCCCTCAAGCCGGGTGACCTTCTGTTCACCCGCGGCACGGCCGCAGCGCCCGAACACGTCGGGATGTTCATTGGCCAGGGGCTGATCCTGCAGGCCCCCAAGACCGGCGACGTGGTCAAGATCTCGACCCTCGCCGAATGGCGTGCGGACGTCGTCGCCGCCCGCCGGGTCGTCTGACCGGCTTCTTCTCCCCTCCCTCCACCTCCTCTCGGGCCCTCGCGCGCCCAAAATCGCACTGGAGTTCCAAGTGAAGCTCATGCAGCACGGCCAGTATCTGGCGTACAACCCCGGCATCACACCGAAGGAGGGCGGGCTTCCCGGCCTCAGCGTGCTGAAAAACGTCGTCTCCTCGATCAACCTCTACAGCATCATCGCGGTGGTCGGCGCGCTGGCCATATCCGCCCTGGTCTGGGCCTGGGGCCACCACAGCGGCGGCCACCAGGCGGAGGCGAACGGCAAGAAGGGGACCGTCGTCGCCGCCGGCTGCGCCCTGCTGCTCGGGGCGGCCAACGGCATCGTCGCGTTCTTCTCGGCGATGGGGACGCAGGTCCACTGATGCCGAGGAAACGTTCCCGCACTGCTCAGGAGCGCACCTACGGGGCGCCCTCCTCGGTCCTTCGGCGTATCGCTCTCGGCAGCATCGTGCTCGCGGTGCTGCTGGCGATCTCCGGACTGCTCGCGTACCTGACTCGCCCGGAGCCCGCAGCCTCCGCGGCCCCCACTCCGGCGAGGACGTCCGCCCCGGAGTCGGCCTCGCCGGAGACGACCAACGGCAAGCGTGAGGCCATCGCGGCGCCGCCCCGGACGAGCGATCCGATCGCCTTCGCCAAGGCGGCCACCAAGGTCCTTTGGTCGTACGACACCCGCTCCATCTCCCGGGCCGAGCATGTGGCCGGGCTCAAGCGGTGGATGACCGACGAGAAGAAGTACGCCGACTGGGCGTCCATCACCAACCAGATCCCCAGCCCGGTGCTGTGGTCGCGGATGCACGACAACCGCCAGCACGCCAGCGCCACGATCGGCGAGGGCCACTACCCGCAGGCGTTCAAGACCGCCCTGGCCCAGGACCCCGGCGCGATCACCGAGGCGTACGTCTACGCCGTCACGGTCACCGGCAAGCAGGCCATCGCTTGGAAGGGCTCGGGCGCCGGAGCCGAGTCGCGCTCCACGACGCTCGCCGTCCAGTGCCGTCCCCACCACGACTGCGCCCTCGTCGGCGTGCTGCCGAGCGTCGCGCCGTGATCGCCGCCGCTCCCGAAAGGAGGTGCCCTCATGGGGGCTTGTGACCTGCCTCTGATGCAGACGATGTGTAACACCATCGGTGGCGTCGTCGGTTCGACCGGTGAGGCTGTCACCGATGGCATCGGCGCCTGGATCGCGAAGTCGATGGGCGAGATGGCCCAGGCCGCCGCCGAGCTGGCGTCGAAGGCGGTCGACAGGACGACGGCCATCGACCTGAATGCCGAGTGGTTCAGGAGCAACTACGAGTTGCTGCTGCCGATCGGCCTCATCCTGACCGTCGGCACGTTCTGCCTGCAGCTCGCCCGCGCCGCCTGGCGCCGGGACGAACGTGCCCTGGCCCAAGCGGTCAGCGGCACGGTGGCCGGTGTCCTGTTCGCGTTCGCCGCCATCGCCTGCACCACCGTGGCGATCACCGTCGTCGACGCCCTCAGCGCCGGCCTCTTCAAGGCGGCCAACACCTCCATCGACGACGCCGTTCGCCGCATCATCGCGGTCAACAACCTGGGGCCCACGTACGCCCTGGGCTGGACTCTCCCAGCCATCGCCGCGCTCGGCAGCGCGGTGGGTGCCTTCTTGTACTGGGCGGTGATGGTCGCCCGGAAGGTCGGCATCCTGGTCCTGGTCACGCTCGCCGTATTCGCCGGGGCCGGGGGCGGCTGGGAAGTGGCCCGGCGCTGGCGTCGCGGCTGGATCGAGGCCACCGCGACTCTGATCGTCTCGAAGCTGCTGATGACGATCGTGTTCCTGCTGGGCGTCTCGGCCATGGGCAAGAGTGACGCCTCGGACGGGATCAGCGCGCTGTCGGACGTTCTGGCGGGCGTCGTCGTCATGGTCCTGGTGATGCTGTGTCCGTACGCGACGTACAAGTTCGTGCACTGGGCGGCCGACGGCTCCGGCCATGACGACCTTCACCGTACGGGCGTCGCCGGGGTGGCGGTGGCCGCCGGTGCGGCGAAGACCGCGGGCCAGCTCGCGATGCAGGCCGGCACCGGCATGCGTGCTCCGCAGGGCCCGTCGAAGGTTCCGGGCCAGGGCTGGGGCGGTGTCGCCTCCGGTATCGACCCGACCGGTGGCTCTCGTGGCGACGACAAGCCGAAGCAGACCCACTTCCGCTTCGGCGAGGACCCGAACGCCACCGGCGACAAAGGCCGGGCACTGATCCGCCGGCCTCCCACCGACGGTGACCGCGGGCAGCCGCTGATCCAGCGTCCCGGCCAGGGCACGGCGGCCGACGCGGCACCGGTCTCCTCCGGGCCGACGCCCCAGGGCGCGGCGGTGGCCCAGCCGCGGGTCACGCACCTGGATCCGCCGGCACCCCGGCGTTCCGGGCCGGTGGGCGGGCCGTCTGCGCAGGGCGGTGCCACGCCGCAGCGGTGGGTCTATCCCGAGCCGCCGGCTGGATCGGGCTCGTAGCCCTCGCCTGACGGGGCGGGCAGCAACGGTCGCCTTTGGCGCCGCCCGCCCCGTCTCCCCTCTCTTCTTTCTTGCTCGCCACGTTCCAAGGACGGCTTCGCCATGCTTTCCGACACCTCTCAGCCTGACGGCCCGGCCACCGTGAAGTTCCCGCATCGCTCGCGGCGCGGTGTCCTGCTCGGCCTGTCGGCCCCTCAGCTGATCGTCGTCACCGTCACCGGGCTGCTGCTGCTCGCCGTGCTGCTCACCTCCGGCGTCACCGGGGCGCTCAAGCTCATACCGCTGTGGGCGGGAATTCTTGCAGTGGTGTTCGTCCGCCATCGCGGACGGTCCCTCGCCGACTGGGCGCCCATCGCCGCTCGGTACGCGCTGCGTCGTTTCCGGGGACAGTTGGTCTGGCTCGCCCGGCCGTCCACTCGGCCGCGTCGCGAGGGCCTGCTGCATCTCCCGGGCACGGCGGCGTCCTTGCGGGTGGTCACCGCCCCGCACGATCGTTTCGGCGCGGTGCACGATCCGCACCACGGCACGCTCACCGCGGTGGTGAAGGTCTCCTCGCGTGCGTTCGCGCTGCTCGATCCGGCCACCCAGTCCAGCAACGTCGCAGGCTGGGGGCGGACGCTGGCGGCCCTGGCGCGCACCGGGCACATCGCCCGGGTCCAGGTCCTGGAGCGCACGGTGCCTGATTCCGGCGACGCGCTCAACCGCTACTGGCACGAGCACGGCAACGAGGCGACCCACCTCGCCGGCCCCATCTACATCGACCTTCTGGCCGCCGCCGGCCCCGCCGCGGCCCCGCACGAGGCGTACGTCGCGCTCGCCCTCGACCTCAAGGCCGCCCGCCGTCTGATCAACCAGGCCGGAGGCGGGCTCACCGGCGGCTTCGCCGTCCTGGCCCAGCTCACCGCCACCTTCGACCAGGCCGCCCGCACTGCCGGTCTGACGCCCAGCGGCTGGCTGGAAGCAGCCGAGATCGCAGCCGTGATCCGTACCGCGTACGACCCGAAGTCGTCGGCCGCCTTGGACCAGTGGTCGGCCTCGGGCCGCCCGCAGGCCGAGCCCGCTGCCGCCGGCCCCGTCGTCCTGGTCGAGAAGGCCGACCGGATCCAGACCGACTCGGCCCACCACGCCACGTTCTGGATCGAGAACTGGCCCCGCATCGAAACCTCACCCGGCTTCCTGCACCAGCTCCTGTTCACCTCCGGCGTACGCCGCACGCTCTCACTGACCTACGAGCCCAAGGGGCTGGACTCCGCGCTCAAGGACGTACAGCGCCGCAAGGCCACCGTGATCGCCGACGCCGCCGAGCGGCAGCGCAAGGGCCAGGTCGACTCCGAGGAGGACTCGGTCGAGTACGCCGACATCAAGCAGCGCGAGCGGCAGCTGATCGCCGGGCACGCCGACGTCGCCCTCACCGGCCTGCTCACCGTGAGCGCGGACACCGACGAGCAGCTCAACGCCGCCTGCGCCGCGATCGAGACGGCCGCCGTCGCCGCCCTCGTCGACCTGCGCCTTCTGACCTGGCAGCAGGCCGAGGCCTTCACCAACGCCGCCCTGCCCCTCGCCCGCCCGTAGCGCACGCACCCGCACCACCATCTCGCGCTCTACCGAATGGCACCCCCATGCCGACCGAGCCCCTGCCCGAACTGGCTCCGGACTTCGTCCCGTTCGCCACCGCCGCGCTCGACTTCCACCAGGCGATCAACATGCCGGTCGCCCCGGTCGCCGCCAGCCGTGCCGAACTCGACTCCCTGCACGCCCACATCGTTGCGCTGTACGGGCTGCTCGACGCCCACACCGCCCGCACCACACCGGTGGCCAGGGCGGAGGGCGACCATCTGCGGGCGTGCCGGATCCGGCTGTGGCAGGCAGCCGAGCACCTCCACGCAGCCTTCCACGCCGCCCCGCACCCCGGCTCCGGCCGCCTCCCCACCCGGGAGGCGTGCCGGGCCCGGCTGCCAGAGGGAGCGCCCGAACTCACCGTGTGCCAGCGCCACCTGGCCACCGCCACCCGCGTCCGCCGTGACCACACCCCGGCCGATCTGCGCGACCCCTTCACCGGCCTCACCCGCCACTGACTGCCAGGAGCACCACCCCCATGGCCACTCGTACCCGTGCCAGTGCCAGCCCGCTGTTCGTCGCGCGCAAGAGCGACCGCCGCACGGCGCGCGCCGCCCGCCACCAGTTCGCCGCCGCCCGCGAGCAGGCCCGGCACGCCGCACGCCCCGAAGCCCGCCCGACCGCACCCGGCCTCGACCCCGCCCTACGGGCCACCTACCCGGCCGCCGGCCGTCCCGGCCCGGCCGCCGCCCGCGGCGGCCGTCTCAAGCTCCCCGCCCACCGGATGACGACGGCCACCGCGTCCGGGGCCTACCCCTTCCTCGCGGAGGGCGGTCTCGGCGCGCAGGGGATCTACATCGGCCGTGACGTCCACGCGGAGGCGGCCTTCACCTACGACCCATTCGCCCTCTACGGGCGCCTCGACGGCTTCACCAATCCGAACATCCTGCTGGCCGGGATCATCGGCATGGGCAAGTCCGCCCTGGCCAAGTCCCTCGCGGTGCGCGCCGTGGCCTTCGGATACCGGATCTACGTGCCCTGCGACCCGAAGGGCGAGTGGACCGTAGTCGCCCAGGAACTGGGCGGGCAGACCATCGCGCTCGGCCCCGGCCTGCCCGGGCGCCTGAACCCCCTGGACGCACCCGCCCGGCCGTACGGCGTCAGCGAGGAGGACTGGAGGAGCGAGGTCCGCAAGCGACGGCTGCTGCTGGTCGGCTCGCTCGCGAAGACGGTCCTGGGGCGCGAACTGCATCCCATGGAGCACACCGCCCTTGACGTGGCGCTCGACCAGGTCGTCGCCTACGCCGAGGCCAACGGCACCACGCCGCTGCTGGGCGAGGTCGCCTACGTCCTCGGCTCCCCCGAGCGGCTCGATGCCGCGCTCGGCGAGTTGTCCGGCCGTCTCGGCCATGCTGCCGAGGACCTGGCCCACGCCCTGCGCCGACTCGTGCACGGCGATCTGGCCGGGATGTTCGACGCACCGAGCACCGTGGCGTTCGACCCCAGCGCGCCGATGCTGTCCATCGACCTCTCCCGCCTCGGCGGCGCGGGCGATGACACCGCGCTCGTCCTGGCCATGACCTGCGCCTCCGCCTGGATGGAGTCCGCCCTCGCCGACCCCGCCGGAGGACGGCGCTGGGTGATCTACGACGAGGCCTGGCGCGTCATGCGCCACGTCGCGCTGCTGGAGCGGATGCAGAGCCAGTGGAAGCTCTCCCGCGGCCTGGGCATCGCGAACCTGATGGTCATCCACCGCCTCAGCGACCTGCTGGCCGCAGGTGACGCCGGCTCCCGCGGACGCGCCCTGGCCGAGGGCCTCCTCACCGACTGCTCCACCCGGATCATCTACCGCCAGGAAGCCGACCAACTCGCCTCCGCCGCTTCACTGTTGGGGCTGAGCGGGGTCGAGACCCAGGCCGTCTCCGCTCTCACCAAGGGGCGCGGTCTGTGGAAGGTGGCAGGCCGATCATTCATTACTCAACATCTCTTGCATCCGCGGGAACGCGAGCTGTTTGACACGGACGCCCGGATGGCCGCGATCACTCGTCCTTGATCAATCCCACCGTTCGAGGGGCCGGTGCCACGTCCCGACCCCCAAGTCTTCCCGCCCCGAGCGTCCCCAGGAAGTCCGCCTTCATGCCTCAGCAGTACACGATCCGCCGCTTGGCGCATCGACTCGTCCAGCACTACCTCCACGCCACTGCGGCCAACGCCTCTCACAGCCATATCCCCCTGGCCACAGGCCCGTTCGGGGTCCTTGACGAATCCCGGCGGCTCGACGCCCGCCAGGCTCCGCCGCCCAACGAAACGGGCCGACGTCATGGCTGACCGGGCACCGACCACGCGAGGTGGCAACCCCCCTGTATCTCGTTTCGCCGCGTCGGCGTCAGAGCGCCAGGTCGCCTCCACAGCCCGCAAGTCGAACGACCGTGCGGACCTTGCGGCGTTCGCCAAGGGACTCGCCGCTCGACTGCCCGGCTCATGGACCGTCGTCGCCCAGGAGCACGCCGCGTACGCCGATCAGTTCACGCTCGCGCAGCGGGTCTGGGACCTCGGGCATGTGCACTGGGCCTTCGATCAGTTCGTGCTGTCCCGGGACGCCGTTCTCACCAGCGACACCGGTTGCGAGTTGGTCGTCGTCGACCGCCCGCGGCGCAAACGTGAGTTTCTGATCGCCGCCTTGCAGCCGAGCGGCAGCGATGGCGCGGGCCGGGTGAACGCGCCCAACGGCATCGTCGTCGACGCGGACCCGGTGCGCGCGGCGACCGCGGTGGCCAACCGGCTGCTTCCCCGCTACGAGCGGGCCGTACATGAGGCCGGCATTGAACAGGTCGCCACGGCGGTAGCTGCCGGCAAGCGGGTCCTTGCCGAGTGGGACGCGATCTCCGACAGCCTGTGCGACGCCGACCACTGGCCCCTCGACGAGCGCTACGACCTGCGCCAGCAACAACGGGATGCGGAGATGTGGGCTCTGTTCGCTCCCTTCCTCGACCACGGCCCTGCCCTGGTCGCCCACGCCGAGGAGATGCACACGTTCCTGGATCCGCAGGATCGTGCAGATGGGAGGTGGCCGTACCGGCTTCGGGTGCTGCGTGAGGCCCTGGAGGGCGGCGCGCGTGTTTCAGGCCGACTTCGAGGATGTCACCGGTGCGCTGTTGCCGGATCGCCCTCGCGCCGAGGCCGCGTTCGCGAAGGCCATCGTCGAGCGCGATGCCAAGGGCTGGCACTACTCCCTCACCTGGATGGAGACCGGCGACGCGCTCGTCGAGATGGCGGGGGCCGAGCGAGCCCTGCGCGGCCGTCCGGACAGGTCACAGCAGTCCGCGCAGGTCCAGGCCGCCCGCGCCCGCTCCGCGCACGCGATCCGCTCGAGCGTCGCGACGACGGCGGCGGTGTCCGCCGCTGCGGCGCCGCCGAGCCTCCTCGCGCACGACCGCGTGCGCCGATCGCGCTAAGCGCGTATCCAGAAGTGCTGCACGTAACTGGAGTTGAGGCCATCTGGTGCGGGAGGCGTTGACACCGCCCTCGCCGGGCGTTCGATCGAAGTGTCAGCAACGTCCGCCCGCCCGGCGAGGTTGTGGTCAGTGTGCGCCCGCCCACCGTGTTCGCCAACGCGTCCGCCACCGAGTGCGCGAAGTTACGTGGCCTTCTGCGGGGCCCATGGCGGTCGGCGTTACGGGCGGTGATGGTACTGCTGTCGCTGCAGGGCCTGCCACCAACGCAGATCGCCGCGCTGGTGGAGTGCGACCCGGCCACGGTGCGCCGCTGGATCGGCCGCTTCAACACCCACGGGATTGACGGCCTGCACCTGGGCGCCACCCGGTTGCCCGCGCGGATCACCGCGCTGCTTCAGCGGCCCGGGCCGTGGACCGTGACCAGGCTGCACCGGTACCTGGGCCGACCGCAGATCAGCTGCCGCAAGCTGTATCGCCGGGTGCGGCAGGTGGCCGTCTGGCGGCGGCCCAAACTGATCGCCCGCGGCGATCCGGCCCACGACGCCGTGGTGGCCGCGATCGTGAAACGCCTGCGCCTGCTGCCGGCGGGGGCGGTGGTTTGGGTACCGACGAAACCCACCTGCACCTGCTGCCCCACATCCGCTCCAGTTGGTCACTGCCCGGCCGTCGGCCGCACATCCCCACCCCGGGCAGGAACAGGCAGCTCACCGTGTCGGGCGCGCTGGAAGTCACCACCGGCACCCGCGGCTACCAGCTCGGCCGCCGGCGGGCCGCCGACTTCCTCGACCTGCTCAAGCAACTGGTGGCGGCCTCCCCACCGCCCCGGCGGTCGTGGTGATCTGCGATGCCAGCTCCTGACCACCGCCGCGCCCTGGACCAGCCCCTGGTTCCCGACCAGTTACCGACAGAAAGCCGCTTAGCGGCGGCTACTGACAGCCGTCGGCAAGCGAGTTGACGCCAACGCCGAGCAGTGCGCCACCCACGATCAGCACGAGAACCAGGCCGCAGCAACCCGCTGCTTCATCAAGCCCCTCACCCGAGGCCATGCCGCCAACTGCGGCAAGTAGCAGGAAGGCACCAATACCCAGGAACCAGTTGGTGGCCGTGCAGCTAAACGCCAACTGGACATACTCGACTGCCGAAGTCATACGGCCACGGTAGGGGGATGGCTGGTGCGCTGTGGTTGGACGCGCGCTGATCACCATCCGATTGGCGGGTGTCCTGACGTGTAAACATCCATCTCTGCCCTCTTTTCAACCTGGGTATCCCCGGTGCCCTCCCCTATGGGATGGAGGGCACCGGGGATACCCCTCAGAGCTTGAACCATCCCGGAGCATCCCCGCCTATCCCGGGGATAGCGGGGACACCCTCTGACCTGGGCTTTTGTGAACCGCGGGATATCCCCGGGATACCCCTCGGGGATAGTTGATCGGGATAGAGAAGATGTAAGGAAAGACGTCCGAGGCAGAAAGGTAGCTACGTCACTCCTCTCTATAGATAGGGGCATCAGACCCTCTCGACGGCTACTTACCATTCCAATAGCTCCCCTTTCTCCTTGTACTTCGGGCTGACGACCGCACGCCCGTTGGAGAGCAACACGCGAAATCGTACGGGCACGTCCCTATTGAAGGCGAGAGACGTTGGCAGATCGAACCTGACCCTGTGGGTAACGCCATCGTGAGCGGGAACCACGATCGTCCTGACTTTGGCGCCGTCGGTTTTTCGGCTGTCCACATCCGTGAAGGACTGGGAATGGGTGAGAAGATCAACGCTTTCCACGGTTACTGGGGTTCCACCGTCGTTGGTAAGCCGCAGAGTGTAAAGGCGGTTGTACCCCTTTTCGCCTCCCCGAACGTCCGAGCCTTGTACGCTCACCTTCACCTTGGGTCGTACACGTCGGAACGTGCGGTACGAGATGAGCATGTTGAGCGTCGCCACACCAGCGCTTGCAAGCGCGATTCCACGCGCTACCCAGTCAACAGCAGCCTCAGCCATGGACAGCCCCTCGGAGAGTGAACGGCACGAACCATCCCTCCCCGCTCTCTTGAGCCACTCGCCCGCTTCTGGTGCAACTTCAACCGTTGAGCCGGATGGCGGACACCAGGCCGGCTATTAGCCCTCTACCTGGAGCCTCACGGGGCGCGTGCATGTCGAGCTGCGGCACGCCCCCAGTCAGCCGGACAGCCATGGCGACGCTTTTGAGAGGTAGGCATGCACCAACCGTCATGCCCGAGATGCGCGACCGAGCCCCGGTCTTCATTGGCTCCAGTTGCCGGGGCGTGTGGCCCGTTCAAGGATGGATATGAGACGTGAGGCTGCTGGGGAGCACCAAGAGGTAGGTGAGGTCCATGGGCCTTCACATCTACTGGGGCAAGTGCCCGCCCCCTCCGCCCGAGCCACCCAAGCCGCCCGAACCTTTGCCACAGGCCCCACAACCGCGCTGGAATGAACCAGCCCCGTTCGGCTTGGTCCCAGCTCGCCAGTCCATGGCCAGTGGAGCAGCCGCCCTCCTCGCTGGTTTCTCTGCCGCGCTCGTCGGGGTTGTCGCTCAGGATCCGGAGAAGATGCGCTATCCGGGCTGGACGTTCCTCGCCCTCACGCTGGCAGTAATAGTGCTCGTAGCATGCGTGCAATGCGGCTTCAACGCCCGGTCTCTTCTGTACTCGCATGCGGAGATCACAGAATGGCGCCCCACACCCTGGACAACAGAACAGACCGCAGATCTTCGCAAATCCCAGAAACGTCACGCCACTAGAGGACGCAGATGGGAGTGGGCTGCCGAGTGGACTTTCCATATCGGAATCTTGTGCCTCGCTCTGGGTATCGCCCTCATACTCATCCCAATGGCTCGCTCCGGCGAAAGCACGATCCGCTGGATCGCCGCATACCTCATTGCAGGAGCAGGAGTGCTTCAGCTCTTGTACTTCCTCACCATATGGACGGTGGATAGGAAGGCACGACAAAGCCATGCCCAAGAAGAGAAAGATCAAGGACGAGCTCAAGAAGACACGCGAGGCGGAGGACCGACGAAAGGCTAGGGCGCGAAAGAAGACAATACCCCTGCCAGCTAAAGGGATCAGGAGAGCAATACGCGAGGGGTTCCGTTGCAGGCCGCACGGATCTGAAGATTGCGGCGTCTGCCCCAAGAGGGGACGACGACGGAAGGCCGCGGCTAACGACCGAGTCGCCGCCTGAGGAAGCATTCGGGCACGTGCCAGACTTGCTTACGAGCTGCCGCAGCATCGATAGCGATACCTCGGGCCCACAGTCAGCATCCATGGTTATTCCGCCTCTTCCAGATCATCGAACGAGAGCTGCCTGGGGCGGTTAGCCAACGCTCCTTCCACCTGCTTCCGGGCGTACTTAGGTACAGCTGGCATCCATTTAGTCCACACCTGACGCCCGTTGCTGAATACTACGTTGATCCTGAAGCGAGAATACTTAAGCCTTTGAGTAAGGGACCCAAAAAAGGATTTGGGCAAGCAGCTCAATACCACCGAAGGGAGGGATCTCCCCGTCTCTTTCGAATCTGAGAATCTTCAGGGCCTGCCCCGTCCAACCCCTTTTGGGAGAGACCGTTCTGATGTCTGTGTAAACATTGGCCACCTTCACCGCAGCCTGACTCTTGTTGTACAAGTTGAGGAGATAGACGCCCTCTTCGAAAGGGTGCTCCGGCGACTGGAATCTATTGATCAGCCAGTCAGTACGCAGCTCGACACGAGGTCGGCCACGCCTGTACGTGGCGTACGAGACGGCCATGTTGGCCCCGGTGAAGAGGGCACTGATGGACGCCACGACGATGGCGACTGCTGCGAGCGACATGGGCCAAGGATGCCCAGCAACCACCCCGTTGGACCCGATTTGAGGAACACCAGCGGTTGAGCCTGACGACCTGCAACAGAGCTGGCCATTTAGCGCAGATTCCCCGGCCCCGCCAAATCCGCCTCCGGGCCACATCCTCGTCCTCCGCATAGCCCCGACCTCTGCGAGGTGCACCTCTCGTGGCGGAAACACCCCCGCACATCACCGTCGCCCACCACGCCCAGTACGGCGTCGTGGCCGCGATGTCGCACGACAACCACGTCGCCGATCACATGCTGCGGCGGGTCGGCTTCGAGCGGCTGCCCGGCAGCCGCAGGTACGCCATGACCGAGCCGGACCGCGACCTGACGCGGCGCGGACAGCAGGCCGTCCAGTCGCTGCGCGCCGCGCAGTACAGCGTCACCTCCGACGCCGCGTACGACCTCCAGCCCGCCACCCGGCCCACCCCCGGCCGAGGCCTCTTCGACGAGCCGTCGAGCGACCCCGTCCCCGACGGCCTCGGCGGCGAGGAGGCGGTCGTCACCGCTTCCCACGCGCTCGCTGCCGACATCCGGGCCGCCCGGATCGTCGTGCACGACCAGGTGCGTGATCGCGAGGGCACGCTGCGCGCGGTCGGAACCGACATGCGCACAGGTGAGGGCGTGTTGCTGCACGGCGAGGGCGATCTGCGGTACGTCGAGACGCGGCTGGACAGCACGGACCTCGCGTTCGACGCGTTCTCCTACATCCGCGGCGACGGACGTCCCGATCCGACTCCCGCGACCTGGCAGCGCCGAGCGCAAGCCGCCACCGCCATCTCCCCGGCTCGCGCCAGTACTTCGGTGCCGCAGCGGCCCGACGTCACAGGCACCTACCGCCCGGACCCGGCCGCTCGGCAGACGGTCCGCGCCCGCTAGGTCATCCGCACCCAAAGGAAGTCCTCAGCATGAAACTGCAACTCGAGCCCGACGTCGCCTTCGGTATCCACCCGGACCTCGGTGTGGCCGCTGCCGTGGCGGACGATCACCCGTTCCTCGACGAAGTGCTGCGCAAGCACCACTTCCGCTACAACAACACCCTCGATCTCTACTTCCTGCCCGGCGACACCCCGCACAACATGGCGGTGCGGGCCATGGCCCGCGCCAGCCGCGAGTTCCAGGACGTCGGCCTCTAGGTCGCCGCCGACCCAGGCATAATGCTGCCGCCCCCGATCCCCACGCCGGACGGGGTGCCCGTACGCCAGGCAATGCCCGGACAGTCACTGACCGCCCTGACCGGAGAACTACACGAGCTGCGCCGCTCGGCCGATGTCGCCGACGTCCTTGAACAGATCCTCGACGAACACCACGGCGTCGTCGGCGACCTGGAGGAGTTCATCGACACGGCCGCCGCCTGGTGCGATCGGCTCGACACCGCCAACGGCCGCGAGCTGGGCCAGCACCTGCGCACCATCGCCCACCACGTCGCTTTCCTCGGCGACCAACTCGCCACCGCCCAGCTCGACTTGGCGGTCCTGCCGGACGTGACGCCGGACGACGCCCCGCCCCTGGCCGACGTACCGCTGCTCCCCCGGCACGAGGTCCCGTCCGTCACACACACCGCCCGCGCCCGCGCGGCTCTCGTGTCCTCCCCGAACCGCCCGGCCGCACAGTCCACTTCTCCGGACGAAGCAGCCCATTCGCCAGCTCCCCCATCCAGCCCCCGTCGTACGCGCTGACCTTCCTCTCAATCGCACAAGGAGTCCGGCTCATGGCCGTCAAGAAGATCTGGACCATCAACCATGCCTGCGGAGACATCACTCAGGCTGATCTCTCCGACCGTCCGGCCGACCGGCGTGCCGGCTACGCCCGCTGGCTCGCCGAGCGCGACTGCACCGACTGCTGGCGTGCCGCCCAGGGCGAGGACACCGAGTCCAAGGCCGAGTGGCTGGCGAAGAAGCGAGCCGCCGAGCAGGCCGAGGCCGAGGAATGGTCGACGCGGTATCGGATGCCTCCTCTGGAGGGCACCGACCGCGCCATCGCCTGGGGCACGCGCTGCCGCCACCGGCTCATGTCCGCCGCGTACACCGCCCTGGTACTCGAAGGCACCACCAGCGAGGCGGAGTGGGCCGCCATCGAGGACGCCGCGCGGCCCCTGACGCGTGCCGGGTGGTGGCTCGACCAACGCGACGCCGACCCCGCCGACCTGCCCGAGCTGCTGGCAGCCGCCACCGGGGGCGACCGGCCCACCGAGAACCCGCACTTCTGACCCGCCCGCGGAGGCCTCCATGTCCACCACGCCCAAAGTCGTCATCACCCGCGAGCCGACCGGCAACGTCATCGCCGAAGGCGGGGACGAGCTGGCCGTCACCCTTCTCAAGCGCGCCGGCTTCGTCGTCGAGACCACGCCGCGCTCCTTCTGGTACCGCCTGCCCTGGGACATGGGCGAGGAGCGCGAGAACCAGATGGCCAGCCATGCCGCCCGGATGCTCACCGCGGTCGGCTACGAGGTCGAACTCGATCCCGGCCTGGACGTCACCGGGATCACCACGCCCACCGATCCCCTCGGCACGCGCGTCTACGGGCAGCAGATCCTGTCCCTGACCGACCAGCTCAACGGAACCGAGACATACGCGCGAGCAGCCGACCTCATCGAGCACGTCGTAGACCCGGACGACGGCATCCTCATCCGCCTCGGTCAGTTCTTCGAGGCCGCGGCCGTGCAGGCCAACGTTGCCGACACCGATGACGGCTGGGCCCTGTCCCACCTCTGCGAGGACGCCGCCGCCACGCTCACCTCTCTCGCCGAGGACGTGCGCGACGCCGGCCACCAGATGCTGAGGCTCGAACCGCCCCCGAAGCGGCGCTGGCAGGAAGGCGTCGCCAGCTACTACGCGACGGCCCCGCGCCCGCGCACCGGAGCCACGCCCGCGGCCTCCGAGGAGCCCTCCGTCACGCCGCCCAACACGCCCCGGCCGGGCCGGGCTCGCTGACCGCTCCCCCACCGCTCCGTCCAACTCCCCTGCTCACCGCGACAACCGCCAGGAGCCCGCTCGTGATCACCAGAGCCATTCGCCGCCCCGCCGCCACCCGTAGGTCCGCACCCTTCTGGATCCCGCCTTGCCATCTCCGCGTACCAGCACGCCCTCGACCACCACCGGCACCGACTTCCTCCTGTACCTCCTGATCGGCATCGCCGCTCTCGGCATGGCGGGAGGCTCGCTGTCCTGGCTGTTCGGCAATCTCGCCAACGCCACGGTCGGCTCCGATCCGTGGGCCGCCTTCCGGCCGACCGACGCGCTCCTGCACCCCGAACGCGTCTGGCCGCATCTCGCACAGCCCGCCGTCCTCACCGGCTGCTACCTGCTGCCCGCCGCCACGCTCATCACGGCAGCTGTCCTCGGCGGCCGGCTGTGGCTGCGCTTCCGCCGGAACCCGAACGGGCTGGCCGATCAGCGGGACCTGGCCGACCTGCTGCCCAAGAAGATCGCCGCGAAGGCCATCGACCTGCGGCCCAGCCTGAAGGGCACCCAGCCCAAGGCCGTCGCCCCGGACGACCGCGGCGTACTGCTGGGCACGCTGAAGCCGGGAGCCACCGAGGTCCGCTCCTCCTGGGAGGACGTGCTCCTCGCGATCATGGCGCCCCGCTCCGGGAAGACCTCGGGACTGGCGATCCCCGCGATCCTGCGCGCCCCCGGCCCGGTGCTGCTGACCTCGAACAAGGCGGCCCGCGATGCCTTCACGGCGACCCTCGACGAGCGCTCCCGCGTGGGCACGGTGTGGACGCTGGACCCGCAGCAGATCGCCCACGCCCCACAGACCATGTGGTGGGACATCCTCGCCGACGCCCACGATCTCGCCGGGGCCCGACGGCTGGCCGGGCACTTCGTGACCGCCTCGGTGGACGAGTCCAGCGCGGGCGACTTCTGGTCCACCGCCGCCGCCAACACCCTCACCGCGCTGTTCCTCGCCGCGGCCCGCGACCATCGGCCGATCACCGACGTGCTGGCCTGGCTCGCCTCTCCCGCCGATCGCACCCCCATCGACCTCCTGCAGGACGCCGGCCTCGAGGCTGTCGCCGCCCAGCTCCAGGGCACCGTGGCCGGAGCCGTTGAGACCCGCGACGGCATCTTCGAGACCGCCCGGCAGTACGCCAGCTGCCTCCTCGACCCGGGCATCGCCGCCTGGGTCACCCCGCCCAACGGCCTGGAAAAGGTGAGGGAGTTCAAGCCGGAGGCGTTCGCGACCAGCAAGGACACCCTGTTCCTGCTGTCGAAGGACGGCGGCGGCTCCGCCTCGGCGATCATCGCCGCAGCCGCCGACGCGGTGATGCGCGCGGCCGTCATCCAGGCCGAACGCGACGGCGGACGCCTCGACGCGCCACTGCTCGCGATCCTCGACGAGGCCGCCAACGTCTGCAAGATCGCGGACCTTCCGGACCTCTACTCCCACCTCGGCTCCCGCGGCGTCATCCCGATCACGATCCTGCAGTCCTACCGCCAGGGCGTACGGGTCTGGGGCGAGGCCGGCATGGACGCCCTGTGGTCCGCCGCGACGATCAAGCTGGTCGGCTCCGGCATCGACGACGCCGACTTCGCGGACAAACTCTCCCGCCTCGTCGGCGACCACGACGTACGCACCGTCTCCGTGTCCACCAGCGAGTCGGGCAAGTCCACGTCGGTGTCGATGCGTCAGGAGCGGGTGCTGCCGGCCGACGCGATCCGGGCCCTGCCCAAGGGCTCCGCACTGCTGCTGGCCACCGGGGTCCGCCCCGCGCTCCTGGACCTCAAGCCCTGGTATCGCGAGCCAGACGCCGACCGGCTCGGCGCCGCTTCCGCCCAGGCGACCGCGGCCATCACAGAGCGCGCGCTGGCCAAGCAGCTGCACCGCGACGACTTCGGCCCGGCGGCATGACCGCCCCGGCCTGGCACGACGCGCGCACGAGACGCGGACATACGGCCCATCGCATCCCTGAGCCGCGGCTCGCCCTCCCCTTGCTCTTCTTGAGGTGCCCCTGTGTCCCACCCCGTACCAACCTGGGCTTCCATCCGCCCGTCCGAGCGGCTTGCCGGCACTCCCGCCGTACACCACGACGGCCACTGGTGGCTGGTCGCGCCGACGGGCACCGTGCCCGCCTCGGACCCGGCCTTCACCGGCGAACTGGACTGCTTCGCCGCCGACATGGCCGCCGCCGACCGCGCCGTCGCGAACCTGCGCACCGAGCGCACGGCCGCAGGTGAGGACCAGTGGTGACGCCGCTCATCCAAGTCGAGCAGGCCGTCCTGGGCTCGGTCTTCCTCGACCCCGGCCAGCTCGACCATCTCTCGTCCTGGCTGCGGCCCGAACACTTCTACCGTCCGGTGCACGCCGCCCTCTACGCCGCGATGGTCAAGCTCCGGGCCGACAGCCACCCGGCCGCAACGGGGAAGAGCGGAGACCCCATCCCGCTGTCCTGGGTGACGGACACCGTGCAGGAGGCCAGCACCCGGACCCGTGGGCTCACCGCGTCGTACGCCCATTCCTTGATTTCTGCATGCCCGCGCGCCACCCATGCCCCCGTCTACGGGCGGATGGTCCTGGAGGGCGCCATCCATCGCAGCGTCACCCAGCACGCCATCCGCCTTCACCAGGCCGCGCGTGCCGACGCGGTCCGCGGTGGGGTCGAGGAGACGGTCCACCACGCCCAGGTCCTGGCCGATGTACTCGCTGATCTCGCCCACCGGTGGGGCACCGAGCCACGGCCGGTGCAGCCCCCGTCGCCGAACACGTCACCCTCCCCGCAGGCGCAGCCCGTCGACGAACAGGTTCTCGCCGATGAGGAGCTTCTTCTCGGCTGTATCAGCGCCCGGCCCGAGCAACTGCTCGACGTTGTCGGCTGGTTGCATCCCGGCGACTTCGCGGACATCGGCCATCAGCAGATCTACCGCGCCCTGGGCGCCTTGCATCACCGCGGCGAGCCCATCGATCAGCTGACCGTGCTGTGGGAAACGCAGCGGCGGGGGGCTCTGTCCGACGGGACGCTCGACGCCGAACGCGTTCTGCGGATCTGCGATCCGCTGTCCCTCTCCGGGGTGGCCGAGTATTTCGGCGAGCAGGTCGTCCAGGCCTCGCTCGTCCGCACAGCCGCGGCCTCCGCCCGTCAGGTGCGCGCGCTGGCCGACGACGAGTCCCTGGCCCCGGGACGGCTGATCGGCTACGCCCTGCACGCCCTGGGCCCGCTCGACGAGGTCCGGCGCCGCCTACGGGCCGCGTCCGGCACTGAGCCCGCACCACCGCGCTCGGGCAGTGTGCCGGCCGTTGCGCCGCCTGAGGCCCGCATCGACGCGGCCCGTTCCCGGAGCCGCCCCCGCGCCACCGCCGCCTCGGCCCCGACGACCACCGCGACCCCGCATGCCCCTGCCCCCGACCGTGCCACCCGCCGGAGCCAGTCATGACAGACCACACCGGCCGCGCCGGCCTGGAGAAGGACGAGCTGTACGCCGTTGCCCGGGAGTTCGACCAACTGCGCGTTCAGATCACCATCCCCCACGCCCCGAGCGATCTCCTCGATCTCGCCACCGCGTCCCGGCAACTGACCACGCTGACAGGGCTGATCAAGGACCTGTCGGACGAGGTCCTGTTCCGGGCCGTCGACGAGGATCCCGGGCTCGACCTCGGGCCGGTCATAAACGCGTACACCTCGGGGGTGGTGCCCGCGGGACGCGCGATGGAGAACTACACCGAGGCGTATGCCCAGTTCGGCTTCCTGCGCCGCTTCGCCGAGGCCCCCGACTCGGCGGATCTGCACGACGCGCGTGCGGCGGCGTTCCGTGTCGTCCAGGAGCGGATGGAGCTCGTACGCGACGATCTCCAAGAGGTGAGCGACACCTTGCGGGGCGCGGCGGACCGGCTGGACGGCACGCCACCGCGCGTGCTTGCGGCGCTGAGCCGATCGGCACGGCCGACGAACTCGATCTACCGCCTGCCCACGGAGCCGCCCGCCCCTGGTCCGGCCCGGCTCGCCTACACTCCGGCGCCCCGCCATGGCCGCTGACCCGACCTCGGTGGCTGTGCCTCCACTGATTGGGAGCCTGTGCTCGGGCTACGGCGGCCTGGACCTCGGCGTCCAGGCCGCCCTCGGAGGCACGCTCGCCTGGCACGCCGAGACCGATCCGGGTGCCGCCCGGATCCTGGCCCGCCACTGGCCCACCGTGCCCAATCTCGGCGACATCACGGCCGTGAACTGGGCCGATGTCCCGGAGGTGTGCGTCGTGACGGCCGGCTTCCCCTGTCAAAGACGTCTCCGTCGCCGGCCGCCGCGCCGGACTGGCTGATGGCACCCGGTCCGGTCTGTGGCACCACGTCGTCCGTGCCATCGAAGCCCTCAACCCCTGCCTGGTGGTGATCGAGAATGTCCGGGGGCTCCTCACCTCGCCCGCCGGTTCCCCTGGCGACGTGGAACTCTGCCCGTGGTGTCTGGGAGACACCACAGGCCAGCCTGCTGTGCGCGCACTCGGTGCCGTACTCGGCTCCCTGGCCGACATCCGGTTCGATGCGCGCTGGTGTGTGCTTCGCGCCTCTGACGTCGGAGCCCCGCACCGCCGAGAGCGGATCTTCCTCGCCGCCTGGCCATCCGGACGGATCACCGTTGCTCAAGACCCCGACCAGCAACCTGGGGGCCAACGGGGGCAGCCAGCACCCGGCGAAACGCAAGCAGGGCGGCCACGGCCCGAACCTGGCGGACGAGATCGAGTGGCTTCTGCCCACCCCGAAGGCCTCCGACGGCACCAAGGGCTCGCCCAACCAGCGTCACGGCAACGGGGACTTGACCCTGCCCTCGGCAGCAGCACGCCTGCGTCCCAGCCCGGATGCCACGCCCACACGAACGACAGGGCAGCGGAAGGGCGCTGCGAGCAGGACCCCGCGCACGCACGCAACGCCGCTGTTCGGGGATCCAGCGCACCAGCAGGACGGGCCGAGATCTGGGGGCCGTACGCCGCCGCGATCACCCGCTGGGAACGCGCAACCCGTCCCGCACCGCGGCCAACCGACAACGCCGGCCGCCTCAGTGCGCGGTTCGTGGAGTGGATGCAAGGCCTCCCTCCCGGCTGGGTGACCAGCACACCCGGACTGGGGCGCCCCGCCCAACTGACCGCTCTGGGCAACGGAGTCGTACCCCAGCAGGCCGCCCGCGCCCTGCAGATCCTGGCTCCGCCCAGGACCGGATGCCGCCATCGCGCGCCGCGCTGACCTGCGCCTTCTACACCCGTTTCCCGGCCGGGCCAAACCCCCGTTTCTCCGGAACCTCGACACCCCACCCACCAGAACCTGCACCAGGGGTAGCCATGTCCGAACCCGCCCACGAGAGCGAGCCGGTGCGCATACCGGACCACGACCTGGACGACCTCGTCGCCACGGTCACCCGGCTCGTCGCCGAGAGCCGCAAGCAGGGCGAGACGCTCGCCCGGCTCACCGACGACCAGCCGTCCGAGGACGACAGCGAACCGGCCGATCCCGTTCACCCTGAAAGCCCGGCATCGGCCTCCGCACCGGCCGAAGCCAATGCCAACGACGGCCCGGCCTCGGTCTTCATCCTGGCGCTCGGCGCCAAGGCGTACGCCGAAGAACTGGCCGCGCTGACCAACTGGGTGCACAACCTGCTCCTGCCGGTCTACGGACGGGAGATCACCACCGGCCGCCCGTGGTGCCGGCAGTGGCAGGAGCACCCCGAGGCCGTGGCCCGGCTGCACGCCCTCTGGCTCGCCTGGCAGCAACTCACCGACGTCCAGGCCGGTCTCACCGGCCCTTCCACCTGGCATCGCGACCATCTCGATCCGGCCCTCCTTCAACTGCGCACCCCAGACGGTCCGTTCGGGGCCTGCACCACCAGTGCGGCCCGCCCCCACCACCGGCTGCTGGCCTCGCCCGAGCCCGCCGGAGTCTGAGATGGCCCACGAGTACGAACCCCCTACGCCGGACTACCGGCTCGACGGCTTCCAAGCCGCCACCGCGCAGATCGAGGACGACTTCTCCTCCGTCACGCTCTCGGACGACCTGTTCGTCCCCTTCTCCGAACACCACAGCGCCGACGGCCGCGACAGCTACCTGCTGCTGTACGACCGGTCCGCGATCTGGGACATCCCCGGGACGGCGGAGTACGTCACCCTGCACATCACACGCGACATCGAGCAGCGCACATTCGACTTCGCGTCCGAGCGCCACCCGGTCGTTCCGCTGGCGCAGCACTGGCTGATCGGCCGGGGCTGCCCGCAGGAAGCCGCCGAGCGATCCCCCTACCACGGGCCCCGCCCGGCCGACGCGGTCACGGCCCGGCTTGAGGACCTGCTCCGGACCAACCCCGGCAACCGGTACGAGGTCCTCGACCACTACACCGACAACCCGTGCTCCTTCGACGTCGGCGTCGAGGTCCGCACCCTCGTCTACGACAGCCACCCCGACTCGGCGGATGCGCCGTATCGGCTCTTCCTCGAAGAGACGACCAAAGACATGCACACCTACACCGTGCGGGAGGGTGTCTTCGCCAGCGCCGAGGAAGCGGACACGTGGGTCGTGGAGCGGGACTCGCCGCTCCCCCTGGCGCCTGCCCCTCCGGGCGCCTTCGGCCGCCGGGCGGCAGCCGCCCGCGCTCGCTCCACGATCAGCGGCAACGGCCTCGCCGTGGCTCCCGCGCCCGTCTCCCCACAGCGATCAGCGGAACCTGCTCCGACGCGCTCCCGCAGGAGCACGGGATGAGCCGGGCACGGTACGCCTTCGCCGCCCACCCCGAGGCACTGGCCGACCTGCGCGCCGTCCCGGAAAATATCCGTGACCTGGCCCTGCTCGAACTGCAGCACCTGGTCCACGGCAACGAACGCGGCGCCGCCCTCCAGCGCGAACTGGCCGGCTGCCACAAGGTCTACGTCGACCCAGAGACCCGCTGGCGCCTGGTCATCCAGTACCGGGACGCTCCCGCCTCCTCCCAGCACAAACGGGAGATCTACCTGCTCGCGGTCGGTGAGCGCCAGGACCATGCCGCCTACCGCGCCGCCGCCCTTCGGCTGGAGCGCGAACGGGCGGCCACCGCCGCATCCCCGCACGACCGGCGCGCCCAAGCCGCTACGGCCCGCTCTCCTCGCCACCGCAGCGGGGGACCGGTCACCGGTAACCAGCAGCCTGCGGCAACGAGCACCGCCACGAACCGCACCACGTCGGAACGCGCCGCGCGGTCCCGCTGACGGGCTCAACCACCCTTCGGAGAACCCCACCGTGCCCAGCCTCTCCCCCTCACCCACCCGTCACACCGATACCGCATCACGCAGCTTCAGACCGACCAGCTCATCACCCGCACGAGCCCCTTCTCCGGCCGAGGCTCCGAGTACACCCTGACGTCCGCGGCCCGCGGGCTCACGCCCGTGTACGCCGAACTCGCCGAGTTCGCCCGCAAGGCACAACCAGCAGCAACTCGCCCGGACCAGCACGGTGCGACAGCTCAGCAGGCCGCACGAGCGAGCGCGGCCGTACGCCGCAGCCCTGCGGCTGCTTCCGAGCTGTTCTCGCACGTGTCCGCCCCCGAGCCGCGCGTCCCGGCGTACGTCACCGCACTCTCCCACCCGTCCCGAACCAGGTGACCCAAGTGCCCGCATCCAGATTCCGCAGCGCGACCACACCCGCATGCCCCAACACGAGCCGCTCAGCCGCCCGTGCCCCGCCGCCCGAAGGCCCTCTCATGCCCAGCCCGGATCCCCTCGCCCTCGACCCGATCTCGGATGTCCTGGTCAGCCCCGGCTACCTCGCCGGTCCTGGCGACAGCCGCAGCATCTTCAGCGCGCTTGATATTGCCCCCGGTTGGACCAAGGCCATCGCCTTCGGTACCGACACCTACTACACCAGTCCGTGCCAGCGCGTACGCGTCGCCAACGCCGTGGAGAGCTTCTACGGCGGGTGGACCATCTCCTACGCCGAGGACCCGCTCGGCGTCCCCGACTGGATCACCACGTTCGACCGGAACACGCCCCACGAGATCGTGGCCGCGTTCACCAAGACCCTCGTCGACGGACTGCACAACAACTTCGCGGACTACCTCAGCGGCGGCCGGCACTACACGGGCATCAGCCCCGCCTCCCTGACCGCGCAGCACCGGTGGGAGCCAGTGCAGGGCTCCCGGCCGTTCCGCACGGTCTCCCCCGACGGCCACGCCGCCTATCAGATGCGCGTCGGCTGGCTCCACGAGTACGACGAGCTGCTCACGCCCGAGAAGTCGACGTGGCGCATGTCCGCCGGCACCGACCCCGTGTACACACCGAGCTGGCAGGCCTTCTTCAGCCGGTACACCCCGCAGCACCTCATCGCGGCTTCCACCGCCGTGTTCACGGACCCCACCCCCGTGCCGCGCGCCCTGGGCCACATCCCCAACCGCCACCGTTCACTGGTCTCGGTCACCCCCGTGGACACGACCAAGCCCGACCCGCGGGCGGCAGCGGCGCTCGCCCGTAGCACCCGAGCCCAGGCGATACACGCACCTCCGCCTCTGGCCCCGCCGACCCCGCTCGCCATGCACGCCGGCTCCCGACGGCAGCGCTAACCCTCACCTCAGCCTGGAGTCCCACCGTGCCGACCATCGCCCCCGACGGGGACCTGTACGTCTCCCCGCTCTACCTCGCCGGCTGCACCGTCACCGGTGACCCCGCCCTTGCCCCCCTCCTCGACCACGGCTTTGCCCTCCACGATGACGAGCTGGCGAACGTCTACGTCTCCTCCCCACAACGCCACATCCGCCTCGGCTATCTGCCCGAGGGGCCGGACAACACGCTGTGGAAAGTCGCCGTCCACGCCGACCCCTTCGGCCCTCCGCATTGGATGCCCACCTTCGACACACCCACCCCTACAGAGCTGGTGACCGCCTTCACCACCGCCCTCGCCACCAGCTACACGAAGGGACCGGACACGTACCTGTCCGGTACGGCCCATCCGAACGACCAAGCCCTGCGACCTCTGACGCAAGCTGGGTGGACCCGCACGGACACGTGGGCCGCGACACTCTTCACCGCCCCCGACCAACTCGCCGGGCTCACCTACTCGCGCCAGCTCCCCAGCTCGCAGGCTGAGCTGCACTTCGACACGCACCGATGGCTCCTGTGGGGCGGCCAGGACGGCTACAGCTCACGCTGGTACGCCTCCTTCACCTCCCGCACGCCCATCCACCTGATCGCGGCAACCACCGCGCGCCTTGCGGACCCCGCGCCGGTGCTCCGGTACGCGCCCGAGGTCCCCTCCCGAAACCGCGGCGCCGCCCACATCACTCCAGTCACACCGCCGGTACCGACCCCACTCGATGTACGCCGAGCCTCGGCCGCCCGTGCGCGCACCACCATTCCTCGGGCCGTCGTGCGTGCCCCCACGGTGGCGACAGCATCCGGTCCCAGCGCCGTCCTTCCGGGCCGCACCTTCCGGCGTCGATGACCGACGTACCCCACAGGGCGAAGCCATGTGGCCGGTAAGGCACTCGACGGTCCGATCAGCCCCGCTGGCAGACACTCAGTCCGAGGCCATGGCCGTCACCGTCGAGTTCGGCCACCACATGCGAGGCAAGTTCGTCGCCCAGTCAGGCGCCTTCGAGCAAACGCACCAGCGAAGCAGTGATCACGCGATGGCGGCCTCCGAGGGGTACGAGCTTGACCGGCGCCTCACCTCGCCTGATCAGTTCGTGGAGGTGGCTCTTTGAGACGCCGAGCGCGGTCGCGGCCTTGGGGACGCTCACCGTAGCGGGCCAGGAGCGGATCTCATCGAGTGTCGGGCCGTCATTGGACATCGAGCGAACTCCCTCGGCATCACTCGCGGTGACTGGCGTTTTAGCGGTTGCCCGTTCGGCTGTGACGTCCTTAGTCATCAGTTCTCCCGTCTCACGTACACGGCCTACTGCATCGGCATATAGGGGCTCAGACAAGGCACCCAGGCGATGTGCGAATTACGCGTTTGGAGCGGGCCAGAGGCACCCGGCGCCTCTCCGCGCCTGCCGCGATAGTGGCCTGTGCCTCAAGTGCGCTGAAGAAGTCCAGCAAGGTTCGGCGGAAGAAGGCGCCCCTGATGGCAGATGTGTTCGCTCTACCACGGCACGCGGCGCACCGCGGGCTTTCCCGGGATTCTCGCGTAACCCGCCGTCTGCCCGGGAATACTCGTTCCGCACGGCGGGAGACCCTTCTCCGCCCCGCGACCCGCGTCCGTCGCGGCGGACGCCAGGCGCCGTGCCGACGCGGAACACGGACACGGGGGATCACAGTGGGGAACCTTGGGCTTGCCGAGACCATCGCCGCCTTGCGGGAGGAACTGGCCGAAGCTGTCGCCGCCGGCTCGGACGCGGACTTCCGCTTCGGTGTCGGCGAGGTGCAGCTGGAGCTGAGCGTCGGAGTAACACACCAGGCGACGGGCACGGGCCGCGCCAAGTTCTGGGTGTTGGAACTCGGTGGCGACGGCCAGTACCGCCGGGAGGAGATCCAGCGGGTCCTGGTCACGCTGGAGGGGCCGACCGACCGTACGGGACGGCCGGTGCGCGTCACGCGCGACTCCCTCGCCAAGCCTTGACCGGGACACCTGGACGACCGAGGTGACCGCCCCCATCGAGCGCGCGGTGGAAGTCCTCCGCAGACGCCGGACGGGCCCCTGGAGCGTGGGCTCCGGGTGTCTCGTCGGCGGCCGACTGGTCCTCACCGCCGCGCACAACGTCTTCACCGACGGCTCCGTGGACGACGTGATCAGCGTACGGCGCGGGGACCGGTTCGAGCTGGCGGCTGAGGTCCTCGCCGCGGACCCCGCGCAGGACCTCGCCGTCCTGCGGGTCGCCGACCACCCCTCCCTCACGGACCTGCCCGCCGTCCGGTACGCCCGGATCGACCGCGGACGGACCGCGCTGGTCGAGTGCTGGGCCATGGGCTACCCCGGCTGGAACGAGCACCCGCAGTCCGGCACCGACGTGCCCCTGCGCGACAGTTCCCAGATCAACGGAGTCATCCCACCGGGCTCCCATCTGCGGCGTGGCCTGCTGGAGTTCCGGACCCAGTCGACGCCCGAAGGGACGTCCGGCAGGAACGGCTCACAGTGGCGCGGTATGTCTGGGGCGGTCGTGTTCAGCGACGACCCCCAGTTGGGCGCGCTGGCCGTCGGCGTCGTCAGCGAGCATCACATCCCCGAAGGGTCGTCCACTCTGACTGTGGTACCCCTGACGGGGCTGATCGAGCTGGGGCGGGGGACACCGTGGTGGTGGGACCTGCGGGCGGACAACTGGGTCGCCCTGCCGCGCATCCCCGCCGGCGCCTTGCCGCGTACGACCCGGTACATGAATCTGGGCAGGGCCCGCGCCAACTTCACCGACCGCGAGCGGGCCATCGTGAGGGCGACCGGCCTGCTCGTCGACCAACTCGAGGACAGCGCCCCGGTGGTGGTCCTCCACGGCATGGCGGGCGTCGGCAAGACCGAACTCGCCACCCAGATCGCCCACCGCCTGGCGCCCACCTTCTGGCACGCCCGCATCCGGATCGACCTCGGCGGCGAGGGCTTCGACGTGTCGACCGAGGCGGCCATGATCGAGCTCCTGCAGGCGTTCGGTCTGTCCGGCGACAGCCTTCCTCCCGACGCGCGGGCGCGACGGCAGCGGCTCCAGGACCATCTGCGAGCCGGTCCGAGCCTCCTCGTCCTCGACAACGTGGCTGACGCGGCCCGCGTCGTCCCCCTGCTGCCTGCGGCGCCGGGCAGCGCCGCGATCCTCACCAGCCGCTCGGCCCTGCCATCCGTCCAGGGCGCGGACCGGGTGGAGGTCGAACCGCTGCCCGACACGGAGGCGCTGCGGCTCTTCGAACGCATCATCGGCGCCGAGCGCGTCGCCCGCGAGCGCGACGCCGCGGACACCATCGTTACCCTCCTGGGAGGACTGCCTCTGGCCATCTGCATCACCGGAGGGAACCTCATCGCCCCCTCCCAGCGCAGACGGCCACTGAGCGAGCACGCCGGACTGCTCGCCGACGAACGGCGGCGCATTTCCCAGCTGGAGGGCCAACTGGACGGCGAGGACATCGGAGTACGCAGCAGCTTCGAGATCAGCTACCGGGCACTGCGCGAGGACACCCGCCGGCTGTTCCGGTACCTCGGCCTGCTCGCCGGAGCCGACTTCGTGCCCGCACTGGCCGCGCGCTGCGCCGACATCGAGGAGGAGAAGGCCGGACGTCTCCTCGGCGAACTCGCCGACCGACAACTGGTGGAGGTCGACGGCCCCACCGGCGAACGCTACCAGCTGCACGACCTGCTGCGCCTATACGCCCGGGAGCACGCCGAGCGCACCGAACCGGAGGCCGAGCGGCACCATGCCTTCCAGCGCTCCGCGGACTGGTACGCGACCCGGCTGGACACCTGGATGAACCGCCCGGGAGCCCACGAGAACCTGCCCGCCGAGGCGATCGACTGGTTCACGGAGGAACACCTCAACGTCCAGGCCAATATCCGCCGTGCGTACGAGAGCCACGAGTGGGAGCTGCTGCTGCGTCTGGTGGAGCCGCTGTACGGGCTCCTCTTCTACCGCAGCCAGTGGGAGGAGATGGAGGCCGTCAAGACCATGGCGGTCGAGGCGGCCCGGACGCGGCACGACGAGTCCGCGGAACTGGGGTCGCTCATCCATCTCGCCGAGGCACGGCGCATCCTGGGGCGCCGTGAGGAGACGACGGGGCTGTACGAGCGAGCTCTTGAGATCGCCCGCGCGCGGGGCGACGAGGACAAGGAGGGCTGGATCCTCACTCACTTCGGCGATCTCCAATGCGACCTAGAGCGTCCAGGCGACGCACTGCGCCGCTACACCGAGGCCCGGGCCATCTACCGGCAGCGGGGCGACACGGGCGCCGAAATCTGGCTCTCCGCCCACGTGGCCGACGCCTACCGCCAGTTGGACCGACCAGAGGAGGCGGCACACGTGCTGACGGATGCCCTGGAGGCAAGTCGGCGCCGCGGCGACCCCGCCGAAATCGTCTGGTGCCAGTGGCATCTGGCCCTGGCGTACGACCAGATGGGCCGGTACGCCGAGGCCGAGGAGACCCTCGCGCCGGCCACCGAGTTCCACCGGCACCGCGGCGACCAGGCAGGCCTGGCGACGATGCTGACGATCCTGGGAGACATCCATCTCCACGCCAGCCGGCCTGCCCTCGCCCGGGAGGCGTACGGCGAGGCGCTGGAGCTGGTCCGCTCCCTCGACATCCCGCGGCGGGTGGCAGAACTTGAGGCGGCCATGGAACGTACCTCCGGCTGAGAAGGTGTGTCACAGCCTCTCTCGGCGCGCTGTTACATGCCTAATGATGTGAGGAGCGGGCGGCGAGCTCGGCACCGTGCTGTGCTGCGCGGGGCCTGTCAGAACCCGACTACGAGGGCGGCCGGTACGCCACGTACTGCCGCACCCGAGCCCGGTCGTTGAAGCGGTCAGCGGAGCCTCGGGCCGAGGCGGCGCTGGCTCGCTCCGGCGCGCCGACGACAAAGCCGGCAAGGGACCAGCCGAGCGCCGACGCCACGGCGCACCAGAACACTCCACACAACAGGCCTCGCCCTGCGCGGAGTTAGCCGATGCCGCCCCACTCGCACCGACCTGCCTCACAGGGAACCGTCGGCCTCGGCGTCCACCAGCCGGGCCAGTTCCCCCACGCTCAGCTCGATCCTCCGCCCATCAGCCATCCGGGACCGGCCCAACGAAGCCGCCTCGACGTCGTCGACGGCCTCGTCGTGCGCGCGAATCTCCTCGCTGCTCAAGCCAGCTCCTCCCCTTCTCTCCACCCGGCCCCGCGAACGGCCGCTCCCGCACCAGCTAAGCGGATGACCGTTTCATTCCGCGTTGGACGGACAGCAGTCGTCGCATCCGCGCCCAGTTCGCCCACGGCAGACGCGCACCACGGGCAACGACTGGAGACACCGCCCAAGACCATGTCAACGTACGGGAGCCCGGAAAAACCGCAGGTCAACGAAGGGTTCTCTGTTCGTGACGCTCACCGCCACAACGACGCTCCGGCCTCTCGCAAAACTTCCTCCGCCCGCCCTCGGCGAGCGTGAGTGGCTTCTCGAATGCCACTGCGCCCGACCCGTGACCGACCTTCTCAAGGACCAGGGATGGGACGTCGCCGCCGACTTGGAATGCAACGTCCACTGCTCCAGCCCCGACCGACGCGTGTACGTGGGCTTCCTCCCCGAAAGCCGGGAGGCAGCACGCGGTGAGCTGTGGCACATCCACGTCACGGACAACGACGGCACCAGGGCCTGGCGCCAGACCTTCGGGCCGGATACCCCGGCACAGGCCGTCGCCGGATTCCTCGCCGCTCTGATCGCCCTCCCCACCCGCTACTGCACCTGCGTGTGACACCCGCTCCGCACTCTCACCGCCCAGGAGACTGTCTTGCCCTACGAGATCACCGTTAGCCAACTGGTTCATCAGCTCCAGACCTTCGACCCCGACCTCCCCGTGTGCCTCGCCATCAATCCCGACTGGCCCTACGCCCACCGCATCGGCCACATCGTGGAGATCACCGGATCGAACGGAGCCGTCTACATCGCTGAAAACGGCCAGGAGGGCGTGCTGCCACCCGCCGTCCGCAACCAGCTGGACTGGGCCGACGTATGACGTGCCACCCGCGTACACGGCCCGCTGCGTCGCCGATTAACTCCTCCGACTCCTCGCAACACCTGCTCCTCAGTGATCTGGTCCATCACCCCATGCCACCGTCGGTGCGTGGCGCACTCCTGCGCTGCGTGCCTCCTCATCCCACCCAGCCGATCCACACGGTGTGGATAACCGACGTGGAGCCCGAGCGTCTCCATCCCGGCTCCATCCTGCTCAGCTGGAAGACCAGCCTCGGAGACGGAATGGATGTGGCCGCTCACCTCCGTCTGGCCTCGGCAGAGGTACTCCTCGCCAGCTGGCCGGACCTGCACGGCGACTGGACCGCCGTCGTACACCCCACCCTTCACGAGGTCATTGGGCTTCACACCGCGCTGTCCATCGCCACCGACGCGCTCCAGCTCGCCAACCACCTAGCGACCCGCTGACGATCCGCTCGCCGCGAACTTCCGAGGGCTGCCCCAAAATTGGGGCAGTCCTCGTGGCGTTCGGGCGTCGCAGTCCTGTCTCGGACTGCCGAGTGCCTTCCTACTGCAAACCGCCGGTGCGCCCACGAGCGCGGCTATTAGAGGCGTATCCCCCTGTCGCCCAGGACGTCGGCGGCTGCTGCGCGAAGTCCCTTCACAGCCTGGTACAGCAAGTGCTCCCGCTCTGCGGCGAGCGCGGTGTCCTCGGCCTTGCGGGAGGTGTCTTCCGCGTGGGCGTCACGCACCATCCGCCGCACGACCTCGGCGAGGTCGGCAGCCGCGTGGACCACACCGTACAGCGCCTCCACCACGGAAGACGGCCCCTCCAGGATGACAAGTTCGGCGGCCCGGTGGACGGCCCGGGCCTGGGCGACGAAGCGCTCCATCTTCTCGTCGACGTCCCTCAGGTCCGGCCGGTCCGCCCGTAGCGCGTCGCGCACTGCGTCCAGGGCGACATCACGGTCGTACACCGCACCCAGGTAGTTCGCGTAGGCGTCCCGGCGGTGCTGCCGACGCCACTGCCCGAACTGCGAGCGGGCCGCCGCGCGCCCGGTGACCATCGCGGAGCCAAGGGTGGCAAGTGAGCCTACGGCGGCTCCGATCAGCGCGGCGAGTCCAGCGTCCATCGCCCCATTCTGCCTACGGCCAGGCTTACTTGAGGTTCGCTAGAAGCGAGACCTGGTGGTTCTCATGGAACCTTGTAAGCCTGTGGGCATGCGCCACCGGGCGGCGTCTACGGTGCTTGGCCGCAGGCCCTACTCGGGCCTGCGCTCGGTCAGATAGATGCCGGCGAACATACCGTCGTAGCCCGCTGCCTGGGCCGCGGCCCCCAAGCTCGGGTAGTCCTGGCCTCCGACGTCGATCATCGCCTCGTAGTCCGCGCGGGTCAGTTCGCGCTCGACCCACTGGTGTGCGCAGCGGCAGCGGATGCTGATCTCGTTGCGGTCGCAGATCACCATCCAGTCGCGCCGGGCGCCACACTGCGGGCACATCACGGGGATCCCGGTGATGACGATTTCCTCGGGGTGGGTGGTGGCACGGAGACCGATGTTGCCGTCAACGAGCTGCAACTCCTGCTGGAGCCGCAGCAGAGGGTCGTCGCCGAGGGCCGTCTCCGGCAGAACGGTTCTCTGAGGGTGGAGCCCTTCGTTGAGGATCTGCATCGTCTCCTTCTCCATATCAACCAGCCCTAACAGGCACTGGCGGTCGGTGTCCAGCTCTTTGTGCTGCTCAGCGCCTCGACCCTCGGGAGCGCGGGGCGACATGGCGGGTCTCAGTGGTCGTCTCGGGCGCCTGTGGCGGGGACGGGTAGGAGCGTGATTGCGCTGCCCGCGCGCTCGTACGGGCGCGGGGCAGGTCCATGGTGGCGGGGAGTTTGCCGATGCGTCGCAGCCGCCAGACGAGGACGTCGGTGACGCTGTCCGCGGTGTCCAGTTCGCGCCATTCGATGGCCTGCTGGAGCAGGGCGTCTGGGTCGTGTCCAGCGCGCTCGGCCTGGTCCAGGGTGGCGGCGAGGGCGTCCCAGCCGGGCTCGCGGCGTACGGAGTCGGCCTGCTCGGGCAGGGCAGTTTCGAGGGTGCCGGTGTACCGCTCTAGTACGGGTTCGGGGAGGCGACGGCCGTGCTCGCGCATTGTGTGCATGGGGGCAGCGGCGGCTGATCGGTAGGCGCTGCGCAGGTGTTGAGCGGCTCGTTGGGCGGCGGCTGCCTGCTGGGCGTGGCCGCGGGCGGAGTGCCAGCGCACGGCGGCGATGGTGACGAGGACCATCGTGGACAGGAGCATCGCGGTGGTGCCGCCGTCTTCGCCTTTGCCGAGGGAGTTACCGGCGCGGATGATGCCGCGGGCGGCGGAGCGGATGGCTCGGTTGTCGGCACGCTCGGCGCGGATGTGGGAACGGGTGGCGCGTTCGAAGGCGCGAGCGGCCTCGACCAGTTCCTTACGGGTCGAGACCGGAGCGGTCTGGGCAAGTGCGTCGAGGAGTTCGCCGACGCCGGCCAGTTGGGCAGCGGAGTCCTCGTCGTCGTTCCCGTCGAGGATCGATGCCGCCCGTTCGGCAACCGGGGCTGCCTGGCGTCGAGCGCGGGCCGGGCGAGGTGCTCGTTCACCGGCATGGTCGGTGACGGGTTCGTCATCAGAGGGTCCCGCGTCGAGGCGCTGACGGATCCTGGGGAGGGAGAGGTCCGGGGCGAGTTTCGAGCCGGAGAACCAGATGGGTTCGCCGTCGCGGTTGCGGTCGCCGGGGAGGGCGACCTTGTATCCGAGGGTGTCGCCGGACGGGGCGATGCGCTTTTCGACCCTGAGGCCGGCCTCGGCGAGGCGGTGGAAGAACTCCTCCTCGCTGGCGGCTCCGGCCAGGGCGTGGCGAACGCTCTCCCGCAGCGTCTCGCGGGGAGTCTCGGTACGGCCGGATCGCTCGGCCTTGGAACGTTCTGCGCTGGTGGGGCGCTGGGCAGCGGTGCGGTCGCCGCCGTTGAGGACCTGCAGGCCGAACTCCTTCTCGATCTTTCGGCATTCGGCCTGCGCACGGATGCCGTCCTCGTGGCGGCGGGGGCGGCGGCTGTCTTCGCGGACGAGGGTGGCGACGATGTGGATGTGGTCGTCGGCGTGGCGTACGGCGATCCACCGGCAGGCCTTGGCGTCACCTTCCTCGGCGATACCGGTGGCGTGGACGATGCGGCGGGCGACCTCGGCCCATTCGGCGTCGCTGAGGTGACGGTCGCCGGGTGCCGTGCGGACGGGGCAGTGCCACACGTGCCGGGCCGGACGGCGGTTCTTCGGAAGGGCGAGCACGGGCAGGTCGAGCCGGTCGGTGAGCTGCTTGAGCGTGGCGGCCGGATCGCGTCCGGGGTCGGGGGCGAGCCCTGGCATCCAGGACGCGACGAGGTGCGGGTCGGTGTGCTCGTCCCGACGACCGGGACCGTAGAGGTAGTTGAGCAGTCCGTACGTCCGGCTGCCGGTGGAGATGTCGGGGACCACCGTCAGCGCCGCGCGATCTCGATCGCGGCGGCCTCGACCCGGTCCGCCGCGCGCAGGACACGGGCGACCGCGTCGTCCGCGTAGGCCGCCTGACCGCCGGAGTTGAGGATGCGGGCCACCTGGTTGAGGTTGTTGCCGGCGCGGGCGAGCTGTGCGCTGGCGGCCATCAGTTCTTCGACCCGGCCGCGCTGGTCCAACAGCCATGGCTGGGGACCTCCTTGGGCCTGGGCGACCGCGACCGCGGCGTCGGCGAGGAACCCGGCGGTCTTCAGGCCGACGGCTTCTGCGGCGCGCTTCACCAGCTCGAGTTCGTCGGAGGTCAGGCGGACGCTGCGGACTTGGTCGCGGTGCACGCTCTGGCGCAGGCGGGGGCGCGTACGCGGCGTGGCGGGCGGGTTCGGTTCCTCCCCTGGCTGCGATCCGCCCTCGGTCGCAGCCTCCGAGTCCGGCACCCCCTGGTGCCGGGCCTCCCCCGCCCCTCCTGGGGCGGGGGCATGCGCTTCCGAAACTCCTCCGCTGCCACGGGCTGCGGAGGAGTTTCGGAAGCTACAGCTTGCTCGGCTGCGTGCCGGGCAGTGGTCTTGCTGCAGGTCGGAGGTGGTGTCGGCCGACTCGGAGCGTGTCATCAGAGCGTCTGGGCCTTCGTACGGCGCGTGTCGCGGAGGACCTCGGCGACGAAGTCGAGGGCGAGGACCGGGTGGTGCAGGGTGCGGGGCGTGCTGGCGGGGGTTCGCTGCACGGTCCAGGTGCCGTCCGGGCCGGGTTCGGCGCGGTGAAGGTGTCCGTACCGTCGGAGCACGGTGATCCAGGCGTCGGCTTCGGCGGGGGTGGCTGGTGTGGTGCGCATTGTGTGTCTCCGGTGCGTGAACGAACTTGGTGGGGTGAGGGCGGGCGGTCCGGCGGTTGCCGATGGCCGCCCGCCTGTCCAGGCCATTCGGTCAGCCGGTCTTGCTGGCCGGGTCCTGGCCGGTTTCGGCGCGGAGTTGTCGCATCAGGGCGGTCAGCCGGTCATTGGCCAGCGTTTTGCCCTGTCCGCGGATGGCTTCCGCGACGACCTCGCGGGTGACCTTGCCCGCGTCGGCGACCGCCTGGCGGGCGATCGGCAGGAGGGTGTCCGCCGACGGGGCGGTGTCCGGACGGCCGTTGTCCGAGGTCTCCGAGGCGTTGTCCGGACGGGTCTCCGGCTCGGTGACCGACGCGGCGGCCAGCCGCAGGCGGGTGACCGGGACAGGTCTGCTGACCGGCTGTCCGCCCAGGTCAGCGGCATCTCCGCCGTGCGCGGGCTCTGGCTCCGGGACGCTCTCCGGGTGTCCGGACAGCTCCTCCCGGTCAGCCGCTCGCGGTACGTCCGGGCCGGAGGCGACCGCCGGGCGGCTGCTCTCCGGTCCGGAGAGGGCGGCCGAGTGTCCGGAGGTGACCGGCCGGTGTCCGTCCGCCGTCCGCGAAGTCTCCGGCCGGTCAGCGGTGATCCGGTCGGTGCGGACGGCGAGGGCGTCCGGGTGTCCGTGGTGACCGGTTTCGGTGACCCGGCGGGCGATGAGGATGTAGAGGTGGACGGCTCCGGCCAGGGCGAGCGGGGCGAGGGTGGACAGGGCTCCGACGGTGACGTCGCCGAGTCGGAGTCCGCCACCTTCGGGGTACTGCTGGTTGAGGCGTACGGCGTGCAGGGCGTTGGCCCAGATGCTGGCGGCCGTGGCCGTGCCGAACAGCGTCCACACGTACAGGCGGGCCGCGAAGGTGGCGGTGCGCAGGACCAGGAGGGCTCGTACCCCGTAGGCGATGAAGCCGTCGATCACCAGGGGGAAGACAAACGTGAGGGGGCCGCGGACGTGGATGGCGGTGGCCATCTGCTGCAGGGCGTCGTACGAGAGCGCGCACCCTGCGCCGCCGAGCGCGACGATCGCGGCTCGGTCCCAGCCGGTGATCTGAGCCGGTGTTGGTGCGCTGTGGCTCACGCGGCCGTCCCAAGGTCGTCGCGTGCGGGGGTCTCGGCTGCGGGTGTCTTGAGCTCCTTGGTGGGGCTCTTGGGCTTCTTCTTCCCCTTGTTCGCCTTCTTCTGGTCGACGGCGCGGTTGCGGATCTCCCGGCGGATGCTGCGGTAGAGCTTCTCCGCGTGCTCCTCGGTGAACTTGAGCAGCCAGGCGAGCCGCTCGGCCGGCACCTTGGCGTGGTAGGCGGCTATGACGACGGCGTCGCGCTCGGCCTGGGTGAGGTGGATGTCGCGGCCGGCCAACACCTCGTTCACGCGGGCGTAGTCGAAGCGGCGGTGGAGCCTGCGGTGCAGGGGGTCGCGTTCCTCTTCGGTCATGCCGCCCCGGATGCCGTCGCGGTCGCCGTTTTCGAGGGCGGCGTCGAGGCAGGTGGCGCGGACGGGGCACTGCGCGCACAGGGCCTTGGCGGCGCGGATGCGGTCCATCTCGTCCGGCTCGGGGAAGAAGATCTCCGGGTCGACCTGGTGGTGGGGCGTCGAGCGGCAGGCGGCGCTGTCGTGCCAGGTGAGGTCGCCGAGGGTGCGCGGGGTCTGGTTCTCGGTGCTGTGCATGTGAGTGTCTCCGGTCGCCCCGGGCGCGTTTTTGGGCAGGCGCGTCCCAGGGGTTGGTGCGTGAAGGAGGCGGAGGCGGCGGCAGCCGGTCGTGGCAGGGATCAGGCGGCGGCGATGCGGCGCCGCTCAGCTGCGAGGGCTCGTCTGCGGTCGGGGCCGTCGAGGATGACCTTGTCGCTCATCTCGGTCAGCCGGGAGGCGACCCGGTCGCCGATGTGCTGACGCAGGTCGGCCATGCCGAGGTTGGTGGTGATGAGGGTCGGGAGCATCTCGTTGTAGCGGCGGTTGATCAGCCGCATCGTGATCTCCTCGGTCCACTCGCTGTTCTTGGCCGCGCCGAGGTCGTCGATGATCAACAGCGGGCAGCGGGCGAGGTCCATCAGCTCCCGCTCGCCGTCGTGCCCGGGGCGGGGTCGCAGCTCGGCGTACAGGTCGGCGGCCGTGGTCGCCTTCCAGCGCAGCCGGACTCCGGCGATGAGCAGGGACCGGATCGCGCCGTACGCCTGATGGGTCTTCCCCGTGCCGGTGGTGCCGACGATCAGCAGCGAGCGGCCCTGCGCGATGCCCGGGGCCCCCTTGGGTCCGGGACGGCCGGCCTCGGCGATCGCGCGGACCCAAGAGGCGACCGCCGGGTGGTCGGCGACCGCGGCCCGGTACCGGGCCGGGATGCGGTCCTGCGCCGCTTGGAGGGCGGGGATGGGCTCGGCGGGGTCGGAGAGCGGAGCCGCCGGATCGATGCCTCGCGCGGTCAGGATGTTGGCCAGGCGGCGGGCGATGCCGCCGATGGGCTGGGCGTCGTGGTCGCGCATCACAGCTCCTCGGCGTAGGCGGCGGCAGGGTCGGCGGGGTTGGCCCAGGCCCGGTGACCGGGCACGTTAGGCCGCGATTCCGTCCGCACCAAACCGGCGGGGGTGGCGTTCATGGCCTCGTGGACCAGGCTCGGCAAGGTGCTCGGGTGCAGCCCCTTCGCCCGGTGACGGGCCAGCCCGGCCCGTATGTGGTCGGGGTCGATGCCCTCCGCGAGGAGCTTGGCGGTCTCCCGTCCGAGGTGACCGAGCACGCCGCTGGGCGGGCGGTGGGCACAGGCAGCCGCGTACTCGGCCATGAGCTGCTGGGTCGAGACGGTCTCCGGTGCGGGGGCGCCTGCGCCCCCTGAAGGAGAAGTAGTTCCTAGATCCAAGTTCCTAGGTCCTAGATCCGGACCGTGAGGGCTCATGGAGGGCTCACTGAGTCCTCCATGAAGGCTCCGTGAGGGCTCACGGGGTGTGCTCTGAGCTGCGGTTTTGTGCTGCGCGGGGAGCTCGTGCGGGTTGCGTGAGTCCTCACTGAGTCCTCCGTGAGTCTTCATGGAGGACTCAGTGCCGTCTCCGTGAGTTCGTGGTGCGTCCGGCGTGGGCTGCTCGACGTCGTGGTGCGGGCACGCGGGGAAGCGGACGCCGCTGGGCCGGTTGACCTTCTGGTGCTGGCGCCAGGTGACGATGTGCAGGTACCGCTTGCCGTCATCACCTTCGTAGCGGCAGATCAGGTGGGCGGCGGCGAGCTGGGTCAGGTCGTCCTCGACGTCCACGGGGCCATGCTCCGGGCGCAGCGACCACAGCAGTCCGGTGATCACGGCAGGCTGGTCGCGGAAGCGACCGTGGTCGTCGGCCTGGGTGAGGAGGCCGAAGAAGGTCCGCTCCGCAGCGAGGGAGACCGCGGCGAGCGACTCGGACGCGAAGGCTTCGGGCTTGATCGTTCGGATCCGGGCCACGGGTCAGCGGCCCCCGTCCGAATGAGCGCGGGGCCCGGCCGTGGGACGCAGGGTCCCAGTGGCGAGGTCGAGGTCGTGTGCCTCGTCCCAGTTCGCCTCGGGGAAGGCGCGGATCACCCAGCGGGCGGCGGCCACGCGCTGGGTCCGGTTGAGGGGCATGGGCTGCCCCCGCTCGTCGTACGCGCGGGTGTAGGGGCTCGGCCAGGTCTGGCTGGGCTGATGCTGCGAGACGCGGATGATGCGGGCACCCGGCACCATGTCCGTCAGGAGGACAGCCAGGCGGTGCTGGCGGGTGCCGTCAGCGGGTTCAACGGCCTTGGCGGGCTGGGCGGCGAGCGCCCTTCCGCTTCGGGACGCGGGCATGCGAGAATTCCTCACTCGTAGGTGGGGTGGGACGGCCGTTCTCGTCGAAAAGGTCAGCCGACTCGCCCCGGTTATGAATCCGCGCCCTCAGGGGTGGCGGGCTTGGCGCCCGGGAGCTGCTAACTCCTGGGCGCCGCGTCATTTCCCTCTGAAAACCGCGGACTTGACGTTGGATGGGGTTTTCGCTTTCTCCCTTGAGAGGCTCGGGTTCGGCTGTTCCGCCGAGGGAGCAGCAACATATGCAGACGGCGGTCAACACTCCAGCTGACAGTGGGTACTGAGCCGATTCGACGCCAACTCGACATATATCGCTGGGTTGGTGAGCGTCAGGACACAGTCCTCGACGGGACTCCACGCCCACGCCTGTTTTCTAAGCTGCTGCAGAGCATGAGGATCAGCGTCGACGGAATCTCTGCAGGCACCGCGCATTCGAGCCGGACGGCTTTACCGTCGGCCCTGCGGCGAAGCAGAGACATACGACACTCCTCACGCGACAGCCACTCGCGCGTACCGTTCAAGGGCATGGAGTGACCGAAGTACGACTCCGCCCCCTTCCGGGGCGAAGCCGCGCACTTTCCGACGCCCGAGAGACGAACTCGCCGGCGCCGCTTCCCGCTGAGAGCGCTCCACGCACAGGACGTCACGGTTGCACTCCCCTCGCTCCCAACCTCAGCCCAAGAGCCTCGACAGGTCGCGAACACGAAGATCGAGCAGGGGTGCAAACCGTGCCCGTTCTTCGCTAAGCTGAAGCTATTCCCGCCTGAAGAAAAAGTCAACACACTGGATGACCTCCAGCTTGCACAAAAAACGAGGGTCCGATGTCTGCTCGTCACTTCGACCGGAGCCGTCTACGTACGGTGCGGCGAGCCGCCGAGATCTCCCAAGCTGCCGTGGGCGAGGCGCTGGGCGTATCCGACTCGGCGGTCGCTAGCTGGGAAAACGGTGCCCAGACTCCGGACCCTGAGAAGCTGCCGGCACTGGCGCGTGCTGTCGGCCGCGATGTAGATGATCTGTTCCCGCGGTCCGGGCCGCCCGATCTGACTGATCTGCGTTGCGATGCCGGCTACTACCAGTACGAGACGGCCGCGCTGATCGGAACCAAGAGCGCCGGGCCAGTGGCAGGCGCCGAGCGCGGAGAGCGGCGGCTCAAGGACAAGTACGTCCCGGCTCTGGCTGCGGCATACGGCGTCAGCGAGGTCGAACTGCGGCGAGCGGAAGACCGGTCGATCGCCAAGGCGCAGGGTATGCCGGTCGAGGGATCTGCGCTGTCGGAGGCGGAGAGGGCCCCAGCCGCTGACGCTGCTCTCGGATCGCTGACCGAGAAGATCACCCTGCTGCTGAACAGCTCGTATCCCAGTCCTCCGGGGCCGCCGTCCGATGCGGAGATGGCGAGCGCGGTGAACGCCAGCGCCGGGGAGCAGATCCTCACCGAGGAGGACTTCCGGGATCTCCGTACGGGCGTGGCTGAGACCGCTGCCCCTGAGGTTCTGGACGCACTGGCCGACGTCATCGGTGTCTCGAGGATGTACTTCAAGCCGGACGACGCCGTGGCCGCTCAGGTCTATGAGGGCCTACAACTGCTGGCAGCCGCCAAGAAGGGGGCAGTGAGCCGGGTCAAGGCTCGTGGCCTGGGCGCGCAGGGCCTGTCGCCGAAGGCGATGGCACTCGTCAACGAGCTGGTGGCGGAACTGGAGGAGAAGGAAACGGGCGGGAACGAGTAGCGCCTGTCCGCAGCTCACGGACTGCGGACAGGCAAGGTTGCTACTGCTGTTCTGCCGTCCTGCCCAACTCGAGGAGGCGGCCGGCGGCGACCACGGCCCGGACGTTCTTCAGCGCACTGAGGTCTTCCAGAGGGTCTCCGTCAATCACCAGCAGGTCCGCGCGGAACCTCGGAGCGATCCGGCCCGTCGTCTCACCCAGTCCGAGTGCACCGGCCGCGTCGGCGGTCGCCATGTCGAGGATCCTGCTGTTCGGCAGGCCAAGGTGCGCGTAGAAGGAAAGGGCGGGGACGAGGCCGTCGAATCCGGCGCGCTGGACGCCGGCGTCGGTGCCAGCGATGAGCTTGGCTCCGGCCTCCGCCATCTGTCGCACGAGATCGAACATGGCCTCCGCCCGCTCCTCCCCGAAGAAGCGGGGCAGCATCTCCCAGTGAGGGCTGACGGCCGGACAGACCGCGATGTCCCGATCGATGATCTGCTTCAGGACGTCCTGGCGAAGGTCGAAGCCGTCGGCGGTCATCCAGGTGCAGTGCTCGATCGTGTCGACGCCTTCTTCGACGGCCGCCGTGATGCCGTCCGTACCGTGAGCGTGGGCGGCCACCGGCACGCCGGCCTGGTGGGCCTCGTCGACCAGGGCCTGGAGTTCGTCCGGCGTGAACTGGCTCTGCCAGCTCTTCGGCCCGTCCTTGGTCAGGCCGCCTCCGGTGACCATCGCCTTGATCACGCCGGCGCCCGCCGCGATGTTGCGCCGCACGAGATCGCGGACCTGGTCCACGCCTGAGACCTCGCCGCCCAGGAAGTGACAGTGCCCTCCAGGAGGAGTGGCCGGTGTGCCCGCGGCCACGATGCGCGGGCCGGAAGTGCTGCCCTGGCTGATCTCTTCATCCAAGCGGAGCGCCAAGCCGTGGCAGTCTCCCAGGTCCCGGACCGTCGTCACCCCGCTGGACAGGAGTTGCTCCGCGCGCCGGCGCATGTCCTGGAGCAGCCTGCCGTCGCTGAACTCGTGGAGGGCGGCCACAGGGTCACCACCGCCGTCGAACACGAGATGCACGTGAGCGTCGATCAGCCCGGGCACCACCGTCGAGTCAGGAAACGCCAGATGTGTCCCGCCCGCCCCGACGTGGTCAGCGAGCTGCGCGCGCGGCCCGACCGCGGTGATCGCGTCGCCCTCGACGAGGACGGCACCGTCCTCCAGGTAAGTCCCGGAGCCGGTCAGGACCCGGCCGGCGGTGATCAGCATCTCGTCTCGTCTCCCTTGTTCTTCCACGCTCACGCGGTCAGCCGAAGTGCGTCCGACACCGCGATGAGCTGACGGACGTCCGCGTTCCGATCGTCTTCCTGTGGCACCGCCAAGGCGACTGCCTGGCCCGGTGCCGGGACGCCGTTCTTGATCATGTCTGCGGCGAGTAGCAGGCGCTGGGCCAGCTGAGCTGGCTCAAGGTCCAGCGGGCCCGTGCGGTCCTGCCCGCGTACCAGGTAGGGGCTGATGTCGACCAGTCCGTCCCGGCATTCCACTATCCGCCGGTGGTAGCGGCGATGCACGCCACGTGCCCGCCACCGGTCCCAGAGCCCCCGAGAGGCGGGGCGCAGCTCGTTCTCGGGGTAGACCTCAATCAGCAACTGCCACAGCGGAGTCAGCTGGCGGTGATCCCGCCGTCGGCGCAGCCACAGCCGCGTCGCCGTGGTCCTGGCGCGGACCCCCGAATAGGTGACCCCCGCGACGAAGAGCAGACTCGACACCACCAGCCCGACCGCCACGCTCGCCGTGAGCTGGTGCGGCACGGACCCCCCGCTCCACCGGACGGCGACGAAGACCGCACGGACGGCGCAGGCCACCGCCATCGCCCCCAAGCCGATCGCAGTCATCCACAGCCCCGTCGCGTGAGGGCGACTGGACATGCGGGCATAGCGGGCGGACCACCGCCCGGCAACACCGAGCGCGTACATCAGATACAGGCCGGCGGCGGCGTAGAAGAAGGCGATCTGGGGGACCGTCATGTCCGCCGTGCTGAACGAGCCGGCCAGCGCCTCGTGCGGCACGCTCACGGCCGCCAGGATGATCGCCACAGCGACCGTGGCCACGACGGCGGCTTCCCACCGTGCGCGACGCCGGGCTGCCTGCCCGTCGGCCGAGTACAGATAGAAGCACATGAGGAAGTAGACCGTCCCCAACAGCAGGACGTTCTGGATCACCTTCGTCGCGCCGTGCCCGGCCACCGTGTCGATGCCGGTGCTGCCCCCCGGCATGGCCATGGGATACGACAGACCCGCGCACAGGAGGGAGAGGGCGACCGAGCGCGTGGGAGCGTCGTGCGGGGCACGCGACCACAGGTAGAGCCGCCAGACGACCGCAGCCGCGATGATCAGCAGGAGTATCTCGCTCACCGACTACAGCCACCCTCGCCGGTCGCCCAGGGCGGACTGAACCCGACGTACCTCCGGGTTTTCCGACAGCGGGGGGAGTTCGTCGAGCACCGAGGACCACTCCAGGATGATCGTGGCTGCGAGCTCGACCGAGCACTCCTCCTCGTCCTCGTACGAGCAGCGGCGGGCGACCCGCCGGATCAGCTTGGGATCGAGCACAGGAATGAGGGTCGCCCAACCCTCGACGAAGTCGTCGGGGGATTCCTCCAGCGCCTCCTCGGCCTGGTCCCCCTCCCACTCGGCGACGAGGATGTGGAGGATCTCGTGAAGGATGATCTGTCGCTGGTGCAGTCGGGTCGTCTCCTGCTGGTACAGGATCACGTCCATATCCGGCAGGTCGATCCACAGCCCCGACGGCCCCGGCTTCTCCAGCGGGAAGGGGCGCAGGACGATCGGGCGTCCGCGCCTCTCGCTGAGTGCCTTGGCCAGCTCCTCTACATCCAGGGGTGGGTGGATGCCAAGGTCGCGGAGTTCCTGCCGCAGCCGGCGGTGGAGGTCGCGCTCCACGGTCCGCCTCTCAGCTGTACGCCACCGCCCCAACCGTCGGCGGCTCGCCCTCTGCTGCGCGGGAACCGTAGATTCCGTAGCGCCGCGACGACTGTCTCGCGGAGACATTTGAGCAATCCCTTCGTACCGGCCGATCGGGGCTCTTGCTGTGAGCCGAGCGCCAGCCACCACGGGTCAACGATGTTCGGGTCCCCAAACGGCGCTCATGGAGGTGATCACAAGCGCCGAGAGCAGCACCGCGGACGGGCGCACGCCGACCTCAGCGAGCGAGCCGCGAGGACATGCAAGAGCCTCTCCGAACGCACGAAGTCGCTAGCGCGAACGGTTAAGCGAACGGACGAAGCCCCTGCGGGAACAGTCTTGGACCCTACGTCAGGCCCGCATGAGATCAAGGCCGAAAGGCTATGCCTCAAGTCACGACAGGAAGGGTTCACCATCCCTGGCAAACTCAATAAATCGACCATCCCCGATTCTCGATCATGGCGCTGAACTGCTGATTCACTTGCGGTCATATTGGTCACCGCAACGCGCTCAACGCGCGCTTCCGTTATGCTTTTGAGACATTTAGCGGGAGAATAACGTGAGCATTCAGCACCAAAAGGTGCATTCAGTCGAGGCATTGGCCTGCGGACAGGTGTGTGGAAGAGGTCACTTCTGCGCCAATCTGCGCAGTGCCCCGCGTTACGCTCACGAGCATGCCTAGCGACATATTCAGCCAGACCCCTGAGTACTCAGCGTTCTGGAATGAGTACCACTTGTGCACCCTCACCACGCTTCGCTCCGACGGAAGTCCGCATGTAGTGCCCGTCGGCGTGACCCTTGATGTCGACGCGGGAGTCGCTCGCGTTATCACACGCAAATCGAGCAAGAAAGTCGCCAACATTCAGGCGTCCCGCCCTGGCGAAGCCCGCGCAGCCGTGTGCCAGGTCGATGGAGGCCGCTGGGCCACCCTGGAAGGCGCGGCCGAAGTGCTTACCGACGCAGCAGCGGTCGACAATGCCGTGGCGCGCTACGCGGACCGGTACGGGCGCACGCCGGCTCCGGACCCGGAGCGCGTGGTCATCGAGATCACGATCGACCGAGCCATGGGCCAGGTGAACGCCACCCGTCCGAAGACCGCGAGTACTGCGGTCTGACCCGGCCATGGGGTCAGCAGCCTGGGCCGCTACAGCTTCACCCGGCCCCACACCGGCGGCCCGGGCGGCGGCCCTCGCGCGACCCGGACTGTGCTGTCAGTACCCGTTGATAACGTGCTTCGTCCAGTCGTGGAGTTCATGAAGGGGCGGGGTACGTGCGGAATGTGACATGCCATCAGGTAGGCGAGCAGCGGTTGGCCGAGGCGCTCGACGACATCGACGGGCGGGCCTACACGCGGTGGCACTCGCTGCGGTCGGCAGCATCTCGCCGTCGCTGATCCGGGCCATGGCGGACGAACTGCTCGACTATGTCGCCGCGCGAACGGTGACGGAGCCGGGGCTCGACGCTGCGGCTGGCACGGTCGCCGTCACCGCCGCGGAGTGTGTGCACGGAGTGCTGAGCATCATGTGCTTCCCGAACGGGGACCAGGAACTCCGGTTGCCCCTCGTCGGGGAGCGGATCAGCACGGACCCGGACGACGACGAGTTCGGGGACGGGCCCATCACGTTCCGGGACGTCGTCAAGGAGGCGCCCACCGCGCGGACCTGGCTCGACATGTTCGAGATGTGTGTCGTCAGCGGGCATGTGTGGGACTGGGAGCGGGTCACCGGGCTGCTGCTGCGCGGCGACTACGCGCCCGCCATCCGTGACGGCGTGCCCTACAACCGGTACACCTCCGTCTCCGACCCCGCCGACCTCGCCGCCATGGACGCCCTGTGCCCCTATCTCACCGAGGCGGCCGGGCATCTGCCCCGCGACTGGCCGACGGTTCCGCTGCGCAAGCCGAACGCCGGGGAGCGCGCGGAGGCCGCCCGGCGGCTCGACGAGGTCGGCGACGCGCTGAGCGCGGACCAGCGGCTGCTCCGCGTACTCCTCGACGACGACCAGCACGCCTTCGAGGACGCCCTCGTCGCCCGGCTGGCGTACCGGGAGAGCGTCGAGGCCGATGCCGGTGATCCCGCGCCACGGTCCCTCCTCCCCCTCGGCACCCTCGCCCTGGCCTGCCTCGCCGTCCAGGTCCATGGGTGGGAACTCGGTGTCCGGTCCGGGTATCTGCCGTACGGTCTGCTGGGATCGCCGGACGCGCCGCGCCGGGCGGCGGAGGGGCACCAGAACAACTTGGGCTGCTGGGCCGCCAAGTAGGCCACCCGGGGTGCGGAAGTGGGCCTGGCCCGACATCCAGGACATCGTCGTGGAGACGGACTCGTCCCCACCGAGGCAGCGCGTACGTCTGTGCGACAGCCAAGGACGGAATACCACCCTCCCCCACGTCGACGAACGCCATCTGCCGGATCTCCACGCCCTGCGACCCCGGTAGCCCCGACCGGGCCGAGCCTCAGTCCGTGTCCTTCGCGATGATCCGAAAGACAACCCCGGTCCTGGGGATGCCGAATAGAGCTGCAGAACCCACTCGGCGGTAGTTCAGAAATGGCCTGCCTAGTTCGGTGACACGCCCTCCTCGGAATCAGCCGGGACAGGTACCCGCCCGGTGCGCTCGTTCTGCAGATCCCACAGCTCACGGAACAAGCCGTCCTGCTGGGCCAGCAGTTCCTCGGGGGTTCCGTGCTGGATGACCCGGCCCTTGTCGAGGACAACGATTCGGTCGGCGATGGTCACGTTGGTGAGCCGGTGGGTGACCAGTACGACCGCGCGGTCGGCGGCGAGGCGGCGCAGCCCGGTGAAGATGCGGTGCTCGGCCCTCGGGTCGAGGGCTGCGGTCGGTTCGTCCAGGACGAGCAGTCCGGCGGGGCGGTGGAAGGCTCGGGCGAGCGCGATCCTCTGCCACTGTCCGCCGGACAGTTCCTGCCCGCCCCACCATTCCTTGGCCAACAGAGTGTTCAGCCCGCTGCGCAATCCGTCGATGACCTCGTCGGCGCCTGCGGCGTGCGCCGCGGCAAGCACGGCGGCGTCCCCCTCCTGAGTGGTCTGCCCAAGAGTGATGTTCTCCCTCGCCGACAGGGGCCAGTTCGCGTAGGACTGGGGTACTACCGCGACCTTCCTCCAGGTGGCATGCGCGTCCAGGTCCCTCGTGTCGGTGCCGTCCCAGGTGACGGCTCCTCGGTCGGGCAGATAGAGAGCCGAGAGGATCTTGCTGAGGGTGGTCTTGCCTGAGCCGTTCTCGCCCACGAGCGCGACGACTTCGCCCCGCCGGACCTCCAGGGAGACACCGTCGAGGGCGGGCCGGTCGGCGCTCGGATACTGGAAGGTGATGTTCTCAGCGCATACGACCGTGGGCGCGGCCGGCGTCCGAGGACCGCGGTCGATACGGTGGCCGCCGGCTTCGTCGATGAAGTCCGCCCAGTCGTCCAAGTACATTCCCGTCCGGAAGAGTCTGGCTCCGTAACCGACAATCCCGTCCAGTCCTGAGCTGACGCGCCCCAACGCGAGGAACGCGGTACCGAGAGCGGCGACCGAGATCTGCCCGGCGGACACCAACAGTGCCAGGGCCACCCACACCACCGCGTGGGCGAGGCCTCCTGCTGCCCCACCGACCAGGGAGACCCTGGCCGCACGCCAGGTGGCCTGGTCGGTGGTCCTGTCGATCCGCGCCCCAGTCGTGCGGTACTTGTCGAGCAGGAACGGTGCCATGGTGCCCGAGCGGACTTGGTCGGCGATCTGCTTGTCGACCATGTACCAGCGCAGCATTCCGAGCAGGCGCCGGTCCTTCGACGTAGCGAGCGACGCGATGTAGCTGATGCGTGCCGCCCGAACGCTGGCCACCCCCTTCGGCAGGGCCGCCAGGATGAGCAGCGGGAGAAGGACCGGGTGCACGGCGGTCAGGACACACGCCGAGGCGATCAGCGATGCCGACGCGGCGAGGATGTACTGGGCCTCGGTGAGAAGATCCCTCGAGACTTCCACGCCTCGGTCGGCCGCGTCCCAACGGTCGTTGTATCCCGGATTGTCGTACGCGGCGAGTTCCGCCTGCGTCGCCGCGTCGAGGAGCTTGAGTTCTGCCTCTCTGGCAATGCGGGGGGCCAGCCTGGCCGATAGCGCGGTGGAGGCGATACCGAGCAGTGCGCGCAGGCCGATGGCCCCTGACAGGACGACAAGGGAAGGTACGGCGGAGCGGAGCTGGTCGCCGCTGATGTGCTGGGAGGCGATCAGAGGCTTGATCACCCCGGTGGTGGCCATCAGCCCGAACGCTTCCAACACCCCGGAGAGGAGTTGGACGGCGAGCAACGCGATGACCGCTGCACGGTCGACCTGCCAGCCCAGGGCCAGCGAGCGGCGGATCAGTTGGGGCAGACGCCGGGCCATCGAACGGGTTGTGATCGCGTTGGCGGCCTCGATGCGGCGGTCGCCGGGGATGACGAACTTCAGTTCCTCGTCCGGCGTCTCTGCCTCGTCGGTCGGCGTGGCAGCCGCAGTGGGCTTCGGAATGGTCGTCATCGGCTCAGGCCCTCCGCAGAAAGGCCATGCCGGGCCAGGGAAGTCCTCTGGAATCCCAGCAGCTCACGCTGCTTCGGGATACGTGCCAGGTGCAGGCCGATCACGGTTTGATACGCCAAGACATCCCCCTGTATGCCATGCGTGGTTGAGGCTGTCGCTCATCAGCCAGTTCGCTCAACGCAGTTGGAAGCTGCTGGATAGTCACGACGCGCCTCCGCTCGCTCCGATGCCCGCGAGCTCGTCTTCAACGCCTTCAAGGTCACTGAGCAGCCGACCGATGGCGATCTGACGCTCGCGCCAATGCCGTTTCAGATCCGCCTCCGCCTCCCGCGGCAAGTCGTATTCGGCGGTGGTGGCGCCGTAGACGCTGAACAGCATGTACAGCAGCGCGATCCGGGCGCAGGCCCGCACCTCCTGGACCGGAAGGCTGGGGTGCTCCGAGCGGTAGGCCCTGGCCATGGCCAGGGCGCAGGCTGCCCACTCGGTGCTGGTCGCGACGGTGCGCGGGTCGAACGCCGCTCGCCCCAGCTCCCAGGCCGGTATCGCGCTGGCGCAGCGGAAGTCGATGACGCCGGTGACTGCTTCGCCGAGCGTGATGAGGTTGGTGCGGGAGAGGTCCGCGTGCAGCGCCTGCTCCCCCAGCGTCGCGGGCAGACGTTCCCTCAGCCTGGCGGCATGCCTGCGCAGGTTCGTCCGCCGCTGGTCGAGATCATCACGCAGTTGGTCAAGACGGTCGTGGCCTTGTCGCGTGGCTCTGTCCATCACGGTGTCGCACCTCGCCACAGCGTCCTCGACGGGCTCGCTACGCCAGCGGGTCTGTTGCACACGCTTGGGCAACGGATACGCGGCGAGCGCACGGTGCATGCGCCCCATGACGACGCCGATGTGTTCGGCGAGAGGGACTGTCATCGCAGACGTGGTCACCCGGCCGGGAGCCTCGTCGACCACCGCCCAAGCGCTGCCTCCCGCGATGGTGACCAGGTTGTCGTTGGCATCAGGCCACACGCGCGGAACGGGGAGCTTGGCGACCCGGCAGTACTCCGACATGTCCCACGCGTTGCGCGCCGCGTCCAGGTCGTCCATCGAGCGGTACTGCTTGACGAACAACCTCAGGCCGTCATCCGTCAGGACTCGCCGGTTGATGGTGTCCGTGCCCATGTGCACAGGTTCGACGACCTCGGCGACGAGCCCGTACCGGTCTTCGAGCACGTCAGCGGTCAGCATGTCACCGCTGGCTGCTCCGTCCATACGAATCACCGACCCTCGTGTGCGGAGGGCCTGCGGGCCGTGAGGACGGTGAAGGCGTTGCTTCGGCTTCCGTGAGCATCCCCGGCTCGGCATCGACCGCGAACAGATCGTCGAAGTACGGCAAGAGGGCGTGGACAACGAGTCCCGGGCCGGTGCCGATGTCCAGAAGGCGCCGTGGCCTGTCCGTGGGCGCCGCCTCGTCGAGAAGGGCTGCGAGGTCGGCGGGGATGCCCGGACGGAAGCGCCGGTAGTAGGTAGAGGTTCCGGCAAAGGCGTTCACGCGCGCCACCCGCCCCACACCCGCTTGCCGGTCTCCAGGCGCAGGTTTTCCAGCATGGTGTGCGCCTCGTCAACCAGGCCGATGTCGCGGTGCTTGATCCCCCAATCCAGAGAGTCCAAGGCATCCAGTGCCCCGTACGCCCGGCACGCGATCTGTTCCTCCTCGGTGAGGGGACGGCCGTATCCACTGTGGAACGCGGCGTAGAGGTCGGGGCGGTGGCGCAGGATCCGGTAGCGCAGTCGGCTCAGGTCCCGGTAGGCGGCGGGCCGAAGCTCGGCCCGTTCGTAGTCGATGACCCGGAGCCGCTGCTCGGTCTCGTCCCACATCCAGTTCTTGGGCATGTAGTCGCCGTGCTGGGATACCTGAGGCAGGCTCGGCTGAGCTTCCCCAGCGAGCATGCGCACCATCGCGAGGTCGTGTTCCGGCACGTTCGTCGCCGTGCGCTCCAGGAGCTGGGCGACTGTCTCATCCCACATCTCCTCTGTCTCTTCCAGCGAGGGCTCGTCGGCTGCCGCGGTGTGGTGCCGGGCGAGCAGTTCGCCGGCCTGCTCGTAGGCCGCACGCTCCTGCTCGGCCGGCAGGCGCAGTGTGTCGAGGCTGCGCCCGGGCAGGGCGGTGATCAGGATGGTGCGCGTCTGCGTGTCCGCGGCGACGAGCTCGGGTGCACGGTCGGCGCCCAGGGCGACGGTCCACTTCTGGTACGCAGTCACTTCGCGTCGGTGTAGTTTCGGGCCCGCGTGGAGCTTGCCGAACCACCGGTCTCCACCAGGTCCTTCGACCTCCCAGACGGAAGGTCTGATGTCGCCGGGCCTGGGATGTTCGGCGACCACCGTGTACGTGTCGGTCACCGACTCCACCAGTTGGTGGAGCGCACTGGGCATGTCGGTCACGGGGCGCCCTTCCGCTCGCTTGGCCGCCCGACCGCGCCACGATGGGTGACGGATCGGACGCGCTCAGTGTCCTGTCGTGGGTGGGTAGCTTGCCAAGGGCCACTGACAATGCGGCCTGAGCTGGTCATCTGCGGACGCTCACGGCTGTATGTCCCTCCTGGGAAGCGGGCTGGTCAGGCACGGGCCAGCCACCGCTGACGCTCGGCATCGGTGACGAGGCGCTCGTCGTGGGCGAGTTCGAGCCGGGCGAGGCGGGCATAGTGCTCGACCACCTCGGTGCCGAAGGCCTGCTGCGCGAGCGCGCTGTTCTGGAATGCGGTCAGGGACAAGCCGAGGGTGGATGGCACGGGGGCTTCTGTTCCACTCGCGCGGTAGGCGTTGCCGGTCGCTTCGGGACCAAGGGCGAGCTTCCGTTCCAGACCGTGGTCCATGGCGGCCAGCACCGCCGACAGCGCCAGATACGGATTGGCGTCCGCACCCGGCACACGGATCTCCAGGTGCAGCCCTTCGCCGCTGCCGACGACGCGGACAGCGCAGGTGCGGTTGTCCCGGCCCCAGGTGAACGTGGTCGGCGCGAAGGAGCCGGGCGTGAACCGCTTGTAGGAGTTGACGCTGGGTGCGTAAAACGGGCCCAGCTCGGGCAGGCCGGCGAGCAGACCCGCGATGGCGTGCTGACCGACCTGGGACAGCTCGTGCTCGCTGCCGGGCTCGTGGAGTTGGCTGATGGCCTTCGACCACAGCGACACGTGCAGGTGCAGGCCGTTGGCTCGGCCGGTTTCCGGGGCTGCCATGAACGTGGGCGCCAGACCGGCTCGCGAGCCCAGGGTGCGCACGGCGTGCTTGAAGAGCGGGTGCCGGTCGCAGGCGGTGAGAGCGCCACCGTACGGGAAGGTCACCTCGACCTGGCCGGGGCCTGATTCGGTCTTGATCGCTTCCACGGGCATCCCCGCCCCGGCGAGCGCCCGCTGAAGACGGCGCAAGTACCGGTCAGATACGGGGTCGTGGTCGAGGGCGTAGTCCAGGTTCTCCGTCGTCAACGGCCGTAGACCCTGATAGCCAGCCTGTTCCGCGTCCGCGTACGTGCCCTTGTAGAGGACGAACTCGGTCTCGATCCCCACTTTGGGATGCAGCCCGTGCCGCGACAGTCGGGTCAACTGCTGGTGGAGGATCTGGCGGGGCGCGATGTCGATCAGCGTCCCATCGTGGTGCACCGCATCGCCGAGCACGGCAACGGTGCGCGGCAGCCACGGCACCACATACAGGGTCGACAGAGCCGGTTGCACGGACAGGTCCTGGTAGCCGGTCTCCCACGAGGTCAGGGCGAAGCCATCCGCCGGGCTCATGTCGACGTCGGTGGCCAGGACGTAGGCGCACACCTCGGTGCCGTCATGCGCGACGCGCTTGAGGAAGTGGTTCGCGTCGTAACGCTTCCCCTTCAGCCTCCCTTGCAGGTCAGGGACGGCGAGCAACACTGTGTCGATCGCACCCGCCTTGACGAGGTTCCGCAGGTCGGACAGGGAGAGGCCCTTCCCGGAGCGCCCGCCCTGCTCAGGGACAGGTGCGGGGGCCAGTCGGGCAACGGTGCCGTTGCCGGTCGTGGTTCTCGTCATCACACGACCTCGTCTTCGTACGTAGTCGCCGAGCGGTCGAAGTTCTGGGCCGGCACTTCATAGGAGCTGCCCTGCTTCCGCCACCACCCCCAGGCGAGGGCCAGGACGGCGAGCAGTGCGATGGGCGCGTAGTTGAAGGTCTCCACGGAGACCAGGCCACCGTCGGCGGGGCGCGTCTGCGGCAGACAGAACAGCACCGTCACGAACAGCACCCAGGCAACGGCGATCGTGCCGACGGCCACACCCCAGCTGCCGAGGTTCCAAGGACCGGGCCGGAAGCGGTCGCGGTTCTTGATGCGCAAGTAGATCGGGATCGCGTACGCCGGGGTGATCCCGACCACATTGATACTGGTGATCGCCGCGTACGCGACCGGGCTGTACAGGCTCGGCAGGGCCAGCACGGCGGCACACACGACCGCCAGGAGCACGGCCAGGCGCGGAGTGCCAGTGCGGCGGTCCACCTGACGCCACAGGTACGAACCCGGCAGCGCCCCGTCGCGCGAGAACGCGAACACCATCCGGCTGGCCGCGGCGGTCTCGGCGTTGCCACAGCACAACTGCGCGATGATCACGACTAGGAGCAGTGCCTTCGCCCCCGCGACGCCCAGCGCGTCCAGGAAGATCTGCGCCGGCGGCACTCCCGTCGCCGTGCCCACGGTGCCCGCGTAGTCCTGGATCGCGAACGTGAGCCCGGCCAGCAGGACGAACCCGGCCAGCCACGACCACCCGATCGCGTGGATGATGCCGCGGGATGCGGAGACCTGGGCGTCGGTGGTCTCCTCCGACAGGTGCGCGGAGGCGTCGTAACCGCAGAACGTGTACTGGGCCAGCAGCAGACCGAGCACAGCCACGTACAGGGGGCTGGACCAGCCGGTGTTATTGACGAACTCGCCGAACACGAAGTCTGCGGACTGGTGATGAGAGGGCACGATCGCCAGTGCCCCAACGATCACCGTGACGCCGCCGAGGTGCCACCACACGCTGATGCTGTTGAGAATGCTGACCAGCCGGACCCCGAACAGGTTCAGGGCGAGGTGCAGGGCGAGGATGCACAGGAAGATCACCATGATCCTGCCCGGCGTCGGCTCGAAGCCCCACTGCAGGTTTAACAGGGCGCCCGTGAACAGCGCGGCCCCGTAGTCGATGCCGGCGATCGCGCCGAGCAGGCCCAACAAGTTGAGCCAGCCTGTGTACCAGCCCCACTTCCGCCCGCCGAGTTGCTCTGCCTGGTAGTAAAGGGCTCCGGAGGTCGGATATGCGGAGGTCACCTCGGCGAGTGCGGCGCCGATGAACATCACCATGGCGCCGACGATCAGCCAGCCCCACAACATCACCGACGGACCGCCGGTGTTCAGGCCGAAGCCGTACAGGGTCATGCAGCCGGACAAAACGCTGATGACGCTGAACGAGATCGCGAAGTTCCCGAATGGCCCCATGCGCCGGGTCAGTACGGGCTCGTAGCCCAGCTCCCGCAGGTATGCGTCATCGGGCTTCCGGGACGTCGCGCGGTGGTTCGGACTCAAGCGAGACACGGGTAAGCCTCCAAAACTAAAGATGATCTGGACAGGTCCATGCCAATTGGGGTTTAGCTGCCAGCGGATGCCGATCACGGGTGCGGCCCTGCGCGCGGCCTATGGTTGCGGGCGTACGAGAGGGATTCGGCGCGCGCCCGAAGGAGCAGCGCCTCGCCAGGGTCCGGCCCCGCGGCCCCCTCGTGCACCGACGCCCACGGCTCACGGGCCGCGTACGGGCCCATCACCTCGAACACCTCGGCGGCCTCCAGGTACTGGGCTCCTGCCCACAACGCGTAGGCCAGGAGGTTCAGATCGGCCACCGAGTGCTGCCCGGCGGGCGCCTTGTGGAACCAGTCGTGAAAGGCGGCCAGTGTGTAGTCGAGTGTCGACTCCTGCGCCCACTGCCGCCGCCACAGCGGATCGGCGCGCGATTGCCGACGCTGCTCGATCTGTGCGTACGCCGGCAGAAGCAGCAGCGGCGATCCGACGGGACGCTGTGAGGCCACGGATCGGCCGAAGTCGAAGACCGCGGCCAAGGAAGCGCCCCGCGGCCCCTCAAGGGCGAGCATGAACTGCAGCACGCGGTGGTAGGCCTCGCGGTTGTACGGATCACGCTGGTTGACCTCGTACAACAACCCCCACGGACCGCTGGGCAGCATCGGCTCGTTGGGCCTCATTCGGTGTTCCTGACGCAGCTGCCGCGTGTCGATCTGGGCCAGCGCCACGAGGCACACCCACGGCACGGGATCATGCGGCGCACGACGCGCTGCCAGGAGCGCCGCACGTCGCGCCCTCGTCTCGAACTCCAAGGTCCGAGGGTGTCGTTGACGGTGTGCACGCAGCGCCCTCTCGACGGCGACACGAACAGCCATCAGCTGCGCGTCGTAGCTGTCCGGCTCCTCCGCGAGCCAGACGTCGACCACGTCCGATCGGGCGGCTGCCACGGCCAGCAACTGAGTGCGTGACGTTCGCAATGGCCAGTGCGTGCCCGTCTCCCACAGCAACTCCCGTGCCGGCTTCCAACGCCCCGCCTGCAGCTCGACCAGGGCCGTACGTAGGTCGTCGTCATGGCCGGCCGGATGGTAGACGAGACGCATCAGAGCCCCTCGGCGTGGACCAGGCGCCGCTGGCGAGCGGGATTGGGGCCGTTCGTCCGATGCACGCCCACTGTGTGGGGGGACGTGTTCTCCGAGCTGAACGTGAATGTCATCGGGGGCCTCAGGCAAGTTGGGGGGACGGGGCCGCCAGGTGATCGGGGCGGACCGCGGACCTGGCAGAGAAAGGGGATTCGGAAGCCGCGTCGCGCTCCCTAAAAGCGAATATGTCCGATCATGTCGGCGACGCCGGTCACGAACCGGTTGATGTTCGGGGCGATGGACGTGCCCGCCAGGAAGAACCCGAAAAGCACGCAGACGATCGCGGCTCCGGGCTTCACGGATTTGGTCCGGATCAGAAGCACCACGACGATGCCGAGGACCAGCACGAGGGAGATGCTCAGGGCCATCAGCAGGCTGCTTCCTCTGCGGGCCCTCGCCGCTCCCGCCGAGCCTGACTCAGCGCGCGGCGCAGGGCATCGGGCCGCGTCAACGACCGCGGGCCTCGGGGGAAGACGTGCCAGTGCATCCCCGGAGGCGTCGTGCTCTCCGCGGACGGGACAACGACGTGGCACTTCTGCCCCAGCGCAACGGTCCCCGGCTCCTCCCAGCGAGCCGCAGTACCCACGGGAACCAGGAAGTACAGCCGAGGCTCCGGGCCTCCGTGGTCCAGGATCACCGGGCCGACCGGTTCGTCACCCTCGCCGAGGATCTCGATCGCGCGTCGGCCCACGGCCTCCACGGCGCGTACGGCGTCCCACCACTCCCCCGCCGAGCACAGCTCGGGCTCCTCGCCGATGGGCATCCAGCGCGGCGGGTTCGCGCGAGCTGCGGGATTGTCGTCGGACATGGAAAAGGCCTCCTCACCACTGCGTGTGAAGAGACCATTCCATTCAGCAAGGTGTCCTGCGCGGACAGTCTGTCCGTGGGCTCCGATCGCCAAAGCCCTTGACAGAGGCTCACGTTGTGCTAATACCCGTCCAACTCCCAAAGGCAGACAGCTCGTTGGAGGGGTGTGCATCCATCCTGAGCAGTGCTGCGGTGGTCTCGCGAACGGACGGGTGGAACCGCGTGTGGTTGGGTGCGACCTTCCGTGCGCGCTTGAGGTCCGCGAAGGCACCGTCCCGGTCGCCCTCTGCGAGCTTCGCAGACGCCACGTCGATGAAGTGATGGCTCGACCGCTCGCCGACGGTCGTACTGGGCGGCGCCCACTCGCCGCCGGAGACCGGAGACCATTCGGTGAGGCGGGCGAGGGCCTGCTCGGTGTCACCCGTGTCGATCATCGCGTGCACCTCATGGATGCGGATGTTCGTCGGCCCGAACGACATCTCGTATGCCAGGGAGTCACGGTTGCCTGCCATGCTCGCGACCTGCTCCGCCTCCCGCAGGTACGCGTCGGCGCGATCAGAATGGTTCTCACGGGCTTCGAGAACGGCCAGCTTCAGCAGCAGCGCGCCGTCGACCGCGAGCGCGTCCTCCGTGAAGGAGCGTTCCGGCTGGAACCGCTCCAACTCGGTCCGCAGCCCGAGGAGCTTGCGGCGTGCCGGCGAGTACGCGCCCTGGCGCAGCATCGCTCCTGCGACGAGGTAGCCAGCCGTGAACTGCATCAGGGGGTCACCAGAGCGGTCCGCCGCCCAACGGACGCGCTCCAGCGCCGTGTTCGACAAGTCGTGGTGGCCCATCTTGTGGGCCAGGGAGTTCACAGCGCGATAGGCACGCGCCAGGTGCCAGAACGCCTTGCCCCGGTCGCCGTTGGCACCGCCGAGGGCGACGTGGGTCAGTTCGGTGATGATCGGCGGAAGCAGCGGGCCCATCGGGGCGTACCGAGCATCGCGGCGTAGGGCCGCCACCTGATCGACCTCCGAGGCGAGCACGGGAAGCGCCCGGGGAGCGATCTCCAGATCGTCGGGGCTGTCATAGCAGAGCAGGAGACGGCGGAGCTCGGGGATGACAGCGTGAACGCCGTCTTCCGCCTCCGGCTCACCGTAGTACGGCTGACCAGTCAGGACCTCGGGACCGAAGCGCAGCGCCTTGGCGAGGGCCAGGACCAACGACGGTGAAGCCTTGCGCGCGCCCGACTCCAACTTCTGCACGTAGCTTGGGGAGACCGCGACCTTCTGTGCCAGTTGGGCAGCCGACAGCTTCCGTGTCCTACGAGCGATACGGAGACGGTCTCCCAGCGTCAGGTTTTCACTCATCGGTGGACCTGTC